>RFGI01000072.1 GCA_003696725.1 Planctomycetota bacterium | reverse complement strand
GGACGCGCCCGACGCGACGCCCGCCGTCGCGCCGGCGCCGGCGCTCGATCTCGCCGAAGCGCCTGCGCCGCTGGCGCCCGCGCTGGCGCTGGCCGTCCCCACCGAGACGGCCCCGCCCGAGACCGTCTACCCGCAGCGCGACCCCGAGCAGCGGCGGGAGCTCGTCGAGCGCCTGGGCGGCAGCGACGAGACCGAGCGGGCCGTCGCCCTGGCCCTGGACTGGCTGGCCCGGCACCAGTCGCCCGACGGCCGGTGGTCCGGGCGCGACTTCGACGACGGGTGCGGGCAGTGCGGGGGCCGGGCCCGCGCCGACGTGGACGTCGCGCTGACCGGGCTCGCGGCGCTGTGCTACCTCGGCGCCGACTACACCCACACCAAGGACTCCGAGCACCGCATGGTCGTCCGGCGGGCGCTCGACTTCCTGCTGGCGAATCTCGACGAGGCCGGCGACATCCGCTCCGGCGAGACCATGTACTCGCAGGGGATCGCGGCGATCGCGCTGTGCGAGGCGTTCGGGATGACGGGCGACCCGCTGCTGCGCGAGCCGGCGCAGCGGGCGATCGACTTCATCACCCGGGCGCACAACGCCGACGCCGGCGGGTGGCGCTACGAGCCGGGGATGGCCGGCGACACGTCCGTGCTCGGCTGGCAGGTGATGGCCCTGGCGAGCGCCCGGCGCGTGGGCCTGCGCGTGCCGGAGGAGTCATTCGCCCAGTCTCGGGCCTGGCTGGAGCGTGTCAGCCGCCCGCGGGCCGCGGGGCTCTACGCGTACCAGCCGGGGATGCCGCCGACGCGCTCGATGACGGCCGAGGGCATGTTCGTGCAGCAGCTGCTCGGCCGGGGGCGCGACGAGGCGCGGATGGTCCAGTCCGCGTCGTTCGTCGTCGCCGAACCCCCGGACTGGGAGCGCGACGCGAACACCTACCTGTGGTACTACGGCACGCTGGCGCTGTTCCAGCACCAGGGCGAGCCGTGGGCGCAGTGGAACGAGGCGCTGACCCGCGAACTCTTAGCGCAGCAGCGCGGCGACGGGCTCGCCGCGGGCTCGTGGGACCCGGCTGACCGCTGGTCGCGCATCGCGGGCCGGGTGTACCAGACGGCCCTGTGCACGCTGAGCCTGGAGGTCTATTACCGCTACCTGCCGCTGTACATGCAGGCCGAGCCCGCCGGCCGCGGGCCCCAGCGCGACGCGGAGTGAGCCGCCGTCACCCAGCCGCGACGTGCACCAGCACTCGCCGGCGGTGCGGCGCCGACCGGTGCTCCCACAGGTACACGCCCTGCCAGGTCCCCAGCCCCAGAGCGCCGCGGATGACCGGGATCGACAGGCTCGTCGCGGTCAGGGCGCTTTTGATGTGGCTGGGCATGTCGTCCGGGCCCTCGGCGGTGTGCGTGTAGAGCGGGTCGCCCGGCGGGACCAGCCGGTCGAGCCAGCGCTCCAGGTCCTGCCGGGCCGAGGGGTCGGCGGCTTCCTGGATCACCAGGCTCGCGGAGGTGTGGCGCACGAAGACGGTGCAGAGCCCCTCATCGATCGCGGCGTCGGCGACGACGCCCGCGATCTCGGCCGTGATGTCGAGGAGGCCGGCGCCGGGCGTGCCGACGGCGATCTCACGGATCATGGCCGGCGGGCTCGGCGGAGACGCTCAGACGGGCGAGCTTGCGCGGCGAGACGTGCTCGTCCTTGATGACGCCGATCTCCGGCCCGGGCGCGTCCAGCGCGTCGAGCAGCGCCCGCAGTTCGTCGGTGGCCCCGCCCGCGGGCAGGGCGACGGTGAAGCCCGCGTCGCGGATCATGCGCAGGGTCTCGAACGCGGGGCTTCCGCGGGTCAGCAGGTACCCGTCGATGAAGAGGGAGTTGGCCGGCTCCAGGGCGACCGGCTGGAGCGACCGCAGGTGGATCTCCCGTCCCGCCGCCATACGGATCTCCGCCGAGGGGTTCAGCAGCCGCATGGCGCACAGCACGCGCAGGCAGAACGCGGGCGTCAGCGGCGCCCCGCACGAGACCGGCCGGGTGATCGCGTTGCCGGGGATGGGGACCAGGAAGTTGACGGGGATGGACTCGGCGCCCAGGGCCCGGAGATGGCGCCCGACCTCGATGATGTCGTCGGCGCTCTCACCCATGCCCACGATCAGCCCGGAGCACACGGCCAGGCCCGCGGACCGGGCGGCGCGCAGCGTCTCGACGCGATCGCCGTAGGTGTGCGTGGAGCAGATGTCGGGGTACCGGGCCTTGGATGTGTTGAGGTTGTGGTTGAGGCGGTCGAGCCCGGCGTCCTTGAGCCGACGGGCCTTGGCCTCGTCCATCAACCCGGCGCTGAGGCAGGTCTCGAGCCCGAACCGGGCCTTGACCTCGCGGATGCACCCGGCCATGAAGTCCACGTCGGCGTCGTCGGGCCCGCGCCCGGAGAGCACCATGCAGTAGCGGAACGCGCCGGCGTCCTTGGCGCGCTTCGCTTCGGCGAGGATCTCGTCGCGCCCTTTGAGCTTGTGCGCCGCGATGGGGGCGTCGGAGGTGCGGGCCTGGCCGCAATACCCGCAATCCTCCGGGCAGGCGCCGCACTGCACGTTGTGCAGCATGTGCACCTGCACGCGGTCGCCGAAGAACCGCCGGCGGACCAGCCCCGCCGCGTGGGCCAGCGGCAGGAGCGGGACCGCCTCTTCGGTCAGGATCCAGCGGGCGTCGTCGGGGCCGACGGGCTGGCCCGCGCAGCCGAGCCGGGAGAGGTCGGCGAGCCGCGCGTCCGGGCTGGTCTGTGTCGCGGGCATCGGCGCGGGCGGCTCAGGAGACGATCGAACCCGGGTCGATGTCGCTCATCGGGGTCAGGAGGACAACGCGGCGCTCCGCGTCGGGGTCGTCTTTCGGCGCGTCGCTGGCCGCCAGGAGCATGCCCCGGCTCTCCTCGCCGCGGATCGTGCGCGGCTTGAGGTTGGCGACGATCACGATCAGCCGGCCGACGAGGTCCGCGGGGTCGTAGTGCCCGCGGATGCCGGCGCAGATCTGCCTCGGCTCACCGGACCCGTCGTCGACCCGCAGCCGGAGCAGGCGGTCGGCGTTGGGGTGGGGCTCGGCCTCGGTGACGCGGGCGACGCGCAGGTCCACCTTGGCGAAGTTGGCGAACTCGATGATCGGTTTGGCCTCGGCCACCGGGCGGGTCCTCCTCGGCGCAGCGCGCGCGGGCGGAGTGTACCGCACGGGCCCGCGGCCGTGGGTGCAGGGCGCGCCCCGCCGGCGCCGATAGGCTGTCCCAAGGGGCGGCCCGTCGCCCCGGCACGGAGGCCGCGTCATGCGAACCGTCGGAGCACACCAGCGATGGACCTGGATCGCCGCGGTCTTCGCCGCGGTGCTCGCCGCGGTGCTCGCCGCGCCCGTGGCCGTGGGGCAGTCGCTCGACACCCAGATCGAGGTCCTGCTGGCGCACACGCCCCTGGGCGAGGCCCGCGTGGGGGTGTCGGTCATCGACGTGCAGACGGGCGACACGCTCGCCGCGATCCGCGACGGCGAGGCGTTCATCCCCGCGTCGAACATGAAACTCCTGACCACCGGCGCCGCGCTGCTGGTCCTGGGCGAGTCGTTCGAGTTCCGCACCACGCTGGAGCGCGCCGGCGGGACCCTGGCGCTGCGCGGCTCGGGCGACCCGGCGCTGGCCGACCCCGCGCTTCTGGAGGAGATGGGCCTTGGCGTGGAGGACCTCCTGGGCCGGTGGGTTGACGCGGTCCGGCGCTCGGGCGGGCCCGTGGACGAGGTCGTGGTCGACGCGAGCGTGTTCGACGACCGGTTCGTGCACCCGTCCTGGCCCGCAGACCAGCTCAACCGGTGGTACGCGGCCGAGGTCGCGGGGTTGAATTTCTACACGAACGTGGTGTCGTTCTACCTGGCGCGGGACCAGCCGGGCCAGCCGCCGCGGGTCACGCTGGAGCCCTCGGCGCCGTGGCTCCGCGTGCGCAACCGGGCGCGGACCGTCGACCGCGGGCAGAACACGGTGTGGGTGGCCAGGCCCGCCACGAGCAACGAGATGACGGTGTTCGGGGCCCTGCGGCACACGCTCGCCGAGCCGATCCCGGTCGCGGTCCACGACCCGCCCATGGTGGCCGGCCGGCTGCTGGCCGACCGCCTGGCGCGCGCCGGGCTGGGCGAGCCCGCGGTGCGCGTCGTGCGCGCGGGCGACGCCCCGCCAGCGCCGGGCGAGACGATCGCGGTCGTGCGCTCGCCGATCTCGACCGTCTTGAGGCGGTGCAACGTCGACTCGCAGAACCTCTACGCCGAGGCCCTGCTCAAGCGCCTGGGCCGGGAGGTGACGGGGCGGGCGGGCGCCTTCGAGACGGGCGCCGCCGTAGTGCGGATGACGATCGAGGAGACGCTGGGCCCCGCCGACGCCGCGGCGACGGTCATCGCCGACGGGTCGGGCCTGTCACGCGACAACCGCGTCACCCCGGGGGCGATGGCGCGGTGGCTGGCGCGGCTGGCGCAGGACGAGCGCGCGGGCGACGCGTTCATCGAGTCCCTGCCGATCGCGGGGGACGAGGGGACGCTCGCGAGCCGGTTCCGCGGCATGGACCTCGCCGGCGTCGTGCGGGCCAAGAGCGGGTACATCAGCCGGGTGTCCTGCCTGAGCGGGTACGTGCTCGACGCGGACACCGGCCGGGCCGTGGTCTTCAGCGTGCTGGTGAACGACATCCCGCAGCACCGCGTGCCGATCTCCCGGGTCAAGGCGCTCCAGGAATCGATCGTGCAAGTGATCGACGGCTGGCTCGCCGAGCAAGGCGCGGCCGTCGCCGACGCCGACGCCCTGGGCGGCTAGAGCCAGCGCGACCGAGCCTGCACACAACCGGTCACCCGCTGGTCGACCGCGACGGGGCCGAGCGCCGTGATCGGGCCTTGCTCGGCCGGGCCGACGGGCGTCGCGTGGGCTTCGCCCCGGCCTTGGCGTCCCGCGTCCGGTCGGAGGATCGCGCGGCGCGCGCCAGCAGCGGCTTGAGGAACGCGCCGGTGTGCGAGGTCGGGTGGGCCGCGACGGCCTCGGGCGGGCCCGCGGCGACGACCCGGCCGCCGGCGTCCCCGCCCTCGGGGCCCAGATCAATGATCCAGTCGGCGCCCTTGATCACGTCCAGGTTGTGCTCGATCACCACCAGCGTGTTGCCCGCGTCGGCCAGCCGGTGCAGCACGCCCAGCAGCTTCCGGACGTCCTCGAAGTGCAGGCCCGTCGTCGGCTCGTCGAGGATGTACAGCGTGTGGCCCAGGGCGGCGGCCTGGCCCGCGCCCTTGCCCAGCTCCGATGCGAGCTTGACCCGCTGGGCCTCGCCCCCCGAGAGCGTCGGCGAGGGCTGCCCCAGTCGGACGTAGTCCAACCCCACGTCGCGCAGGCATGACAGGAAGCGGATGATCTTGGGGTGGTGCTCGAAGAACGCGCACGCCTCCTCGACGGTCATGTCCAGGATGCCCGCGATGGACCTGCCGCGGTAGTGAATCTCCAAGGTCTCGCGGTTGTAGCGCGCCCCGCGGCAGACCTCGCACTCCACGAACACGTCCGGCAGGAAGTGCATCTCGATCTTCTTGACGCCCTGGCCCTGGCACGCCTCGCAGCGCCCGCCCTTGACGTTGAACGAGAACCGCCCGGGCTTGTACCCCCGGATCTTGGCCTCCTTGGTCTGGGCGAAGACCCGGCGGATCTCGTCGAAGACGTTGGTGTACGTCGCGGGGTTGGACCTCGGCGTGCGGCCGATGGGCGACTGGTCGACCTCGATCACGCGGTCGATCTTGGGCAGGCCCGTGACGCGGGTGTGGGCGCCGGGCCTGACCCGCGAGCCGTGCAGGTGTTTGCGGGCCGCGGCGAGGAGGATGTCGTTGACCAGCGTCGACTTGCCCGACCCCGAGACGCCGGTGACGCACACCACCCCGCCCAGCGGGAACGCCGCGTCGATCGACTTGAGGTTATTGGCGCGGGCGCCCTTGACGACGACGGCCCGCGATTCGTCAACGGGTCGGCGCCGCGCGGGGACCTCGATCCGCCGCTCCCCGGCCAGGTAGCGCCCGGTGACGGACTCGGGCTCGGCGATCAGGTCGTCGATCGAGCCCTGCGCCACGACGCGCCCGCCGTGGACGCCCGGCCCGGGGCCGATGTCCAGGAGGTGGTCGGCGGCGCGGATCATCTCCTCGTCGTGCTCGACGACGAGGACGGTGTTGCCGATGTCGGTCAGGTGGCGGAGCGTCCCGATCAGCCGGGCGTTGTCGCGCGGGTGCAGGCCGATGGTGGGCTCGTCGAGGACGTAGCACGAGCCGACGAGCTTGGACCCCACCTGCGTCCCCAGGCGGATGCGCTGGGCCTCGCCCCCGCTGAGAGTGCCCATCCTGCGGTCCAGCGACAGGTACCCCAGCCCGACGCTCGCCAGGAACCCCAGCCGGTTGCGCACCTCGCGGACGATGGGCTCGGCGATGGCGCGCTGTTCGTCGGTGAGGTCCAGGGACCCGATCACGCCCTCGGCCTGGGCGATCGACAGGCGCGCAAAGTCCGCGATGTTGACCCGGCCCGGGTCCGTCGGCAACCCGTGGCCCGACCGGCGCTCGGCGACGCCGTCCGGCAGGGGCTCGGTCAGCGGGATGAAGACCGCGAGCGACTCGATCCGCAGGCGGTCGCCCAGGCACGCGGGGCAGGGCGTCTCGGTGGTGTAACGCCCCAGCCACTCGCGCATGGTGGCGCTCTCGGTGGTCTCGTACCAGCGCTGGAGCGTGGGCAGCACGCCGCGCCAGCCCTTGCGGTCGGTGATCTTGCGTTTCTTGAGGTCGGCCTCGGTGGCGCCGTGGACGAGGATCCGCCGCAGGTCGGGGTCCAGGTCCCGGACCCGCGCCGTCGGCGCGACGCCGAAGAGCCGCAGGAAGCGCCGGGTGTGCTTGTTGAACCAGACGCGGGCCTTCCACCAGGGCTCGATGGCGCCGCGGGCGATGGGCTTGGTGTCGTCGGGGATGACGAGGGCCTCGTCGAAGAGCGCGGTGACGCCCAGCCCGTTGCACTCGGGGCAGGCGCCGAAAGGCGAGTTGAACGAGAAGAGCCGCGGCTCGAGCCCCTCGATGGCGCACCCGGGGTGAAGGGCGCAGGCCAGCCGGTCGCTGTAGAGGTGGTCCGTCCACGCGTCGCCGTCGCCCTGGCGGGTGACGACCACCTGGCCGTCGCCCAGTTCCAGGGCCGTCTCGATGGACTCGGCGAGGCGCTGCCGGGCCTCGGGCTTGACGACGACGCGGTCGACGACGGCCTCGACGGTGTGGCGCTCGTGCCGGCCCAGGCCCAGCGGGTTGTCGCCGCCCTCCTTGAGCGCCTCGCGCAGGTCGACGACGGCGCCGTCGACCCGGGCACGGCTGAAGCCCTCGCGCCGCAAGCGGGCCAAGACGTCCGCGTGGAAGCCTTTCTTCGCCGAGACGATCGGCGCCAGGATCATGACCCGGGCGCCGGCGCCCGAGGCCAGGACCGCGTCGACGATCTGCGTGGCGCTGGTCGCAGCGATGGGCCGGCCGCACCGCGCCGAGACGGCGCCGGACTTCCTCTTCTTCGTCGGCGACCAGCACGTCGGCGAGCCGCAGCGCGCAAAGAGCAGCCGCAGGTAGTCGTAGATCTCGGTGCTGGTGGCGACCGTGGAGCGCGGGTTATGCACCCCCGAGCGCTGCTCGATGGCGATGGTGGGGGGCAGGCCCTCGATGTCGTCGATGTCGGGCTTGCGCAGGACGTCGAGAAACTGCCGCGCGTACGCCGAGAGCGACTCCATGTACTTGCGCTGGCCCTCGGCGAAGATAGTGTCGAAAGCCAGGGAGGACTTCCCCGAGCCGGACAGGCCCGTGATGACCACCAACCGGTCGCGCGGGATGTCGGCGTCGACGGATCGGAGGTTGTGCTCGCGGGCGCCGCGCACGCGGATGCAGCGGGTCGCGGTGTGGCGATCGGCGGGCACGGCGGGCTCCTCGCGGCGGTCGCGGATGATAGGGTCGCGCCTCACCGGCCCGTCAGCAGGAGGACGCCCGCCAGGATGCACGCCAGGCCGGCGGCCTTGCGCGGGGTCATCGGCTCACCCAGCGCCAGCCAGCCCAGGAGGACGGCCGTCGCGGGCGCCAGGGCGAAGGCGACCGGCTTGACGCGCGAGACCTCGCCCAGCGACAGGGCGAGGTAGAAGCAGAGCATCGCGCCGGCGCCGGCGATGAGCCCCGATCCGAGGACCAGCTTCGCCAGGACGGCGCGGTCGGCGCCGAGCCAGCCGGCCGGCTCGGTCCGCGTGCGCGTCAGCACGACCCACGCCGCCAGCCACAGGACGGGCAGGGCCACCAGCGAGCGCACGGCGATCGCGGTGATCGGGCCGACCTGCTTCGAGTGCAGGACCGACTTGGTGAAGACCTCGCCCACGCCCCAGGCCAGCCCGGCCAGGGCGGCGAACAGCATCGCTTTCATGGCCGGCCATCGTACCGGCGCCGGCGCGGGTCAGGCGGCGCGGAGCCGGCGCCGCTGCACCTCGTGCAGCCAGCGCAGCACCGGCTGGATCGTTAAGTTGTGGTCGCGCCGGGTCGGCCAGGCGTGCGTCAACATCCCGAATCGGCGCAGCCCCGTGTCGCCCAGGTCCCGGTTCTGACGCAGCTCGACCAGGAGCGTGCGCATCTGTTGGTCACCCGGGATGGTGAACGACATGAAGAACAAATCGTAGAGGCGCACCCGGCGGGCGTCACTCTCACCGACGTTCAGCCCGAAGCCCAGCGGCGAGCCGTCCACCATCTCCGCCGCGATCGGCGCCGCGTCGATGGGGCACTGGATGGGGTCGGCGCTGAGCACCGCGCGCAGCGTGGCGCGGACGGGCTCGTCGCCGAGGACGAGCGTGCGGAAGTACGACCGGCGCTGCCCGGGCGCGATCGCTTCCGGCGCTGAGATAGTGAACGCGCGGACTCGCTTATGCTCGTTCAGGCGGACCATCTCCGTGGTGGAGATGATCTCACTGACGAAGTGGAGCATCACGTCCCCGGCGAGGAAAAAGGCGTCCACCGCCACGCCCGCGCTCAGGCGCGAGTCCCGGCCGATGATCTGCGGCTCGGCGATCACCAGGGCATCGTCGCGCACGGCGAGCATCCGCCCGCGCGCCGCGGGGATCGACTCGTTGTTGTCCCGGCGGTGCAACTCGATGACGGCGTTGCGCTCGCACGCCTCATTGAGGAGCGCGTCGGCGTCGGTGAGGTCGGAATCGGGCGCGGCGGGCGTGTGGGGCATGGGTTCGTCTCGCGGGAGGACCGGACGACGCCTCATATTTCGGGACGGTGTTCGCCCGGCTTTGGCCGAATCTTGGCAGTCGGGTCCACCACAAGAGGGACGGGAGTTATTGGACGAGAGGCGCCCGGCAATCACCGGCGGTGTTTCTTCGGGCGGCGCGGTCGCGAGCCTGGGGCGCCGGGGCGCGACGCGCGCCCGCCCCGGTCGGCGCGGTCCAGGTCCGAGCGCTTGACCCGGCCCGCGCGACCGACCTTCCCGGCGCGGATCATCTCGGCCTGATCGCGCAGGCGGGCGGCCGCCTCGAACTCCAGGCGCTCGGCGGCTTCGAGCATCTCGCCCTCCAGGATCCGGATCAGCTCGGCCCGCTCGAACTCGGGCTCGGACGCCTCGACGGCCCGGCGCGCAAGCCGGCGGGCGGCCAGCTCGGTCTCGATCCCGGTGCGGATGGCCTTGGTGATCTGCGTGGGCGTCACGCCGTGGGCCCGGTTGTGCTCGGCCTGGAGGGCCCGGCGGCGCTCGGTCTCGTCGATCGCCTGTCGCATCGCCGGCGTGATCGTGTCGGCGTACATCACGACCCGGCCCTCCACATGGCGGGCGGCCCGGCCCATGGTCTGGATCAGGCTCGTCGGGCTGCGCAGGAAACCTTCCTTGTCCGCGTCGAGGATCGCCACCAGCGCGACCTCCGGCAGGTCCAGCCCCTCGCGCAGGAGGTTCACGCCCACGAGCACGTCGAACTCGCCCGTGCGCAGGTCGCGCAGGATCTCCAGCCGGTCGAGCGTCTCGACCTCCGAGTGCAGGTACCGCACGCGCAGCCCGCGGTCGGCGAGGTACGTCGCCAGCTGCTCGCAGAGTTTTTTGGTCAGCGCCGTGACCAGGGCGCGGTCACCGGCGGCGGCGCAGGCGGCGCAGCGCTCGACCAGATCGGGGACCTGGTCCCGGGCGGGGCGGACCTCGATCGTGGGATCCAGCAGCCCCGTCGGGCGGATGATCTGCTCGGCGACCTCGCCGCCGGCGCGCTCCAGCTCGTACGGGCCCGGGGTGGCGCTGACGAACAGGACCTGGGGCACGGACGCCTCGAACTCCTCGAAGCGCAGCGGCCGGTTGTCCAGGGCGCTGGGCAGCCGGAAGCCGTGCTCGACGAGGACGCGCTTGCGCGCCTGATCGCCGTTGTACATGGCCCGGATCTGCGGGATGGTGACGTGGCTCTCGTCGATGATGCAGAGCCAGTCGCGCGTCGGCGGGCCGCCGGCGGGGTCGCGGGAGAAATAGTCCAGCAGCGTGAAGGGCTTCTCGCCGGGCGCCCGGCCGTCCAGGTGCCGGGAGTAGTTCTCGACGCCCTGGCAGTACCCGATCTCCTGGATCATCTCCAGGTCGTACTGCGTGCGGGCGGCGAGGCGCTGGGCCTCCAGGAGCTTGCCCTCGTGCCGCAGTTGCAGCAGGCGCTCGTCGAGCTCGGCGCGGATGGACTCGGCGGCGCGCTCGACGGTGTCCTCCCCGGCGACGTAGTGCACCGCGGGGAAGATGAAGGCGCGGGACTCCTCGGCGAGGGTCTCCCCGCTGGTCGGGTGGATCAGGTGGATGGCGTCGACCTCGTCGCCGAAGAGCTCCAGCCGGATGGCGTGCCGCTCGTACGCCGGGTGGACGTCGATGGTGTCCCCGCGAACGCGGTACGTGCCGCGGGCGAGCTCCAGGTCGTTGCGCTGGTACTGGAGGTCGTTCAGGGCCAGGAGGAAACCCCGGCGGTCGAGGGTCTGCCCGCGCTCGACGGCGACGACCTTGCGGCCGTACTCGTCCGGCGAGCCCAGCCCGAAGATGCACGACACCGACGCCACCACGATCACGTCGTTGCGGCTCAGCAGGCTGCTGGTCGCGGCGAGGCGCAGGCGGTCAAGGTCGTCGTTGCGGCCGGCGTCCTTCTCGATGTAGATGTCCCGCTGGGGGATGTACGCCTCGGGTTGGTAGTAATCATAATAGGAAACAAAGTAGCACACCGCGTTGCGCGGGAAGAGCTCGCGCATCTCCTCGTAGAGCTGGGCGGCGAGGGTCTTGTTGTGGCTGATCAGGAGCGCGGGCCGGCCCAGCCGCGCGATGGTATGAGCCATGGTGAAGGTCTTGCCCGTCCCGGTGGCGCCCAGGAGGCACGCGGCCGGGTCCCTCCGCGCGCCGAGCCGATCGACCAGGGCGTCGATCGCCGCGGGCTGATCGCCCGTGGGCGACAGGTCCGTGACCATCTCGAACGGGCGGTCGATGACAAGCACGCGGCGATTCTAGATCGCCCGGCCCGAGTACGATGCCGGTGATGGACACGGCGCGGGCCATCATGGGCGGCGTGGTGGAGGTGTCGCTCGAGGCCGCGCCGTGGCTCATGCTGGGCCTGATCGCCGCCGGCCTGGTGCGGGCGCTGATGCCGACGGCGCTGATCGCGCGGTGGTTGGGCGGGCGAGGCGCCGGTCCGGTCGCGGTGGCGGCGCTGGTGGGGGCGCCCCTGCCGCTGTGCTCGTGCGGCGTGCTGCCCGTCGCCATCGGGCTGCGCAAGGGCGGCGCGTCCAAGGGCGCCACGTCGTCCTTCCTGGTGGCGACGCCCGAGACAGGGCTCGATTCGATCGCCCTGTCGTACGCCCTCCTGGGCCCGTTCTTCGCGGTCGTCCGGCCGATCGCGGCGATCGCCAGCGCGATCCTGACGGGGCTGGCCGTCTCGCTCACGGACCGCGACGGCGCCCACGCCGATGGTCATGACGCCGGGCCCACCAACTGCAAGTGCGAGGGCGACGGCGCCGAACCCGTGTCGTCGGGCTGCTGCGCCGGCGCAGCGAGCGCCGAGCCCGAGCCGGTCGAACGGGCGGCGTCGTGCTGCTCGTCCTCGGCGCAGACCGAAACGCCGCCGCAATCGCCGGGGATCGCACGGCGGATCGCCGACGGGCTGGCCTACTCCTTCACACGGCTCTTGGGCGACATCGCGCTGTGGCTGGCTGTGGGGCTCCTCTTCGCGGGTGTCATGCGGGCGCTGGTGGAGCCCGGGGCGCTGGCGTCCCTGTCGGGATGGTGGGCGATGCTGGCGGCGCTGGTGGCGGGCGTGCCGCTGTACATCTGCGCCAGCGCGTCGACGCCGATCGCGGCGGGGCTCTTGGCGACGGGCGTGGCGCCGGGCGTCGCGGTGGTGCTGCTCCTGGCCGGGCCCGCGACCAACATCGGCTCGCTGGGCGTGATCCGCAAAGAGATCGGCGACCGGGCGACGGCGGTGTATGTGGTCATGGTGGCGCTGACGGCGCTAGGCGCGGGCCTGGCGGTGGACGCGATCGTCGCCGCGTGGGGGATCGACATCGCGGCCCAGGTCGGCGCCGGCGGCCGGCACGTGCCGCGGTGGATCGCCGTGGCCAGCGCCCTGGCGCTGCTTCTCTTCTCGCTGCGGCCCCTGGCCCTGCGGTTGGCGCCGGGGCTCGGCGCGACGCGCGGCCCGGCCTCGGATGACGCGGCGCGTGCGCATCACGAGTGAGCGATTCACACGGGCGGGACGCCCGTGCCACCGCCGAACGAGCGGATCTCACTCCGGCTCGGCGAGGAGCTCGCGCGGTCGGCGCCGACCCAGCCGGGCGGCGGGCGCCACGGCGGCGGCGAGGGCCAGGAGCATCACGATCCCCCAGCCCGCGGCGATCGGGCCGATCGGCGGACGCAGCGCCAGGTCCAGCCCCGCCAGCTGCCGATAGAGGCGCATCTCCGACCACGCTCCCTGCAGGCCCAACCCGGTCCCCAGCAGGCACCCGGCCAGCCCCATGATCAGCGCCTCGATCAGGACCAGCCGGGTCAGCAGCGGCCCCGAGGCGCCCACGGCGCGCAGGACGCCGAACTCGAACGCCCGGGCCTCGATCCCCGCGAGGATCACGTTGCCCACCCCCAGGCAGGCGATCAGGATCGCGGCCACGGCGACGCTGCTCATCACCAGGAAGGACCCCGTGGCGATGGTCTCGATGGTCCCCTTGATCTCGCGCCCGGACCCGACGGAGACGCTCGTCCCCGCGAAGGCCCGGCGCAGCCGGCGGACCGCGTCCGTGTCGTCAACGGCGTCGTCGAGGTCGATCTGGATGAGCTGCACGTCGTCGACCCCGGCGAGGCGCTCCAGGTCCGCGCGCGTGCCGAACACGGCGCTGACGGCCTGGTTGCGGTACATCCGCCCGATGTCGAAGTACCGGCTGGCGATCTCCAGGCCCGGCGAGGCGATCACGCCGACGATCTCGAACTCGGCGTCCCGGCCGGCGATCCCCAGCGTGAGACGATCGCCGACGCCCAGCCCGCGGGCGACCTTGAACTCCTGAGCGACGAGGACGGCGCAGCCCGCGTCGAGCCGTCGGCGCGCGGTCTCCTCGTCGCCCTCGATCCAGGTGACGCGTGTGGTCGCGAAGAAGGGCTCGGGCTCGAACGCGACGAAGGTCGTGCCGACGTTGTGCAGCCCGGAGACGCCGAACACGCCGCGGTCGTCGGCGTCGACGATGGCGACGGCGTTGGTCCGGCGGACGAACGGGAGGGCGTCGACGCGGGCCCGGTCCTCGGGGGTGATCCCCATCCAGCCGTAGACGAACGCGTCGGGGAACTCGACGGCGCCGAGCCACTGTTTGACGACCGCGCCGCCGGCGGTCCAGATGACGATCATCATCGCGAGCCCGACCATCAGCGACGCCGCCGTCATGCCGTACCGGAATGGGGCGACGGCGACGGTCTCGGCGATCAGGGCGGGCGGGACGCGCACCAGCCGCGCCAGCGCCGGGCCGATCAGCCTGGCCGTGATCACGACGGCCAGCGCGCCCAGCAGGAAGTACCCCACGAAGAGCCCCTGCACCCCGCCCAGGATGTAGATCCAGAAGGAGCGGTCGCCGACGTTCGACATCGCGAGCAGGACGAACTCGGCCAGCGCCAGCCCCGCGCCGACGGCGCCGACGATCAGCACGCTGCGCGTCCGTCGCGGCCTGGCCCGGGCGGCCAGAGCTTGCAGCGGGCTCACGCGCGACGCCAGGATCGCGGGCCAAGCCGCCCCGAGGACGCCCGACCCGATCGCGCCCGCAGCGGCGGCGCCGACGCCCATCGGCGGGATCACCAGCCCGGCCTGGAGGTGTTCGCGAAAAAACGTCACCCCCACCAAAGCGATCGCCGCTCCCGCCGGGACGCCCACGAGCGCCCCGAGGGCGCCGATGATCGCGCCAGCGAGCAGCTGCGCCCCGGCGACTTGCCCGCGCGACCCCCCGACGCTGCGCACGACGGCCAGCTCGCGCTGCCGCTGGACCACGTCGGTCGCCTGCCCGGTGAGGATGATGAACGCGGCGGCGAGGAATCCGATGATCGCGACCACGGTCAGGCCCACGGTCTGGGCGCGGATGTTCTGGTCGATGCCGGAGGTGATGCGCTCCGTGGGCTGCAGGAGGAGGCCCTCGGGCAGGTCGGCCTGGTGGGTGTCGGCGAAGGCGAACGCGTCGGCGCCGGGCTCGAGGATGACGTCGATCGCGCGCACGCGGTCGGGCTCGCCGAGGATCGCGCCGAGCGTGGCGCGGTCCAGGACGGCCGGCGGGCGGGAGAGGTCGGCGAAGGGCGCCTTGCGGATGACGCCCGTGACGGTGAGCGTGTCGGGCCCGCCGAAGAAGGAGACGACGCGCACCCGGCCGCCGGGCCCGACGCCCAGGTCGTCGGCGAGGCGCTCCTCGACGGCGATCTCGTCCGGGGCGCTGGGCTGGCGCCCGGCGACTAGGTCCAGCGGGCGGGTGTCGAAGACGGTGCTCAGGTCCGCGCCGGCGCCGATCGCGACGACCTCCTCACCGCCGGACAACCCCGCCAGCGTGACCGGCCCCCGCGCCGCGGGGATGACGGCCCGGACCCCGGGCCAGGACGCGATGGTCTCGGCGATCGAGGCGTCGAAGGCGCTCTCGTTGATCCGGGTGACGCGGAGGTCGGCGACGCCGACGGTCGCGGCGACGCGCGAGCGCAGCGTGGCGTTGACCGACGCCACCCCGCAGGTGATGGCGACGATCAGGGCGGCGCTGGCGGCGACGGCCCCGACCAGCAGCGCCGTCCGCACGCGCCTACCGGCCAAACTGCTGAGCGCGAGCCGCCACACCGGTCGCATCGAGTCCCTCCGTGTCAAAGGCGCCCAGGATCACGCCGTCGCCCAGCACGTGCACGCGCCGGCAGTGGACGGCGGCGGCCGGCTCGTGCGTCACCATCAGCACCGTCGTCTCGCGCTCGGCGGCGAGTTCGTCCAGAAGACTCCAGAGCTCCTCGGCGGTGGCCGAATCCAGGGCGCCGGTGGGCTCGTCGGCGAGGACCACCGGCGGGGCGAAGAAGAGCGCGCGGGCGATCGCCACGCGCTGCTGCTCGCCCCCGGACAGGGCGTCGGGCCTGTGGTCGGCCCGGCCGGCCAGGCCCAGGCGATCCAGCAGCGCCGCCGATCGGTTCGCGGCGTCGGCCGGCGACAGACCCGCGAGGATCCCGGGCAGCTCGACGTTTTCCCGCGCGGTCAGCGTGGGCAGGAGGTTGAACCGCTGGAAGATCAGGCCCACCCGTGTGCGCCGGAACCGTGTCAGGTCGGCGTCGCCCAGCGTGTCGATGCGCTCGCCGCCGATGCGGATCTCGCCGGCGTCCGGTGTGTCCAGCGCCGCCAGCAGGTGCAGGAGTGTGGACTTGCCCGAGCCGGAGGCGCCCATGACGGCCTCGAAGCCGGGCTCGGCGACGGCCAGGTCCACCCCGCGCAGGGCGTGGACGGTCTCGGCGCCGAGACGGTAGGACTTGTGCACGCCCGCGCAGCGGATCACGGGCCCCGCCGCCGCTGTTGAGGGGGAACGGTCACGGCGGTTGTTATTCGTGCTTGGACGCGTAGGTTTTCGCGTCCATGAGGCGGTCCAGCGGGGACGGGTCGGCGGTCTTGATCCTGACCAGCCAGCCCTCGCCGTAGGGGTCGGTGTTGAGGACCGAGGGGTCGTCCGCCAGGCGCGGGTTGACCTCGACGATCTCGCCCCCGACGGCGGAATAGACGTCGGCGGTCGCCTTGACGGACTCGATCTCGCCGACGGAGCCGCCCGGCTCGATCGCGGTCCCGGCGGGCTTCATCTCCGCGTAGGTGATGTCGGTGAGCTCGTCGACGGCGAACTTGGTGACGCCGAGGGTGACGGTGTCGCCGTCGAGCCTGTGCCACTCGTGGGATTCGGAGTATCGGCGGTCGTCGGGGGGCGTCATGCGGGGTCCTCGGTGTGGGTGCGATCGGGCATGGTACCCGTGGCGCCCGGGCCGGCAACGCCGGGGCGCGCCCGGCTCGCGAGCGGGTACATTGACCCGCCCGACCGCCCGCCCATGCTCCAGATCCTCTCGGCCAGTTCGCTCCGACCGCTGCTGCGTGGCCGGCATCCGGCGCTCGCGCTGGAGGACGTCCCGGCCCTGACGCGCGACGAGCTGGGCCTGAGCGGGCTGATGCTCCCCACGGACCTGCTGGCGGGCGCGGGGTCGGCGGAGCTCGAGCGGCTCCGGCGACAGGCGGACCGGTCCCGGTGCCCGATCCTGGCGCTCGCCGAGCCCGACCCGCTCAAGGTCACCGACGCGCGGTGGGGATCGGCGGCGGTGGACCGGGCCAAGCGGGTGCTGCGCGCCGCAGAGCGCCTGGGGTGCAGCAGCGCGGGGATCGCCGTCGCGGCGCCGGAACAGGCGGCCGACGCCGCCGTCGAGGCGCTCCAGGAGGTCATGGAGACGGCCGACGGCGTGGGCGTGAACCTGCTGCTCCGGCCCGCGCCGGGCCTGACCCAGACGCCCGACCGCATGACCGGGTTCATCAAGCGCGTGGGCGGGTTCCGCATCGGCACGATGCCGGATTTTCTGGACGCGGCGGCGACGGGCGACCCGGGCCACTACCTCAAGCGGCTGGCGCCGTACGCCTCGGTGGTGATCGCCTCGTTCGAGAAGATCGGGCCCCGGACGCGTCGGCCCAAGTTCGACCTCGCCGCGTGCGTCGGCGTGCTCGGCGAGGTGGGGTACGACGCGTCCATCGCCATCGAGCACCGCGGGGAGGGCGACCCCGTCGCGAGCGTGTCGGCGATGCGCGACGCGCTCAACACAGCGCTGGCGGACGCGGCGCCGTGACCGGCGAGCGGCTGATCGTGACGATCGACGGCCCGGCCGGGACGGGCAAGAGCACCGTCGGGCGAGCGCTGGCCCGGCGGCTGGGGCTGGAGTTCCTCGACACCGGCGCCATGTACCGCGGGGCGACGGCCGTGGTCCTTGATGAGGGCGTGGACGCGTCCGACGAGCGCGCCGTCGCCAGGGCCGTCCGCCGCGCCGCCATGCGGTTCGATTGGACAACGGACCCGCCGACGCTCCTGGCGCACGGCCGGCCCATGACGGACCGGCTGCGCGAGCCGGACGTGGCCGCGGTGATCTCCACGCTCGCCGCCCAAGCGCCCCTGCGCGAGGCGCTGGTCGCTCAGCAGCGGGCGATCGCCCGGTCGCACCCCCGGCTGGTCACGGAGGGGCGCGACCAGGGCTCGGTCGTCTTCCCCGATGCGGCCGTGAAGTTCTACCTGACCGCCTCGCCGCGGATCAGGGCCCGTCGGCGGGCCGAGCAGCTGCGTGCGGCGGGCCGGCCGGCGGACGTGGACGAGATCGAGCGCGACCTGGCCCGGCGCGACCGGCTCGACGCGGCCCGGGCGGTCGGCCCGCTGGTCAAGCCCCCGGGCGCCGTGGAGGTGGACACCTCCGAGATGACCTTCGACGAGGTGATCGACGCGCTGGAGCGGCTGACGCGCCAGCGGGCGCCCGCGGGCGCCCTGGCCGGGGCGCGCGGTGGCTGAGCGGGGGCGCGGCGTCGGGCGGCGCCTCTTCTACTGGGTCTGCAAGGCGGCGCTCAGGGCGATCTTCCGCACCGTCCTGCCGACGCGCGTGCTCGGGCGCGAGAAACTCCCGCGGACCGGCGGCGTGCTGATCGTGGCGAACCATCAGTCGTACCTCGATCCGCCGCTGGTGGGCGCGTGGCTGCCGAGGACATGCCACTTCGTGGCGCGGGAGGGTCTGTTCGAGTCGCGTTGGCTGGCGCCGGTGATCCGCGGGCTCAACGCGATCCCGGTCAAGGAGGGCGGCGAGCCGGACGCGGCGGCGGTTCGGCGGACGGTGGAACTGCTTCAGCAGGGCCGCGCGGTGATCCTCTTCCCCGAGGGGACCCGCACCCACGCGGGCGAGGTGGGGGCGTTCAAGCGCGGGGTGGCGCTCATCATCAGGCGGGCCGGGGCGCCGGTGTTGCCCGCGGCGATCGACGGCGCGTTCCGGGCCTGGCCGCGCGGCCGGCGCGCCCCGAGGCCGTTCACGCGGCTGGGCGTGGCCTACGGCGAGCCGATCCCGGCCGAGGACCTCCTGCGCGACGGGCCGGACGCGGCGCTGGACCGGCTGCGCGAGGAGGTCGTCCGGCTCCAGCGCACGCTGCGCGCAACGACCGGCGCCGGCTGAGGTCACGCCACGCCGACGGCGCGGGCGTCGCGGTCGGAGAGCATCCCGCCGTCGGCGCGTTCACGGACGGTGCCGTCGCGCTTCCAGGACCGCTCGCAGCGGGGCTCGGCGCGGAGGTCCAGAACGTCGGGCTCGGTCACGTTCGGGTCGAGGCTCACGCGACTGACGCCGCACAGGTCCGCGAGGTCCACGGGGTTGAAGCGGGCCAGGACGCCGGCGGGGTCGGGGAGGGTGAGCCCGGCGTCGAGCGGGTTCTCGACGCCGCCGGTGGCGCGGACGCGCTCCAGGGCGGCCAGGGCCTGCTCGCGCACGCGCATCACGTCGGGCCAAGCGTCGTCGGCGCTCACCGGTAGATCAGGCAGGTAGGTGGTGAGGTGGACGGTCGCGTCGTCGTCGGTCGATCGGCGCAGGGCGCGCCAGGCCTCGTCGGCGGTGTGGGGGAGGATCGGCGCCAGCAGCCGGCACAGGCCGTCGGTCAGCTCCCACAGGGCGTTCTGCGTGCGCCGGCGCCGGGCCGAGCCCGGCTCGTCGCAGTACAGCCGGTCCTTGACCGCGGCGAGGTAGACGGCGCTGAGCGTCTCGTTGCAGAAGTTGAACAGCGCCGTCGAGGCCGCGCGGAAGTCGTACCGCGCGTACGCGTCCTGCACGGCCCGGGACAGGGCGTTGAATCGCGCCAGCACCCACGCCTCGGGAGCGGTCGGCTCGAGCGTGGAGAGGTTCAGGCACATCCCCTCGCCGCAGGAGGCGTCCTTGCCCGGCGGGGACGGGACGAAATCGTCGAGGTTGCTGAGCATGAATCGCAGGGTGTTGCGGATCTTGCGATACGCTTCGCCGGCGGTCTCGAAGTACGTCAGGTCGACCTTGATGTCGGTCTCGTAGTTGAGCGAGGCGACCCACCAGCGGGCGACGTCGGCGCCGAAGCGCTTGAGGAGGTCGTCGACGTCGAGCGTGTTGCCCAGGCTCTTGGACATCTTCTTGCCGTCTTTGTCGACCATGAAGCCGTGGGTGAGCAGGGCGCGGTAGGGGGCACAGCCCGCCGCGCCCAGGCCCGTCAGCAGCGAGACCTGGAACCAGCCGCGGTGCTGGTCGGAGCCCTCGAGGTACAGGTCCACCGGCGGGGGGTCGGGGTGGGCCAGGCCGCGCTCCACCATCACGGCGCGCCACGACGAGCCGGACTCGAACCACACGTCGAAGATGTCGTGCATCTTCGTCAGGGTGGCCGTGTCAAGACCCCGCGGCGCGTCGGGGTCCGCGGCGGGGTCGTACCCGGCCAGCAGGTCCGCCGGCGACATGGTGAGCCAGCAGTCCGAGCCGTGTTCGCGGACCACGCGGGCCACCGCCCGGACGCTCTGTGCGGTGAGCAGCGGCTCGCCCGCGGGTGTCATAAACGCGGGTATCGGCAGGCCCCACGCCCGCTGCCGGGACAGGCACCAGTCGGGGCGCGTCTGGAGCATCCCGCGCATGCGGTTTCGGCCCCAGTCGGGGACGAACTCGATCGAGCCCACGGCGTCCAGCGCCAGCTCGCGCAGCGACCGGCCGTCGCGCGCCGTGGGCGTGTCAACGCCGATGAACCACTGCTCGGTGGCGCGGAAGATGACGGGCGACCTGCCGCGCCAGTCGTGCGGGTAAGAGTGGGTGATCTCCATCTCGTGGAAGAGCCGGCCCGACTCGCGGAGGGCGCCCGCGATGACGGCGTTCGCCTCCCAGATGCCCATCCCCCGGACGAACTCGGGCGCGGTGTCGTCGTAGGTCCCGTCCTCGCGGACCGGGCAGTGGATCGGGACGTGCTCGCGCAGGCCCGTCTGGTAGTCGTCGTGGCCGTGCCCCGGGGCGGTGTGGACCAGGCCCGTGCCGTCGTCGAGGGTCACGTAGTCGGCGCCCACGACGCGGAAGATCTCGCCGGCGGTTGTGTTCTCGGGGTCGATCGCGGCGCGGTGGGCGTCGGCGTCGGGATGGAAGGGGTGGCGGTAGCGCAGCCCGATGAGCCGCTCGCCCGGGGCGATGGAGAGGGTGCGGACGGCTTGGGCGCCGGCGGCCCGGGCGACCTTCGAGAGGAGGGCCTCGGCGATGATCGTCACCGTGCCGTCGATCTCGGCCAGGGCGTAGGGGTGTGCCGGGTGGACCGCGATGAGCAGGTTCGCCGGGAGGGTCCACGGCGTGGTGGTCCAGATCATGAAGGTCGGCGTGCGGTCCAGGGCGCCCTCACCGAGGCCGAAGGCGCGCTCGACGGCGCGGGCGTCGGCCGCGTCGAACTCGACGAACACCGAGGGGTCGGTGCGGTCGTGGTACTCGAGCTCGGCCTCGGCCAGGGCCGTGCGGTTCTCGACGGACCAGTGCACGGCCTTGAGCCGGCGGTAGACCAGGCCCTGCGCGACCAGCTCCGCGAAGACCTCGAGGGTCGCCGCCTCGTACTCGGGCGCCATCGTCAGGTAGGGGTGCTCGTAGTCCGCCAGCGTCAGCAGCCGCTTCATCTGCCCGGTCTGGAGCCTGATGAACTTCTCGGCGTAAGCGCGGCAATCCCGGCGGATGGCGGTCCGGCGGGCGTCGGGGTCCAGGGACTCGAGCTTGGCCATCTTGCCGGACTCAATCGCCGCCGTCTGGACCTTGTGCTCGATGGGCAGCCCGTGGCAGTCCCACCCGGGGATGTAAGGGCACCGGCGCCCGGCCATGAAGTTCGAGCGGACGACAAAGTCCTTCAGGCATTTGTTGAGCAGGTGCCCGAGGTGGATGGCGCCGTTGGCGTAGGGCGGGCCGTCGTGGAAAACGAACGGGTCGGCGTCCCGGCGGGCGTCGAGGAGCCGCTCGTACAGCCGGGTCTTCGCCCACCGCTTCTCGCTGGCCGGCTCGTTCTGCACGAGGTTGGCCTTCATGCCGAAGGACGTCCGCGGCAGGTTGAGGGTCTTCTTGTAGTTCGGGCGGGATGGCGTGGCGGGGTCCGTCATGAGCCGGCGAGTGTACCCCACCGGCGCGCATCGGAACCTCCCGGCGCCGGGGCGCCGCGGTCGATCAGCCCGGTGCGCTGTCGGGGTGAGGGTCAGCTTCCGCTCGCGGCGGTCTCGGGCTTGGCCTTGTGCTCGAAGAGGCTCTGCGTGCGGATGACCACGCCGCCCTGCGCGAGCAGGTGGTAGGCCTGGGCGTGGACCTCGGTCCGCAGCCGCTGGGTGTCGAGGATGGAGACGCAGGGGCCCGTCGCGTCATCCCAGAAGTGCATCAGGGCGCCGACCTCCTCGCCGAACTCCGTGAGCTCCTCGAAGGTGGCGGCGTAGAGATTCTCGGGGAGGGTCTCGGTCTGGATGCTGGTCATGTAGGTGACGTCGTCGGAGCAGGGCTGCTCGAAGTCGCGCTCGCCGGGGCAGGGGATGGCGGCGGCCAGCCCGCGCTGCGGGAGCATCACGTCGCCCCCGGTCAGGACCTCGGTGGCGTTGAGGTCGCCGTACTGGAAGCGCATGACGTGCTGGCCGGGCATGATCCAGGCCTCGAACTCGTACGCCCCGTGCTCGATGACCCGCCGGCCCTTGATCGAGAAGAGCTCGGGGTGCAGGGCGCGTCTGTACAACAGGAGTTTGTACGACTGAAGGCTCGCTGATTTCAGCGGAGTGGTCATGGCCGAATCCTGGCTCGTGGGACAAGAGAGAGAGTGTGGCCCCGCCTGCCTCAGAACGGGGCGGAGAGTGTAGCGCTCCCCGCCCGGCAGGCAAGGGGCATTCTCCGATCTGGTACGCGAAAGGCAAGAGAAAAGTTTCGAGAAAGAAGTGGTCGATTTTGCGCCCACCAAACCGATGATCCACAAGCGGCTGTGGACGCAGCGTTTGGACGCGGGGCCGGATGCTCCGGGTGCGGAGCGAGGGTGTTGATGGCCGGACAGCTGAGCAGATCGCTGGGGCGTTCGACGTGGGGGCGAAGAGCCGGTTTGGCCTCGGCGTGCCGGGCGCTGCGGTCAGCGGTTGGATCTGAGTCACAAGTCGATGCTGAGAAACGACTTCTGGCGTTCTTGCGGAATCGGCGGCCCGCCTCCGGGGCCGGGTCGGCGGGCTGGATCGATCGCGTTCGGCAGGCCCTGGGCGCGGCCGAGTCCGACCTCGAGACGGCGATCGAGCTCGCTCCGGTCTGGGAGGACCTGACGCCGGCCGGTCGGCGGGCGCTGGTCTTGGCGGCGGGCGATCGGTTGGCCAACGCGGTGCGGGCGCTGGCGCGGTCCGAGGAGGGCCGCCTGCGAGCCTGGGCGTCAGCGTTCATCGGGGACCTCCCCGGACGGATCGAACCGGCGATCGTCGCGGCTCTGGCGGTCGACGATGACGCCGAGGTGCGTCGGGCGCTTGGGCGATCGCTGACGCGCGCCGCAGCCCAGGGCGGCGCGGGCCGGGCGTCAGCGTCGCTGGAGGCGATGCTCGCCGAGGTCGCCCGCGTGGCGGCAGACGTGCGCGAGCCCGCGCTCCTGGACGCTGTGCTCGTCCGGCTGGCTGGGCTGGCGGCGGCGGCGTCGGCGGGGCTCACGGCCGCGGTCGGGGAGGCCGGGGGTCCGACGGCGATGGCGCTGCGCGGCGCCGTCCGCCGGACCGAAGCCCTCGACGGGGCCGGGCTCGTCCGGCTGGCCCGGCATGGGGCCCTGGCGCCGGCGGCGCTGGACGCGCTCGAATCGCGCCTGGCGCGGGGGGGGTTCGAGTCCGCGGCCTCGGCGGCGCACCTGCTCCGCACGCCGAGCCGACGGGTCTGGCTGATGCGCGGCCGACGCCCAGGCCTGACACCGACGCCCGCGGCTCTGGCCTCGGCGCTCGAGTCGGCGGCGTCGGCGCCTGGGGCGGCCCTGTGGTGCGACGCCGTGGGCGCGTGGTCGGGGCGCGGCCCACGTGTCGAGTCGCTGATCGACCGGATCGTCGCCGGCCCTCGGGCGCCGGCGCGCTGGCGGGCGGCGCTGTCGTGGGCGCGAACGCCGGCGCGGTCGACGCCGACGGCCCGTCATGCGCTGGACGACCTGGTGTTCGACCCTGACGCTCGGGTCGCGCGGTCGGCGTTCCTGGCCCGGGCCGAGGAGCGGACGGGGCTGGCCCGGCGGGCGTCGCGCTCGCCGCACGCGACGGTGCGGGCCCTGGCCCAGCGGACGATGGACCGAACGGACCCGTGGGCGTTGATGCGGCCCGGCGCCGGCCGCGGGCTGGACGCGGTCGCGGCTCGGCGCGCCCTGGCGCGGGATCGGCCCGCCGTCGTCGCCCGGCTGCGCGAGGCGATCGGCGGCCAACACCACGAAGACTCGGCCCGGATCGGCGCGGTCCGGTTGGCGCTGCGGATGGGGCTGGCCCGCGAGGTGGAGCTCGAGCTGCTCTCGGCGGCCGGCGGGGACTCGGCGCGGCTGGCGGCGACGGCCGTCTCAGCGCTGGGCCGGGTCGGGACGCCGACGGCTCGGCAGGCGCTGCGGGCCTGCCTGTCGCACCCGGACGCGCGGGCCCGGGCCAACGCCCTCGAGGCTCTGGCCCGGCTGGGCGAGGGGCTGGACGAGGCGCGCGCCCGTCTGGAGCGCGGCTCGGCGCGCGAGCGGGGCAACGCCGCGTTGGCGCTGGCGAGCCTCGGGGGCGACCCCGCCCGGCGCGACGCGGTGGTCGTCGTCGAAGGGCTGCTGTCGGACCCGGACGCGGGCCGGCGGCTGACGGGGGTGTGGGCCGCGGGCCGGCTGGGGTGCGCGGTGTCGCGGATCGCGGCCATCGCCAAGGCCGACGCCGAACCGCGGGTGCGTGACCGAGCCCGGCGGACCGCGCGCAGGTTCCTGGCGCAGATGAGCGCCGCCGTCGCCCCCCCGCGCGTCGGCTGACGGCTATCGTCCGGGCGTGACGCCGCGGCGGGTGATGGCGGGTGTCGGCGTGGCCGCGGCGGCGAGCGTCGTCGCCCTGGCGGCGCTGGTGACGTTCTTCATCCGCGGGACGTTCGGCGTCGACGACTGGGTCGTCCGGCAGGTCACGAGGATCGCCAACGTGTACCTCGTGCCGGCGATCGGGTTCGATGAGTCGGTGTTCGAGGCGCCGGCGACGCTCCGGCTTCGCGGAGCGCGGCTGACGGCGCCGGCGGGCGTGGACGTCCTCAAGGCGCGCGAACTGGTCGTGACGCTCGCCCGGGCGCCGAGGGTCGGCGAGCCGATCGAGATCGCCCGCATCGCCGTCGAGGGCGGCGTCGTGCGGCTGGTGCGCGACCCGGCGACGGGCGGGTTCCGCGGGCTGACGCCGATTGTCCGCGGCGCCGCGGTCGGCGCGCCAGACGCCGTGCCTGAGGACCTGCGGCTCAGCCGCGTGATGCGCATCGAGCGGATCGACCTGCGCGACTGCGCGATCGAGTACAACGAGGGCGACGGAACGCCGGCGATGCGCGTGGGCGGGATCGAGTCATCGCTGATGGTGCAGCGCGAGGAGGTCGGCGCCAGCGCGGGCGCGGTCTGGCACACGCTGGCGCTCTCGGCCCACCGGCCGGGGGTTCTGGACGCCGAGGCCGTCGGCGCCGTCAGTCTGGACACACTCGCGGCGAGGCTGGACCGGCTGGACGTGCGGCTGGGGTTGGACGAGCGCTCGTACGAGACGCTCCCGCCGGCCGTGCAGGCGCTGGCGCGCGAGCACGAGGCGCGGGGGCGCGTCGAGCTGCGGGCGACGGGCGCCGGAACGCTGACGGATCTCGCGTCGGTCCGGCTCGACGCGACAGTGATGCTCGACGGGTTGAACGTGGCCGCGGGCGGGTGGCGTCTGCCCATCGACCGGGTGACGGCGGAGGCGCACGCCGAGGACGGCGCCGGCCGGCTGGGCCCGGCGCGGGCGGACCTCCTGGGCGGGACGGCGCGGGCCACGGCGAGCGTCGATCTCCGATCGCCGGGCTGGCCCGTGGACCTGGCCTGGGAGGCGGCCGGGCTGGAGCTGGAGGATCTGGTCCGGCGCCAGCCTGAGCCGGGGGCCCAGCCGCCGCTGGCCGGCGTGATGCGGTCGTCGGGCTCGGCGTCTGCGTCGCTGCTGGACCTGCCGGGCACGCTGGAAGGGCGCGGGGCGCTGGACATCGAGCGGGCGCGCCTGGTGATGATCCCGGTGATCACGGACCTGAGCCGGCAGATCGACGCCCTGGGATCGGTGTTCGCCGGGTCGAGCCGGTCAGCGGTGGTCCGAGCCGAGTTCGACGTGACGGGCGCCGGTCTGGATTTCAGCCGGCTTGTCTTCGAGAACGCGGTGGCGGTCGTCGAGGCGTCGGGGCTGGTGGGGTTCGACGGTCGGCTGGACATGACGGCCAGCGCCGGGCCCGTCAAGAAGATCACCGGCATGCTGGGCCGGCTGGGCGAAGCGATCGGCTCGGTGACCGGACGGCTGATCCAGTACCGGGTGCGCGGGACGGTGGCCTCGCCGAGCGTGGAGGTCCGGCCGCTGGGCTTGGGCGGATGAGAGGCGCCATACTCATCGCATGGCGGGCGCGGCTCGGAAACGCAGGCCGGCGGGACCGGCGCCGACGATCGTGCTGATTGGGCTGCGGGGCAGCGGCAAATCCACCGTCGGGCCGATCGTCGCCCACCGGCTCGGCCGGCAGTTCATCGATCTGGACAGCGTCACGCTCTGGCGGCTGGGCGCGGCGAGCGTCGATCAGGCGTGGCGCGAGCGCGGCGTGGCGGCGTTCCGCGCGACCGAGGCCATGGCCCTCGCCGAGGCGCTCGAGCAACCGGCGCGGGTGATCGCGTCCGGGGGCGGGACGCCGACGGCGCCCGGGTCGGCGGACCTCCTGCGCGATCGGGGCCGGCGCGGGCTCGCGTTCATCGTGTACCTGCGCGAGACCCCGGGGGTCTTGCGGACGCGCCTCGGCGGCGCGGACGAGAACCGGCCCAGCCTGACCGGCCGGGGCGTGATCGACGAGATCGACGAGGTCTTCGCGGCCCGCGACCCGCTCTACCGGTCGCTGGCGTCGCTGGTGATCGAGAAATCGGCGAGCCCCGAGGACGCCGCCGAGCGCATCACGATCGCGGCGTGCGGGGAGTGAGGCGGCCCGGCTCACGCAGCCAGGGCGTACCGGCCGCAGAGGATCCGCTTGCGGAGGAGCTCTTCGTCGCGCGGGCGGGCGAAGCGGGTGAAGACCGCCGCCATCCGGGCCGGGCCCGCGTCGTCATCGTCGTCGATCCAGACGATGTTGGCGAAGGCGAAGACGCTCCGCGGCTCGGTCCGTCGCTCGGCGGGCGCCCGGGGCAGGTCCAGGCGGATCGCGACGGGTGTGCCCGGCTCAAAGCCGCGGTCCAGTTCGAACCGCACCCCGCCGCGGCTGATGTCGTAGGCGTGCCCGTCCCACTGGAACTCGTCGGCGTCCAGCGTCCGCACGGACAGGCGGGTGTACATCGCGGGCAGCTCGTACCGCTCGAATCGGCGGCGTTCGCGGGTCGGGCTCATGATGGGTCTCCGGCGAGGGCGGGTTCCGGGACCCGCGGCTCGGTGGAGACGATCGGCGCGATCCGCGCGGGGCTTGACTATCGGGCCGCCGGTTGGGCGTCGGCCGGGGCGAGATGGCGCCGGTCCACCCCGTTGGGATGGCCGTTCTCGGACCGGGCGGGCTCGCCGTGCAGGCGTATGGACACGCGGGCGATGCGCAGGCCGGTGCGGCGTTCGATCTCGCTCAGGACGCCGCGAGGCAGGGCGTTGAGGAGCTCCAGGCCCAGCGTCTCGGGCACGTCTCGGACCTCGCCGTCCGGGGTGAGGATGTGCAGGTGCTCGTGCAGGTCGGCGTCAAAGCGGTCCGGGCCGGCGGGCGTGGGGATCCGGCGGCACAGCCCGGCGTTGTGGAACGCCTCGAGCGTGGCGTAGACGGTCGACCGGCTCAGGCACTCGCACCGCGCCGAGACCAGCGCGTGCAGCTCCTCGGCGGTGGGGTGGTCGGCGCCGGCGAGGGTGTCGTAGATGAGTGCGCGGTGGGCCGTGGCCCGCAGGCCGTGGCGTCGGAAGAGCGTCTGAACATCGCACATGCCGGGGCCGGCTCCTCTCTCCATACTCACGCCGAGCCGGAGGGAGTATTGGCGCGCCGGCGCGGCAAAGCGAGCCGGGGCCCCCAGGCGCCATTGGATCGGGGCCCGTGGCGGGCAATTCCCAACAAGGGGCCCGGCTCTGGCGGCGGGGCAGGGGCGTGAGAAGAACCGGAAGGCTGGCCCCGCGGGCGCCCGGGCCGTACCATCGCGACGATCATGAGACCACGGCGGCCGACGCGGCAGGTGACGGTGGGGGACGAGCGCACGGGGCGCGTGCGGATCGGGGGCGGCCTGCCCGACGCCGCCGGCGCCGAGACGGCCCCCGCGCCGGTCTCGGTGCAGACCATGACGGCCGGGTACACGCACGACGTGGACCGGTGCGTGGCGGAGGTGAACCGGCTCGCGGCGGCCGGGGCGGACATCGTGCGCGTCGCCGTCCCGGAGCGCAAGGACACGCAGGCGCTGCCCGAGGTCCTGGCGCAGACGCGGGTGCCGATCGTCGCCGACGTGCACTTCCACTACAAGCGCGCGCTCGAGGCCGTCGAGGCCGGGGTGCACAAGATCCGGCTCAACCCCGGGAACATCTCCGACCGCGAGCAGGTCAACGCGGTGATCGACGCCTGCAAGGCGCGCGGGATCCCGATCCGCGTCGGGGTCAACGAGGGCTCGATCATCGAGCGCAAGGACAAGAAGCGCCGCGCGGAGGAGCTGGGGTCGTTCTTCGCCGACCGCCGGCAGGGGCATCTCCTGGCCCTGATGATCGCCAAGCTCGAGGAGTACCTGGATATCTTCCGTGAGCGGGAGTTCCACGACATCGTCATCAGCGCCAAGCTGATGGACGCGGCGAGCGTGATCGACGTGTACCGGGAGATCAGCCACCGCTTCGATCACCCCCTGCACCTGGGCGTGACGCACGCGGGCCCGCGCGAGACCGGGGCGGTGCGGTCGATCGCGGCGCTGGGGGCGCTCCTGGCCGACGGGATCGGCGACACGCTTCGGATCTCCTACGCCAACGATCCCGTGTTCGAGGTCGAGGATGGGCTGGAGCTCCTGTACTCGCTGTCTCTACGCGACCGCCGGGGCGTGGACCTGATCGCGTGCCCGACGTGCGGCCGGATCCAGGTTGACCTGTTCACCCTGGTGCAGGACGTGCGGCGGGTGCTCGCCGACGAGATCACGGTCCCGATGAAGGTCGCGGTGATGGGGTGCGTGGTCAACGGCCCGGGCGAGGCCGAGGGCGCGGACGTGGCCGTCTTCGCCGGCGACCGCCGCGGGATCATCTACGTCCAGGGCGAGCGTGTGGCGAACGTCCCGGAAGGGGAGATCCTCGACCGGCTGCTGGCCGAGTGCCGGTCGTTCCAGGCCCGGGTCGAGCGCGGCGAGGCGTCGCTGGGCGAGAAGAAGGTCGAGATCGTCCCGCCGGACCCCATCGGCGAACTCGGCTCGGGCTTCGAGAAGATCGCTTCGGGCGGCGTGGCGGCGCCCGCCTCGGTGACCGTGGGGCGGACCTGAGCCGGATCGGCGGATAGGCTTCCATCGCCCGCCGGCGCCGCGCGTCGGGCGAGGAGGCAAGCGCGATGCCCAACACGCCGCACAGCGCATACGACGAATCGACGGCGCCCAGGCCGGGTCATCCCAGCGCGCTGGCCGAGGAAGTGGCTCGGCTCAACGATCGGCTCCAGCGCGAAGCCGTCGTCGCGGTGGAGCTCGTCGAGCAGGCCGTCCGCGCCCTGCGGTCGTGCGACCGGGCCCTGGCGTCGGAGGTCCGCCGACGCGACACGGAGGTCGACCGCGAGGAGATCCGGATCGAGGAGGAGTGCATCCGCCTGATCGCGCTGCACCAGCCGGTGGCGCGGGACCTGCGGTCGCTGATGATCGTGATCAAGGTCAACGCGGACCTGGAGCGGATCGCGGACCACGCCACGGGCGTCGCCAAGGCCGTGGCGTACCTCGGCGAGGCCGAGCGGCCCGCCTGGCCCCGGGCGCTCTTGGACCTGGGCGAGCGGGTGATCCCGCTGTGCCACGACACGGTGCGGGCGCTGGGTCAGCGCGACGGCGCCGCGGCTCAGTCGCTCATCGGCGCGGACAAAACCCTCGACCGGCTTACGAAAAAGGTCGTCGAGGAGGTCGAGTCGGCGATCGCCGACGGGTCGCTGTCGCGCCGCGCCGGGCTCCTGGCGTTCCGCGCCAGCCGGGACCTGGAGCGGATCGGCGACCTGTGCGTCAACATCTGCGAGGACATCGTCTACGCCGACACCGGGCGGATCGTCCGGCACGCGGGCAAGCTCGGCGAGCCCGGTTGACCCGTCACGCCTCGCGCAGCTCGGTCCGCACGTCGTAGAGTTCGGGGAAGAACCGGTGGTCGAGCATCCGCCGGAGGTACTCGGCGCCGGCCGTCCCCCCCGTGCCGCGCTTGAACCCGATGATCCGCTCGACGGTCTTGAGGTGTCGGAAGCGCCAGACCTGCATGCTCTCCTCGATGTCCACGAGTTTCTCGGCCATCTCGTAGGCGTCCCAGTGCTCGGTCGGCGATTCGTACACCAGGCGCAAGGCCGCGACCACGCGCGGGTCGGGCGGCCGGACGGTGGAGAAGTCGCGGTCGGCGGCGTCGGCGGGGATCGGCAGCCCGCGCCGCGCCAGGTGCATCAGGAACTCGTCGTACAGGCTCGGGGCCTCCAGGAGCTCCGCCAGCCACGCGTGCGTCTGCGCGTCGTGCGCGTGGACGGCGAGCATCGGCCGGCTCTTGGCGCCCAGGAGGAACTCGATGGCCCGGTGCTGGGCGGACTGGAACCCGCTGGCCGGCCCGAGCACGCCGCGGAACTGGGCGTACTCCGTCGGGGTGAGCGTCGCCAGGACGGCCCACTGCGAGGAGAGCTGCGACTGGACGTGTTTGACCCGCGCCAGGATCTTGAAGCAGGGCTCGAGGTCGTCGGCGCGGACATGGGCGATCGCCGCCCGCAGCTCGTGGATGATCAGCTTCATCCACAGCTCGGACGTCTGGTGCTGGATGATGAACAGCAGCTCGTCGTGGTGGGGCGGGTCGGAGCGCGGGCGCTGCGCCCCCAGGAGTTCGTCCAGGGCGAGGTAGCGCGCGTAGGTCAGCCGGTCGGCGAGGTCGGTGTGGGCGCCGGCGTGCGCGGGGTCCGTCATGCGCAGGGTCGCTCCCGGGCCCGCGGCGCTGAGCCCGCGGGCGCATCAATCGGCCATGGTGGCGGCGCCGTGCGGCGGGAGCAACCCGGACTCCATCGCGAGGACGGCGATCTGGGCGCGGTTGCGCGTTCCCAGCTTGCGATAGATCGAGTCGCGGTGCCCCTCGATGGTCTTCTCGCTGCGCCCGAGCCGCTCGGCGACCTGCTTGATGGAATGCCCCGACGCCAGCAGCGTGAAGACCTCGCGCTCCCGGCGGGAGAGGCTCGCGACGCGGTCGGCGGCGTGGGCGGCGGCGCCGACCAGCTCCGGCTTGGACAACTCGGCGGGCCAGGACGACCGGTCCAGCCCGCCCGGCGTCGAGAGCGCCAGGACCTCGCCCGAGGCCAGCGGCACGAACGCCGACTCGACGGATCGCCCGTCGCGCTGCTCACGGAAGATCACCGGCACGCCCGAGCGGCGCACCCGCCGGATGAGCTCGACGCGTTCGCGGGCGTCATCGCCGGGCCAGCAGCGCAGCGCCGGGGCGCCGGCCGCCTCGGACGCGGTCAGCCCGTGGTCGCGGAGCCAGACGCGATTGGCGGACCGCAGCGCGTCGTCCTGTCCGAAGACCGCCGCGGCGACCCCCGTGACATCGAGCGCCAGAGCGCAGGCGTCCGCGGGGATGGTTGAGAAACCGGACATATTCTGGTTCAGGGTCATGGGGCTGCTCCTTCTTCTGCGCGGACCACCCGGCCGATCGGCTGCCGATCGAGCCGTACAAACACTTGCCCCGTCGTCGATGACCACGTTGAACACCCCGATTTAGGGGCGATCAACCGGCGTAGACCTGCGGATCATACCACATCCCACCCCGGATTTCCAGCGGTACACCCCCGGGCGTTCGAGCCCGGCTCTGTGGGTCACCGGCGCCGACCATCGGCATTAGGATCGAGGACCCATGCAGCGCGGGTTCGAGGTCATCGTGGTGGGGGGCGGGCACGCCGGCGCCGAGGCCGCCTGGGCCGCGGCGAATGTCGGGGTGCGCGTGGCCCTGGTGACGCTGGACCCGGCGCGCATCGGCCTGATGCCGTGCAACCCCGCGATCGGCGGGATCGCCAAGGGGCAGATGGTCCGCGAGATCGACGCCCTGGGCGGGCTCATGGGCCTGGCCGCCGACGCGTCGGGGATCATGTTCAAGACGCTCAACGTGTCGCGTGGGCCGGCGGTGCGGGGCCCCCGCGCCCAGTGCGACAAGCACGTCTACGCCGAGACCGTCCGCCGGCTGCTCGCCGGGCGCGAACAGATCACCATCATCGCCGGCCGGGTCGAGCGCGTCCTGACCGATCCGCCCCGCGTCAGCGTCAGGCCCGGACAGTCGTCGCAGCGGCCGGCCGTGCGCGGCGTCGTCGTCACCGATGCGGAGACCGGAGAGTCGCGCGAGCTGCGCGCCGGCGCTGTCGTCATCACCACCGGCACGTTCATGCGCGGGCTGATGCACAAAGGCGCCGTCCTCACACCGGGCGGGCGCGACGGCGAAGCATCCGCCGACGGCGTCGCCGGCTGGCTCCGCGAGGTCGGGTTCGAGCTCGGCCGGCTCAAGACCGGGACGCCCCCCAGGCTCCGCCGGTCGACGATCGACTGGGACGCCCTCGAGGCCCAGGCCGGGGACGACCCGCCCGAGCCCTTCAGCGACCTGACCGGCGCGGGCCTGAACCCGGCCGCGGTCGACTTCCCCGCGCTGGCTCAGACCGAGTGCCGGATCACGCGCACCACGCCGGCGATCCACGGCTTGATCCGCAAGAACCTGGACCGCGCGCCGATGTTCAACGGGCAGGTCGAGGCCGCCGGCCCGCGGTACTGCCCGTCGATCGAGGACAAGGTCGTGCGCTTCAGCGAGCGCGAGGCGCACCACGTCTTCCTCGAGCCCGAGTCCCACCGCGACGAGTCGGTCTATTGCAACGGGATCTCGACGTCGCTGCCCGAGGACGTGCAGCGCGAGATCGTCCGCGGGCTGCCCGGGTGCGGGCGCGCCGAGGTCCTCAAGTTCGGCTACGCGGTCGAGTACGACTCGATCCGCCCGCACCAGATCGACGCGTCGTGCGCCGCCAAGGGCGTCGCGGGGCTGTTTTTCGCCGGGCAGATCAACGGCACGAGCGGGTACGAGGAGGCCGCCGGGCAGGGGCTCCTGGCGGGCCTGAACGCCGCCCGGCACGCGCGCGGCGGGGCGCCCCGCACGCTCGGGCGCGACCAGGCGTACATCGGCGTGATGATGGACGACCTGGTGGTGCGCACGCCCGTCGAGCCGTACCGCATGTTCACCAGCCGGGCCGAGCACCGCCTGACGCTGCGCGCCGACAACGCGGCGGATCGGCTCACTCCGATCGGGCGTCGGCTGGGGCTCGTCGACGACGCGCGCTGGCGGCTCTTCGAGGCGCGGCGCGAGGCGCGCGCGCTGATCGAGTCGATGGTCGACTCGGCCCGTGTCGACGGCGAGCCGCTCGCGCACAGGCTCAAACGCCCGGGCTTCGGCGAGCGCGATCTCCTCGCGGCCCTTGATCTCCCGCGGATTCAGCCCGTCGGGAGCGCCCTCTGGCGCGCGTTCTCCCGCTGGGCGCGGTCGCCGGACCGGGCCTGTGTGATGCGCGCCGCGGCGCGGACGGTCCTGGCGGATCGGCAGTACGCGGGTTACCTGGACCGGCAGCGCGCCGAGATCCGCCGGCAGCGCGAGATGGAACGCCGCGCGATCCCCGGCTGGCTCGACTACGGCGCCGTCACCGGCCTGCGCGCCGAGGCCCGGGCCGCGCTTGCGCGGTTCAGGCCGGCGACCTACGGGCAGGCGTCCCGGCTCGAAGGCGTCACGCCCGCGGATGTGTCGCTGGTCATGATCACGGCTCGGCGCGGGCCGACGGAGGGCGCCCATGCCCGAGCCGGGGCGTGAGATCGACTTCCCGCGCGCGCGGGCCGTCGCCGTCGCGGCGCTGGCCGGCGGGCTGATCATCAGCGCCCTGAAGTTCGCTCTCTTCGCGGCGTCGAACTCCGCGGCGGTGCTCAGCGACGCGCTCGAGTCCCTGGTCAACATTGCCGCGGCGGTGGTGATGCTGGTCACCCTGATCTACGCCGACCGACCCCCGGACCGCGAGCACCGCTACGGGCACGGCAACGCCCAGTTCCTCGCGATCGCGTTCGAGGGGGCGATGGTGCTGCTGGCGGGGGTCGGGATCATTGTCGAGGCCGGCCGGCGGCTGGTGCGCCCGGCGCCCGTCGCCCACCTGGACCTGACCCTGCTGGGGCTCGTCGGGATCGGCGCCCTGGTGGCGGCGCTGGGCGCGGGCGTGTTTGTCGCGGGGCGTCGGCTGAACAATCGTGTGCTCCGCGCCGACGGGGCGCACCTCCTGACGGACCTGGCGACCACCGCCGGGGCCCTCGTCGGGCTGGGGCTCGTGCGGCTCACCGGGCTCGTCTGGATCGACACCGCGGCGGCGGCGGTCCTGGGCGCGGTGGTCCTGATCACGGGCTGGCGCCTGGTGGGCGAGTCCGTCGCGGGCCTCATGGACCGCGCCGATCCCGCGGACCTGGCCCGGGTCGCGTCGATCCTCGACGAGGAGCGCCGGGCCGGCGCCATCGCGGGGTTCCACAAGCTGCGCGTCCGGCGCACGGGCCGGTTCCCGTGGGTGGACATGCACCTGCAGGTCGACGGGCGGCTGACGGTCGCCCAGGCCCACGACTTGGCCAGCCGGATCGAGGGGCGGATCGAGCGGGCGCTGGGCGGCGGCGACGCCACGGCCCACGTCGAGCCCGCCGATCCCAACGACACAGCCCCCGTCAACCAGCGCTGACAGGGCGCGCTGGCGTCAGGCCCGTCGGCGCCAGCGGATCAGCCCGATCATCCCAAGAGCCGGAAGCAGGGCGCCGCCCGGCGCCGGAACGACCGTCAGATTCAGCGAATACGTCATCACGGTTTCATTGGAGAAGCGCAGGGCGTTCTCCCAACTGAGGACGTACGTACCCGGACCGAGCCGTCCCCCCGCCAGCGTCAGCAGGTCGGACGTTGCAGGGGTATTCAGTCCAGTGTTGAAGATCTGGTTGATGGGGAAGCCGCGGGCGACGAAGACCGTGTCGATCCCGGCGCCGGCGGTGTTGAGGCTGAAGAACTCACGGATGCCGAGGCTCTGATTGTGTTCCATCGTCAGGCCGGCGAGTTCAAGCCCTGGGAGGATGGTGAAGGCGACGGCGTCGCCGTCGATCAGGAACCCGCCGCCGGCGACGGCCCGCTCGTTTGCCGAACCGAGCACCGTGTGAACCCCGACGGTCGGCGCCCCGAGATCGGTCCAGTTGCCGAAGTCAGGCGGGACCGACGCACTGGTGCCGGCGTTGATCAGATCGGCGAGGTCGCCGTCGGGCGCTTCATCCCACAGGACGCCGGCGCCCGCGGGCGTGACAACCGCCAACAGTGTCGATGCCGGGAGCATCCAACGCATGGTCCTCTCTCCTTTCTGACAGGCCGGCTCGGGCGCGTCCCCCGGCGCTCGCGCGACCTGATGCTCAGCAACGCAACATAACCGAACACGCGCCCACGGCAACGGCGACGTGATGTGCGACGGCGCGTTTTGGGGTCTTCACGCCAGGGCGAGTGAGTCCTTCACGCCCAGGTTGGCGTAGATCTCGCGCGTCGCGGTGGAGGAGTTGAGCGTGTAGAAGTGGATCCCGCGCACGCCGTGATCCAGCAGGTCCCGGCACTGCTCGGTGGCCCAGTGGACGCCGACGCGGCGGACGGCGTCGGGGTCCCCGCCGGCCCGCCCCAGAGCGCGCAGCAGCCTCGCGGGGAAGCGCGCCCCCAGGGCCAGCTCCGCCATCCGCTTGAGGTTCCGCTCGCTGGTGATCGGCATGATCCCGGCGACGATCGGGACCGCGATCCCCGCGAGCTCGCACCGCTCTCGGAAGTCGTAAAAATCGCGGTTGTCGAAGAAGAGCTGCGTGACGATGAAGTCGGCGCCGGCGTCGACCTTGGCCCGGAGGTGCTCCAGTTCGGTCAGCCGGTTGGGTGTGGCCGGGTGGCCCTCGGGGAAGCCGGCGACGCCGATCCCGAACCCGCGCGGGTCGCCGATGGCCCGCCCGCCGCGCCGCGTGCGGAACTCGCGCAGGAAGCGCACCAGGTCCGCGGCGTGTCGGAAGGCGTCGCGCGACCGGTCGTAGCCGGGCATGGACTCGGGCGGGTCGCCCGCGAGCGCCAGGATGTTGCTGACGCGCTCGCTGGCGTACCGCTCGATGAGGTCGTAGATCTCCGCCTCGGTGTGCGCCACGCAGGTCAGATGGGGCATGACCTCCAGGCTGGTCTCGCGCATGATGCGAAGGACGAGCCGGCGGGTGAGGTCGCGCGTCGAGCCCCCGGCGCCGTAGGTCACGCTCACCCACGCGGGGCGCAGCGGTTCGAGGTCGCGGATCGCAGCGAAGAGACTCTCCGAGCCCTTCTCCGTCTTCGGGGGGAAGAACTCGAAGGAGAAGGTCGTCCGCCGCCGGCTGAAGATGTCCTCGATGTGCATGGGGCCTACTTCCGCAGCCGGCGCCAGATCGGCCGGGCGAGAGCGCCGAGGGTCAGGGCGTCCTTGGGCCCGGCCAGCGCCGCGATCCCGATGAGCAAGAGCGCCGCCGGCAGGACGTGGTCCGACAGGGCGTACGTCGGCTCCTTGAGCTGGTGACCAAAGGTGACCATCACCAGGAGGCCCATCAGGACCCACGTCGCCGGGCGCACGCCCACGCCGAAGATCAGCATCAGCCCGCAGGCGAACTCCGCGAGGGGGTCGAACCAGCCGGCGGCGCGGAGGGCCCACACGGGCAGGAACGTGTCCTGATAGGGCTCGACGAAGAAACGCTCGGCGACGGCGCGGGCCCCGCCGTCGAGCTCGAAGAGCTTCCACCGCCCCAGCATGAAGAACCACCACCCGCCCAGCTGGCGCAGGAAGAACGCGATCTGGAGGTGGGCCGTCCGTGAGAGTTCCAGCGCGGCCATGGCTCTGGCTCAGTACCGGTAGTGGTCGGGCTTGAAGGGGCCGTCGGCGGGGACGCCGATGTAGTCGGCCTGCTCCTGCGTCAGGCGCGTCAGCCGCGCGCCGAGGTGATCCAGGTGCAGCCGCGCGACCTGCTCGTCCAGGTGCTTGGGCAGGCAGTACACCTTGTTCTCGTACGCGCCGGTGTTCGTCCACAGCTCGATCTGGGCCAGCGTCTGGTTGGTGAACGAGTTGGACATCACGAAGGAGGGGTGCCCGGTGGCGCAGCCCAGGTTCAGCAGCCGCCCCTCGGCGAGGATGATGACGCTGTGGGCCTCGATGCCCTTGGCGGGGTCGGCCTTGAAGGCGAACTCGTGGACCTGATCCTTGATCTTGATCTTCTCGACGGCGCCCTCGGCGACCATCTGCTCGAGCCCGGCCATGTCGATCTCGTTGTCGAAGTGGCCGATGTTGCCGACGATGGCCTTGTCCTTCATCTTCGACATGTGCTCGGCGGTGATGATGTCCTTGTTGCCGGTCGCCGTGATGAACACATCGCCGGTCTCGAGCATGTCCTCGATGGTGGTCACCTCGTAGCCGTCCATGCACGCCTGGAGGGCGCAGATGGGATCGATCTCGGTGACGTACACGCGGGCCTTCTGGCCGATGAGCGCCTGGGCGCAGCCCTTGCCCACGTCGCCGTAGCCCGCGACCACGCACTTCTTCCCGGAGAGCAGCACGTCCACCGCCCGGCAGATCCCGTCGACCAGCGAGTGCCGGCAGCCGTAGACGTTGTCGAACTTGCTCTTGGTGACGGAGTCGTTGACGTTGATCGCGGGGAAGGGCAGCGTGCCGGCCTTCTCTCGCTGGTAGAGGCGTAGCACGCCCGTGGTGGTTTCCTCGCTGACGCCGCGGATGTGCGGGACCATGCGCGTCCAGAAGGTCGGGTCCTCCTGGAGCTTCTCGCGGATGACGGAGAGGACAACTTTGAACTCGGCGTTGTCGGTCGAGGCCGGGTCCGGGAGCGTCCCGTCCTTGGCGAACCGCTGCTCGGCGCTGAGCCCTTCGAGGATCAGGAGCGTGGCGTCGCCGCCGTCGTCGACGATGGTGTAGGGCCCGTTGGAGCCGTCGGCGTCCGCGTCGAAGGTGAGCGCCTGGAGCGTGCACCACCAGTATTCCTCGAGGGTCTCGCCCTTCCACGCGAAGACGGGGACGCCGGCTTTGGCGATGGCCGCCGCGGCGTGGTCCTGCGTGCTGAAGATGTTGCACGACGCCCAGCGGACCTCGGCGCCGAGCTCCACCAGCGTCTCGATCAGCACCGCCGTCTGGATCGTCATGTGCAGGGAGCCCATGATCCGGCAGCCCTTGAGGGGCTTCGAGGCGCCGTGCTCGGCGCGGGCGGCCATCAGGCCCGGCATCTCGTGCTCGGCCAGGCGGATCTCGTGTCGGCCCCAGTCGGCGAGCGACAGGTCCTTGACCTTGTGCGGCGGGGTGGTCGTCTTTGGGGCGGTGATCGTGCTCACGGCGGGTGGCTCCTGGTTCTGGGCGGCGCGGGCCGCGGGCCCGTGCGTGTGTGATGCGTCAGCGGTTCGTGATCCGGTTCAGTCTGAGGGTGGTCGGCGCCCGGTGGTGACGGTCAAACCCGGGCCGCGGGCGTCGGGGTCAGAGGGCAGGGGCGCCGCTCGGATATCGACGAAACCGGCGTCCGAGAAGAGGGCCGACATCGCATCCCGGGTGAACCCGAGGTGCACGTGCCCCATCGTCCGGCGGTATTCCTCGTGCTCGTGGGCGTCCATGTCGATCACCAGCGCGATCCCGCCGGGCTTGAGGGCCCGCCGCGCCTGAGCGAGGGCCCGTCCGGGCTCGTCGAGGTGGTGCAGCACGAGGGCGAAGACGGCCGCATCGAGCGTCCCCCCCTCGATGGGCAGGTCGTCGAGGTCTCCGAGCAGGAACTCGACATTGCCGAAGGGGGCCAGCCGGGCCCGGGCCGCGTCGAGCATCGCGTCGGACTGGTCCACCGCGATCACCCGGCGGACAAAGGGCGCCAGCCGCTCGGCGACGTTGCCCGTCCCGCAGCCCAGGTCCGCGACGGTCCACCCGGGGTCCAGGAGGGCCAGCAGCGCGACCGGCGTAAAGCCCCGGCCGAAGAGGTCGCGGCGGACGCTGTCCCACTCCCCGCCGACCCGGCCGAAGAACGACCGGCTGTCGGTGCGTCGCTCGGCGAGGACAGCGTCGAGCCGGCGCCTGTCGCGCTGCGCCACCGCCTGAGGGACGCACGTCTGGCGCACCGCCAGCCACACGTCCCGGGCGTCGGTCGGCAGGGTGTCCAGGACCAGCCGGTACAGCGACGCGGCGCCCTCCGCCCGGCGGGACAGCCAGCCGGCGTCGGCGAGGGCCTTGAGGTGCCGGCTGACCGTGGATTGCGGCGACTGCACCACCTTGGCCAGCTCCCCGACCGTCAATTCCCGCTGCTCGACCAGCCGGGCCAGCCGCAGCCGCAGCGGGTCGGCCAACCCGGCCAGCAGGGACGCGGTATCAGCGGCGGTCTCAGGTTGGCCGTCCGGGAAGCGTTTCATCCGTTCATCCGGATAAAGTGTACAAAGAGCCGGCGGGGTGTCAAGCGGCCCGCCGCGTGGGCCCTCACATCCGCTCAACCATCCGGGCGATGAGCGAGTCGGACTCGACCAGGGCGCGCTCCGCGAAGCCCTCGAAGTACGCCGCCACGTCGCGGAACTCCCGGATGAACGCCTCGCGATCGCCGGACCGGACCACCCCCGCGACCTGGGACACGGCCCGTTCGAGCGCCTCGGCGACGGGCCCGCGGTGGGCGTTGCCCAGCGACAGGTCCGCGTACAGGTCCGGGCTCTGGGCGAAGAGCCGGCCCGTCATGATGAGCTCGAGCCGGTAGATCGGGCTGCTGAACCGCAGCGAGTCTTCGATGTCCACGCCCAGGTCCCGCAGCGCCCGGCCGAAGGCCATCGTCGCGGCGTGACGCAGGACCTGGATGACGGCCATGGCCCGGTCGTGCTCGTCGGGCGAGCATTCCACGAGCTCGGCGCCCTGGGAGAGGAGCGTCTCGCGGATCCAGCCGAGCCAGCGCTCGCCGCGCCCCGGGCAGACGGCGAAGACCTGCCGGTGAACCGACCCCACCGACGGCCCGAACATCGGGTGCAGGCCGACGACCTCGGCGTCCGTCGAGCCGAGCATGGCCCGCACCGGCGCCTCTTTCAGGCTTGTCACGTCCATCAGGGCGCCGCCCGGGCGCACGCGCGGGCCCACCCGACCGATGACCTCCTCCGTCACCGCGATGGGCACGCTGACCACGACCACGTCCGCGGCATCGGCGGCGGCTTCGGGTGTGAGCGGCGTCGCCACGTCCGCGATCAGCACCTCGTGCCCCTGCTCGGCGAAGAACCGAGCCAGGAACGAGCCCATGGCGCCGGCGCCCCCGATGATCGCGACCCGCCGGGCGTCGTCGGCGCGGGCCTCTCGCAGGATGACGCTCTGCGCCGCGTGGCTGGCGAGGATCAGCCGGCGGAAGAGATCCTCCACCAGCTCAGGGTCCAGCCCCAGGGCCGCGCCCGCGTCCCGCCGAGCCGCCACGACGGCTTCTTCGCGGTCGCGGTGAAAGAGCCGGTCGCCCGCCCGGGCTTTGCGTTTCGCGACGCGCCGGGCCACATCCAGCCGCTCGGCGACCAGGCCGATCAGCGCGGCGTCAATCTCATCGAGCCGCCGGCGGAGGTCGTCCAGCCCCTCCGGGGCGTCACGGCTGCTCATCGGGCACGATCGCGAGGCTCGGGCCGGGCACCTCGCCGAGGGCCCGCAGGCGCTGGCGGACGGCCTCGTTGGTCGGCTCGATGTACAGCGCCATGCGCAGCCGGCGCACGCCCTCGTCGTGGTCGCCCGCCGCGAGGTAGAAGTCGGCCAGGGCCAGCTGCGGCTCGATCGACCGGCCGCGGTCCAGCCGCGCCGCGGTCAGCAGGGCGCGCTCGGCGCCGTCGGCGTCTCCCGTCTGCATCGCGTACCACCCCAGCCGGAGGTAGTCGCGCACGGCGCCGGTGTCCTGCGCCCGACGCTGGAGGTACGAGATCAACCGGTTGTGATGCCCCGCGTCGAACATCGCTCGGGCGTAGCGCTCGGCGATCGTGTCGTCGTGCGGCCGGACGCCCGCGACGATCGCCAGGTGCTCCTCGGCCCGGGCGTGGTCGCCCAGGATCGACAGGGTCTCGGCGAGTTTGACGCGGTACGCCCAGTCGTTCGGGTCGCGCTCGACCAGTTCGGCGTAGTCCGCCGCGGCCCGCTCGTACCGCTCGTACCGGAAGTTCTGGTCCCCATCGAGCCGGACGCGCTCCAGCGAACGGGTCGAGGTGCACCCGCCCACCAGGGCGACGAGTGCGGCGAACACGATCAGGCGTGGGCTTCGCATCAGACTGACTCCGTTCAGCAGGGCCGCGGCGTGGTCGCGGCGAGTCTACCGCGACCGCGTCGCCCGGACAGGTCATCGGCCCGGCGGGGCGTAGGCTGTGTCCCATGACGCGGGCGGCGCTCCTCACGCACACCCTGCCCGACGGGTCGGCGCACCTGGACCTCCTGATCGAGCGCGCCGAAGGCCACGACCCGGACGAACGGGCCCTGATCGCCTGGCGTCTGCCCGTGGCGTCGCGCGACGCGATCCTCACCGGCGCCGGCGGGCCCGTGGACGCCGATCGGCTCGCCGACCACCGGCGGCTGTACCTGAGCCACCAGGGGCCGGTCCCCGGCGGGCGCGGGGAGGTCCGGCTCCTGGCGTCTGGGCGCGCCAGCGGGCTGGTCGAGTCCGAGGGCCAGGCCGACGCGGCGATCGACTGGGGCGCGGGCGCCGTCGCGATGCGCGCCCGGCGCCGGCGCCAAGGCGGCTGGCGCATCTTCACGACCCCGCTCGCCGACCCCCCGTGATCGGGCCGATAGACCGGGGCATGTGCGGATTGTTCGTATCGGTCAACTTTGCGGGCGACAGGCCCGCCATCGACGACGCCACGGCGGTCGGGCTGCGCGATCGGCTCGCCCACCGCGGGCCCGACGGCGCGGGGCTGTGGCGCGCGGGGCCCGCGGTCCTGGCCCACCGCCGGCTCGCCGTCGTGGACCTCACCGACGCCGGCGCCCAGCCGATGGTCTCCGCCGACGGCGCCGTCGCCCTGGTCTACAACGGCGAGCTCTACAACGACGCCGACCTGCGCGCCCAGATCCGCCGGCTCGACCCGCGCCCCTTCGCCAGTGACTGCGACACGGAGACCGTCCTGCGCGCGATCGAGGTCTTCGGCGAGGACGCGCTGGCGCGCTTCCGCGGCATGTACGCCCTGGCGTGGTGGGACGCCCGGCGCCGGCGCCTGACGCTGGCCCGCGACCCATTGGGCGTCAAGCCGCTGTATTACACCGAGGTCGGTGGGGAGGTCGTCGCCGCCTCCGAGCCCGGGCCGATCCTGCATCACCCGCGCCTCAGCCCGGCGCCGAACCTGGCGATGCTTAGCGCCTATCTGACGACCATCCGCACCGTCCTGGGCGAGGACACGCTCTTTCAGGGCGTCCTCGCCGTCGAGCCCGGCTCGCTGGTGCGGTTCGAGGAGGCCCGCGGCCGGGTGTCGCGGACGGTCCGTTGGCACTGGACGCCGGCGCCGGCCGACGAGGTGGACGAGGGCGCCGAGGCGCGCACGCGCGAGGTCGTCGGCGAATCCCTGGAGGCGCACCTGCGTGCCGACGCGCCGCTGTGCGCGCTGCTGTCGGGCGGGCTGGACAGCACGATCCTGACGGCGCTGGCCCGCGAACGCCTCGACGGGCTGCGGACGTACGCGGCCGGCGCCCCGGGCGGATCGGAGAACGACGACCTGGCCTGCGCCGCCGCCGTGGCGTCGGAACTCGGCGTCGCGCACGAGCGGGCGATCGTCGACCGCGAGGCGTTCGTCCAGTCGTGGCCCGAGATGGTGCGGGCGATGGGTGTGCCGCTCTCGACGCCGAACGAGACGGCGATCTTCGCGGTCGCGTCGCGGCTGCGCGCCGACGGGTGCGTGGTGACGATCAGCGGGGAGGGCGCGGACGAACTCTTCGCGGGGTACGCGGCGCCGACGGTGGCCGCGTGGCGCTGCTCGCGGGCCGACCCCGAGGGCGCCGCCGGCGGGCTCTTCCAGCTCGAAGCCAACGCCTGGGTCCCGCTTGGCGCCAAGCGCCGCGTGCTGCGCGAGGCGGCGCTCGACGCCGCGGGCGCCGACGCGCCTCTTGTTGAGCGGTATCAATCGTGGTTCGCCGAGGCCGCCCGCCAGGCCGGGCCCTTCGCCGACCCCGTCGAGGCGCACCTGCGGCTGCTCCAGCGCGTGAACCTGACGGGGCTCCTGCAGCGGCTGGACTCGGCGACGATGCTCGCCGGCGTCGAGGGCCGGACGCCCTTCGCCGACGCGGTCGTCGCGCATCACGCGCAGGGGCTCCCGATCTCGATGAAGTTTGACCCGGGCGAAGCCGCCGGCGCGCCCGGCGACGCGGGCGGCGGGGTCGCCGTCGCCGCCGAGGTCCGCACCAAGATCGCCCTGCGCCGGGCCTTCCGCGGGCGCATCCCGGCGTTGGCGCTGGACCGGCCCAAGGCGAGCTTCCCGCTCCCGTTCCGCGAGTGGCTCGCCGATCAGTCGCCGGCGCTGCGGCGGAGCCGGTTCGCGCGCGAGGTCTTCACGCCGGAGGCGATCGACGCGGTGTCGGCCGCGCCGGGCGAGCACTGGCGCCTGGCCTGGCCGATGATCAACGCCGCACTCTGGGGCGACGTGTGGTGGAGCTGACAAGGTCCTGTTTGCGGATCGCAACCACGACGGGTGAGACGCCCGTCCCACTGATCCGTCAAACTGAACCTAGGCCTCGGCGCCGAGGACATGCGCGACCGTGACGGCGGGCCCCGCGTCGAGCCGGGCGCCGACCGTCGCGTGCGCCGTCCGCACCACCGCGAGCGCCTCGGCCGGCCGGTCCTCCCGCGCCGGCGCCGAGGACGTGACCACGCCGACCGCCTCGGCGTCTGATTGATCGGTCCGGCGGATCGGCGCGCCGACTTCGAGGGTCTCGGCGCCGTCGGCGCGCAGCGCGACCAGGACCTGCTTGGCCCGCCCGCGCGACTCCATCCGCGCCACGATCTCCTGCCCCGGGTAGCAGCCCTTGCTGAACGAGACGCGGTCGCGCAGCACGCCGGTCTCGTGCGGCAATGAGGCGGCGCCGAAGTCGATCAGGTGCATCGGCGCCCGGGCCCTGACCCGGGCTTCGTCGGCGGCGCGCCAGCCGATCGCCCGCACGCCGGGCGTCTCGAGCAGACGCTCGTACACATCGTGCAGCGCCCCGGCCGGCGCCAGGAGCGTCAGTGCGCCTGCGCCGAGCGACTCATCGAGCAGGGCGACCGTGTCGGCGTCCGCCACACGCACCCGGCGGGCATGGCGCTCGCCCGGCGGCGCGTCCCCGCCCGTGGCGGCCTCATAGGCCCGGGCCGCGCCGGGGCCCACGAGCGACAGTCCGGCGAGGGGCTCGCCCGCGTCCGGCGGCTCAACCGTCACGTCGTCGAGAAAGACGCCGGCCTCGATCGCCGCGCCGGCCGCGCCGGCGACCACCGCGTGCGTCTCGATCAGCACGCGGCCCTCCAGCGCGATCACGCGAAGGTCAGCGACGATCCGCCCCTGCCGGTTGAGCAGGAACGCCGGCGCCCAGCGCCCGGGCGGCAGGTCGCGGAGTGTCTGAGTCAGCAGCCGGTCCAGGAGGTCCAGCCGGTCGGCGCCGGTGACGGTGACGCACGCCCGCTCGGCCCGGTCCAGGAGCCCGGCGCCCGATTCAACGGCGGCGCGTTCGGCGTTCAGATCCCCGAACGTGGCGACGACCTCGGCCGCGTCGGCGCCCGCCGCGTAGACCGACCCGGCCGGCGGGTGCGGCGCGAACTCGGCCTCGGCCTGGGCGTGCAGGTTGCGGAGCGGGCTCGGCGCGGGCATGGTGAGCGGGCGGTCCTCCCTCCTC
>RFGI01000071.1 GCA_003696725.1 Planctomycetota bacterium | reverse complement strand
GGGTGTACGAGGTGACGTTCCAGGGCCACGCGTCCGGCGCCGAGGCGTTCCGGATCACCCGCGACGGCGACGAGCACGTCGTGGGCGTGATCCACAAGCCGGGCGGCGGGCCGCAGTCGCCCTTCGCGGCGGTCGTGCGGTACGGGCCCGACGGCGGGTTCCGCACCGCGATCAATCGGATGTTGAACAAGAAGGGGACGGTGGACCGCTACCGCCTGAACGACGGCCGGCTGGAATCCGAGCGAGACGGCGCAGTCAAGACGACCGCGACAGAGGATGGCTGGGTCGCGGCGCACCCGACCTATATCGACGATTTCGCGCTGCTCAGACGCTTCCAGGGTGTGAGCGTCGGCGAGCGTGTGACCCCGCCGTACTACACCTTCGACACCGATTTCTCGTGGGCTTGGGGGAGACTCCCGATGGAGCTCGTCCGGCTCGACGATCACACCGTGACACACGCAGACGGTTCACAGGACGTCTTTCGTCAGTACCAGCAGAGGCTGGAGATTCCCGGGATGGGGGACTTCGTTCGCACAACGCTCATCGACCAGCGCGGGTTGCCTGTGCGAATCACCATGAAGACGTCGTTCGGGACGATCCGCGCCCAGTTGCGAGGGGTCGATCTGCCGTGACCTGAAGCGGGCGGCGGCGACCCGGACGCCCCGGTCAATCCCTCGGGCGGCGCATGACGACGCGGCCGGCTTTCATCACCACACGCACACGCCGCAGGGCCGAGGGGTCGGCCAGTGGGTCGCCTTCAACCGCGACCAGGTCCGCTTCGAAGCCCGGCGCGATCCGGCCGAGGCGGTCGCCCATCCCGAGCACGTCGGCGGCGATGGTCGTCGCGGCGGCCAGCGCGCCCCCAGGCGACATCCCGGACCCGACCATGAGTTCGATCTCGTGGGCGTTGTCGCCGTGGGTGAAGACGCCGGCGTCGGAGCCGTTGGCGATGGTGACGCCCGCCGCCAGGGCCCGGCGGACCAGGTCCTTCGAGGCGCGCAGGCGCGCGGGCTCGGGCTCGGGCGGGGTCCAGCCAGCGTACTTCGAGACCGCCTCCGAGGCGGCGACGGTCGGGCAGAGGATCACGCCGCGCTGCGCCATCAGGCGGAGCGTGGCGTCGGACGCCCCCGTGCCGTGCTCGATGGTCCGGGCGCCGGCGAGGACGGCCCGGCGGATCCCCTCGTCGGTCGAGGCGTGGGCCGCGACGGGTCGGCCGGCCGAGTTGGCCTCGTCGACCAGGGCGTCGAGCTCGGCTTGCGAGAAAGTGGGGGTGGCGCGGGCGTCGGCGCCCCGGCGGTAGTCGGCGTACACCTTGATCCAGTCCGCCCCCGCGGCGATCTGCTCGCGCACCGCCCGGCGCACGCCCGCGACGCCGTCGGCGACCTGCGCCCCGACGGGCATGGCCCAGCGCGGGTCGAACCCCGCCGGCCCGTACGAGCCCGACGCGACGATGGCGCGCGTCGCCGCGAGAACACGCGGCCCGGGGATGACGCCCAGCTCGATCGCGTCGCGGATCCCCACATCCGCGTAACCGGCGCCCTCGGTCCCGAGATCGCGGATGGTGGTGAAGCCGGCGCGGAGCGTCGCTTCAGCGTGGGTGACAGCCCGCGCGGTGCGCAGCCCCAGCGACTCGCGCAGCACCTGGTCGGCCCAGGTCGTCTCGTCGTACGGGTGCAGGAGCAGGTGGGTGTGCAGGTCGATCAGTCCCGGGATCAGCGACAGGCCGTTCAGATCGAGAACCTGAGTGTCGGCCGCGGGGCCGAGGCTCTCGGCGGGGGTGATGGCGGCGACCCGGCCGTCCTCGACGACGACGGCCTGGCCGGCGAGCCAGCGGTCGCCCTCGGGCGCCAGCACCCGCGCGCCGGTGAGGACCAGACGATCGGCGCCCAGCGCCAGGCCCGCGGTGATCAACGCGACGATCGGGATCACGGCCCAGCCCGGCCGGCGCGGCGAGGTTCGTGTGCTCATCGGTGCGTCCTCAGCAGGCGCAAGACATGGGGCGTCCGGCTGCGAAGCGGTGGGGGCGGGATTCGAACCCGCGAGGCCCTGGAGGGGCCTACCGGTTTTCAAGACCGGCGCGTTCAACCACTCCGCCACCCCACCGTGCTCGGCGACGCACCGCAGGCGCCGCGAGCAGTGTAGGGCCACGCCGGATCGCGACTGTGACGGCGCAACCCTCCCGCTGGGGGCGCTCGATCGCGTCAGGCGCGGCCTCCGAGCGCCCCGCTCGGCCGCGAGGAGCCCGTCGGACCGGGACGGACAGCCCGAACGGGGGCCGATCCTGGGGCGTAGAGTTCGGGGGACGGGCGCGAACGTCCGATCAGACAGGGCCGACGGCGGGCCGGCGATCGGCCCCGGCGGCATCGGCGACGATCGGGTGTCGAGGTGCGGGCATGAGCGCCAGCGTGACGAATCCCGGGGTGCGAGGTCGGTCAGTTCGGCCTGAGTCGGCGTCAGTCTCCCTCTACGGGCTCAACACCCCGATAGAGGCGAGCGACCAGAGCCCGTGGTGGGTCCTGCACACCAAGCCCCGCCAGGAAAAGGCCCTCGCCCAGGCGCTCGCGGCCGCGGGCGTGCGGGTGTTCCTGCCGGCGGTGCGCGAGCGGAAGGCTTACGGCCACCGCAGGCGGGTGGTGCATCGGCCTCTTTTTCCGTCCTACCTGTTTATGGCCGGGTCGCGCGACGAGGCGTGGTTCGCTGAGGGAACCCGACGGGTGGCGCGCGTCATCGAGCCCCCCGACGGCCCGGCGCTGGCGTCGGAACTGGAGTCCATCCGTCTAGCGCTGGCGGCCGGGGCGGATCTCGACCCGTACCCGTACCTCAAAGCAGGCAGACGGGTCCGCGTCCGGACCGGGCCCTTCAAGGGCGTTGAGGGAGTGGTCGATGTTCGATCGCGCGTGGACCGGCTCATCATCACGGTGAACGCCCTGGGCCGGTCCGTGGCGTTGGAGGTCGACGCCGGCGTGCTCGAGCCGGCGGACTGAGACCGAGGCGGGGGAGGACGCCCAGTGTTCGCCCCCGTTCAGACCGATCCGTGCTGAAGCGGCCGCCGACCGGGCGTGCGCGCGACGGGGGCGGAGCCTGCCCGTCGTCCGGCGTACACCGCCGACTTGAGTTTTCGGGCCTCGCCGGCCATGCTCGCGGGCCCGCACTGGGTGGAGACGTGCGGTCAATGGGAAATGCTCGAATCGGCCGGCGGGCCTCTGGAGTCGCAGCGGTCATGCCGCGGCGAGCGCCGGGGCAATCGGCGAGGGTTGGAGGAGAGCGAGAGGACGCAAATGACGGGGCTCCCGGCGGCGCCGACGCATGCCGGATTGGAACCTGACGATCAGCGAGGTCGCCGATCCGCCCCACGGGCAAGACCGACCTTCGTTGAGGAGCCCGCGATGACCACGCCCATGACACGCAGGACGAGCAGCCCGACCCGCGCCCCGCGCCGGCTCATCGGCGTCGTCGGCGCCGCGGTGTCACTCGCCGCAGTCGCCGGCCTGGCGCTGCCCGTGCGCGAGGCCCGCGCCGCGTCGGTGGAGTCGGCCAAGGTCGGCGCGCCGGTGGAGATTGTGCTGACGCTGGACTCGGACCTGCCGGCGTACGATCTGGCCTGGGCTGACCACGCCGACGCGGCCCGCGCCGCCCTGGCGCAGCAGGCGATCGACAAGATGGACGACCCGGCGGCGCTGTACCTGCTGCGCCTGCCGCAGGTCCCCGTCGCCTGGCGCCCGCTGCCGGCGAGCTTCTCGACGGTCTCGAGCGCTTCGGACACAGGCGGTCGGCGTCGGTCTGTCGCCGTGGCCCGCGCCGCGGTGCGCGACATGACCGGCCGGGCGATCGACCGGTCGCGCGCCCGCCTGGGCCGCATCCACTACGAGCGCGACCTCGAAGCGGCCCTGCTGGACGTCGTCGCCCGCATCCGGGCCCAGCGCCCGGGCGCCCTGTTGAGCCTCGATCAGTTCGTCAAACCGGAGTCCTACGGCGCCCGCGCCGGCTCGTACCGCGACCTGATCGGCGAGCTGGACTTTGTCGTCCTGCGCATGCCCGCTGCTGCGCCCGCGTCGCAGCGCGTCCGCAGTCTCAGCTCGCGCTCGCGGGCCCGGGTCAGCGCGGCGCTCACTCGCGGCCCGGACCTGGACCGGGCCCTGAAGATGGCGTCCCCGCCGGACGGCCTGTTCGCGCTGGTCGAGACAGGGGGCGAGTGGTCCGCCGTCGACGACGAGCCGCTGCCCGAGGCCGTCGAGGCCGCCGCCGCCGGCGAGGAGATGCAGTGGCCCGAGTCCGACGCCGAGGCCGACGCCGACTCGGCCGACCCCCCCGTGCTGCACGCGCCAGACAAGCCCGCGCCAGACCCCAACGATCCCGGTTCGTTCGACGGGCCAGGCGACGACGGCCCGCCCATCGTCATCGAGCCCGACACCCCCGACGACCACGGCTCAGCGGGTGACGACGCGCCGCCCTCCGATGACGGCGGCGCCGGCGACGACGCCCCGCCTGTGGATCAGACGCCCGGCTCGGACGGCGCCGGCGACGACACGCCCGCTGATCAGCCCGACGCCGACACGCCGCCCTCCGACGACGACGGCGCCGGCGACGACGCCCCGGCCGACCCGCCCACCGACGATCAGCCCGCCGACGATGACGCCCCGTCCGACCCGTCCGCGGGCGACGATGCGCCGACCGACGGCGTCCCGGGCGATGACGACAACTCCGCGCCGCCGCCACCGCCCGCGGACGAGCCGGCCGACGATGACGACGCCTCGCCGCCGCCCCCGCCGCCCCCGGCGGACAACGACGACGACACCACGACCACCAACGACCACGGCGGTTCGGACCTGCCGCCGGCGCCCCCGACCGACTCGGACGACGCGCCCGACGACGATCCCCCCGCGGATGCTCCCGGGGATGACGAGCCCACCGGCGGGTCCGATGACCAGCCCGACGACCGGCCGGACACCGCCGGCGCCGCGCCGGTCCTGATCGGCGGCTCGGGCTTCACCGGCCCGACGCCCGCGCCCGCGCCCGTCGGCTCGGGTCCCGGCGCCGACGCCGAGGCCATCGCCCGCTGGGACGCCGTGCCGTACCAGACGTTCGACGGGACGTTCGACCTCGGCGTGGTCGCGTTCCACATCAACGGCATCGACCGGGTGGAGTTCAGCGTCGACGGCGGGCCCTGGGCGCCCGTCTATGAGATGACGTTCAACGAGCGGACCGGCGTGTGGGAGTACGTCGCCCGCCTGGACGCCGACGAGTTCGACGACGGGCCCGTCGAGGTCCGCGCGATCGCGTACCCGAAGGTCGGCGTGCCGCGCGTCCTCCAGGACGCGGGCGACGCCCCCGGCGAGCGCTCCATGGTCCTCTTCGCCGACGCCGACGGCTCGTTGCCCGAGAAGGTCTACACCGTCGACGCGGTCAACGGCGACGACGAGCTGGCCTGGGTCGGGACGCCCGGGGCGGCGTTCAAGACCCTGCGCTCGGTGCGCGAGCGCATCCGCCTGGACATCACGCCCAACCAGCTGACGCGCATCCGGCTCAAGAGCGCCCCGGGCGGGAACACGCCCGCGGGCGTGACGCTCTACGACTTCGCCGAGGGCGGCGAGGGGCTGGGCGAGATCAACAACGACCGCTGGATCATCATCGAGCCCGCGCCCGGCGCCGACCGGGACAACATCGTCGTCCGCCCCAACGGGCAGAACTTCCGCTTCCGCCGCTGGGCGATCCGCGACCTGAAGGTCTGGGCCGAGCAGAAGACCCTCATCGGCGGGCTCCAGAACCAGCGGGCGTGCGTCTGGCTCGACGGCGCCGACGTCTTCTCGCCGTACGGCCGGTTCGGCGACGGGCGCGATTTCTTCGGCGCGGCCGCCCCGGGCTTCGACCGCGCCAACACCAAGTCCTGGGAGCTCTACGACATGTGGATGCGCCCGGAGACGATCACCGGCGGGCTCTACCTGACCGACACCACCGTGCGCGACTACCCGTCGCGGATGGCCGTGGTCGCCACGGAGATGCTCCGCGGGGTGCGGATCGAGCGCTGCCAGCAGGACGCGATGGTCAACACTCTGTTCGTGCTGAACACGTCGATCCGCGACGTGCACCCGGCGCCGGACTCCGGCCAGCACCCCGACGGCTGGCAGTTCGCCATCGCCGAGCCCAACACCGGCGACATGAACATCGTGCTCTACGGCGTGGAGATGCTCGACGTCGAGGGTCAGCTGCTGTTCTCCGACCGCGGGTTCAAGAACGCCGCGTTCGTCAACATCCTCGGCGTGCAGACCTGGGACAAGGCCTTCCTCACCCAGTTCGGCAAGGAGTCGCTCCCCATCCGCTTCGACCACCTCATCTTCGACCACCTCACGCTGCCCAACTCGCGCTTCACGCTCCGCTCGAACGTGGCGATGTCGCCCGGCTCGGAGTTCCGCAACGTCCTGATCGCCAACTCCGTGTCCTACAACTTCACCATGCAGGACGTGGACCATCACCGCGAGGGCGTCGTCTACCGCGACAGCCACACCATCGACGGGACCAACGACCTCGGCTCGATCAAGCAGGGGACCCACACCCTCGGGAACCCGCGCTTCGTCAACGGCTCGCTGGGCGCGTTCGACCCGGCGCGGCTCGACTACCGCCCGGCCCCGGGCTCGCCGCTGCGCGGCCGCGTCGCGCGCGACGACGACGCGCCCGGCGACCTCCGCGGCGCCAGGCGGCGCGACAAGGCCAGCATCGGCGCGATCGAGGGCGACTGACCCCCGGCCGACCGGCCGATGCCCGCTGAAGATCCGGCGTCCATGACAACACCATCCATCTGCCTGTGCGGCGCCGCGCCCGACACCGGCAACCTCGGCGTCTCGGCCCTGGCGTACGCCACGCTCGGGGCGCTGGCCCGCCGGCTGCCCCGTCTGTCCGTCACCGTCTTCGACCATCAGCGCGGCGTGCGCCCGTTCCGCCCGGTTGTGGGCGGCCGGGCCCTGGACGGCGCCCGCGCGGGGCTTGCCCTGACGCGGCGCCTGCATCGTCCCGAGTCCGTCGGCCGGCTGCTGGCGCTGGCCCGTCTGGGCCTGTACCTCGACGAGCCGGCGCGGCGCGTGCGCGACGCGCGGGCCGTCCTGGACATCAGCGGGGGGGACTCCTTCTCCGACATCTACGGCGCGTGGCGGTTCCGCGCCGTGACCGCGCCCAAGCGCCTGGCGCTGCGGGCGCGCTCGCCCCTGGTGCTCCTGCCGCAGACGTACGGCCCGTTCGCCTCGCCGCGGGCGCGCCGGACCGCCGAGGGCATCGTCCGGGCGGCGCACTCGGCCTGGGCCCGCGACGCGCGGTCCTTCGACACCCTGCGCGATCTGGCCGGTGACCGTTTCGACCCCGCGCGGCACCGCGCCGGCGTCGACGTCGCCTTTCTCCTGGAGACGCTCGAGCCCGGCGCCGACACGCTCGACGCCCTGCCGGGCTGGTTCACGCAGCGGGACGGCTCGGTCGTCGCGGGGCTGAACGTCAGCGGCCTGGTCTGGAACGACCCCGGCGCGGCCCGCGAGCGGTTCGGCCTGGCGTGCGACTACCGCGCCGCCCTGGTCGCGATGTGCGGCGAGATCCTCAAGACGCCCGGCGCCCGGCTGCTCCTGGTCCCGCACGTGGTGACCCCGCCGGGCCAGCGGGAGTCCGACCCCGCCGCGTGCGCCGAGTTGGCGGAGCAGATCGGGGCGCCCGGCCGCGTCGCCGTCGCCCCGGCCGTGGACGACCCGCGTCACGCCAAGTGGATCATCTCCCGCTGCGACTGGTTCTGCGGGACGCGGATGCACGCGACGATCGCGGCCCTCTCCTCGGGCGTGCCCACCAGCACGCTGGCGTACAGCCTCAAGGCCCGCGGCGTGTTCGAGTCGTGCGCGCAGGGCGAGCAGGTCGCGGACATGCGGACGCTCGACGCGGGCGCCGCCGCGGCGCGAGCCCTGGCGTCGTTGCGCGACCGGGCGGGCGTCCGGGCGTCCCTGGAGCGGGCGCTGCCCGCGGTGATGGGGACGGCGAACGACCAGTTCGACGCCGTGGCCGACGCGATCGACCCCTCGTGGCGCTCCGGTGCGGCGCCGGCGCCCGCGCGAGCCGAGGCGCTGGGGTGCGCGGCAAAATGACCGTCCGCCGGGACATCGCCGCCGGGCTGGTGTGGGCGACGGCCGAGCGCTGGGGCCGGCACGTCCTGTCGTTCGTGGTGTATGTCGCGCTGGCGCGGCTGCTGGCGCCGGAAGCCTTCGGGCTGGTGGCGTTGGCCGCGGTGGTGACGTCCTTCTGCCAGCTCTTCGTTTCGCAGGGGTTCGGCACGGCGATCATCCAGCGCGAGGACCTCCGCGACGCTCACCTGGACACGGCGTTCTGGATCTCGCTCGCGCTGAGCACGGGCCTGTTCGTCGTGATGGTGTTGGCCGCGGGCCCGATCGCGGCGGTCGCCGGCGAGCCCGGGCTGGCGCCGGTGCTGCGCTGGCTGGCGGCGGTGGTTCCGATCAACTCCCTGGCGTCGGTGCCGGCCGCGTCGCTGACCCGGCAGATGCGGTTCCGCCCATTGGCGGTGCGCTCGACGCTGGGCGTCCTGGCGGGCGGCGCCGCCGGCGTGGGGATGGCCCTGGCGGGGTTCGGCGTGTGGAGCCTGGTGGGGCAGCAGCTCACAGCCGCGGTCGTCGGGGTCGCGGCGCTGTGGTCGGCGAGCCGGTGGCGTCCCGGGCTGCGGGCCGAGCGCCGGGCGTTCGGCGAACTCTTCGGCTTCAGCGCCAACGTCCTGGCGACAAACGTCCTGTGGTTCTTCTCGCAGCAGCTGGACAAGGCCGTCATCGGCGTCGGGCTCGGGCCCGTGGCGCTGGGCGTGTACTTCCTGGCGCAGCGGCTGATGACGCTGGTCTTGGACCTCTTAACCGCGCCGCTGCAAGCCGTCGCGCTGCCCTGGATGTCGCGCAAGCAAGCCGACCGCGCGGCGCTGGGGGCGGCGTACAGCCGGGCCCTTCGCCTGGCGGGGCTGGTCATGTTCCCGGTGTTCTTCGGGCTGGCGACGGTGGCCCGCGAGGTGACCCCGATGGTGTTCGGCGCTGTGTGGGCCGACGCCGGGCCCGTGCTGGCGGTCCTGGCGATCGCCGCGGCCCTGCGCGGGGCGCAGACGTTTGTTCACCCGGTGATGATGGCGGCGGGCCGGCCGGGTGTTTTCTTGAGCATCATGGTCGCCCACACCGCGTGGACCACGGCGGCGATCGTCGCCGGCTACCGGTTCGGCGCCGTCGGGGTGGCGTGGGCGATGGTCGCGTCCTCGGCGATCGCGCTGGCGGTCAACGCCGTCGCCCTGCGGGCGCTGGCGGGCGTGTCGATCCGGACGCAGGCGTCGTCGGTCTTCGGCCCGGCCGTGGCGTCCGTCGTGATGGCCGGCGCGGTCCTCGCGATGCGGCGGGCGCTGCCGGGCGCCACGCCGCCGATCGTTGTGGTCGCCGCGTCGGTCGTGCTGGGCGTGGGCGTGTTCGCCGCGGGGTCGTGGTGGCTGTGCCGGGACGCGGCCCGCGACGCAGTGGCGGTCGCGCGCCGGATCGCCGGCGCCCGAGGAGACGACACCCCGAGCGCGCCGGACCACTCTCCGGCCACGGACCCGTCACCCGTCACCCCGGAGATGGCCGCCGCCTCATGATCGCCCCGTCGAGACTGCCGCCGGCGTACAAGGACTGGAACCGCCGGATGGGCGCGCCGTTCGGCTCGAGGCTCGAGCGGCTGGCGCGATCCCTGCCGCGCGGCCGGGGGCTCGTCGAGCGCACCCTGTTCCGCTGGGCGCCGTCCGTGCGCGGGCCGTTCGCGATCCAGCCGAACAACACGATCCGGGTGTTCGAGTACCCGTGGGCGTACGAGGCGATCGCGCCCGAGCCAGGACTGCGCGTGCTGGACATCGGGGGCGGGCTCGCCGGGATGCAGTTCGTGCTGGCTCGGGCGGGCGCGTCGGTGGTCAACGTCGATCCCGGCGACGAGGCCCACGGCCGGGGCTGGCCCGTCGACGAGCGCTCGATCGCCCGCCTCAACCGCGCCTTCGGCACGAGCGTCGAGCTGCGCCGGACGTTCCTCCAGGACGCCGGGCTCGAGGACGACTCGTTCGATCGGGTGCTGTCCATCTCCACCATCGAGCACATCCCGATGGACGAGCTGCCCGGGCTCATGGCCCACGTCGGCCGGCTGCTGCGGCCCGGCGGGCTGTTCGTCGCGACCGTCGATCTCTTTCTCAATCTCGAACCGTTCACCGACCGCGCCTCCAATGAGTACGGCGTCAACGTCCCGGTGCGCGACCTCGTGCAGTGGGGCGGGCTCGAGCTGGTGACGGGCGACCGCGCCGAACTGTACGGCTACCCGGAGTTCGACCCGCGGCGCATCCTGAGCCGGCTCGAGGACTACATGATCGGCGGGTACCCGGCCTTGGCCCAAGCGTTCGTGGCCCGCAAGCCCGAGGCCCCCGCGTGACCGGCGCCCGCCCGCGCATCTTGTACATCGCCAGCCACTGCCCAGCCGGGCCGGACTTCGGCGCCCGCCTGCGCGTGCGGCACGTCGGCCGGCTGCTGCGGGGCGTGGGCGACGTGACGCTCCTGCTGGTCTCCGCGGGGGACTGGCCCGACGAATGGCTCGACGAGGCCCGCGCCGACTTCGACCTGGCCGGCGTCATCCGGATGCGCCACGCCGACGCCTGGCCGACCCGGCTGCGGCGGTCGATCGACCCGGCGTTTCTGAACACGCACGGGTTCGCCATCACGCCGACCGACCGCGCGACCATCGTCGGGCTGATCCGTGAGCACGACGCCGCCTGGGTGCACACGGTCCGCACGGCCAACGCGACCGGGCTGCGGCGCTGGCCCGGGGCGGTGCTCGACGTGGACGACCTGCCGAGCCAACTGGAATCGACCCGCGCCGCGGGCCTGACCGGCGCTGCGCGGGCTCGCGCCCGCTGGCGCGCGGCGATGTGGGGCGTGCGCGAGCGCCGCCTGCTGTCGCGGTTCGCCGCCCTGGCCGTGTGCAGCGACGCCGACCGGCGGCGGCTCGGGGGCGCCGAGCGCATCGGGGTCGTGCCCAACGGGTTCGACCGGCCGGCGCCGGTCCCGCGCCGGCCCGCGTCGCCACCCAGGTTCGGGTTCATCGGGACGCTCGAGTACGGCCCGAACCTCGACGGCGTGCGCTGGTTCGTGGACCGGGCCTGGCCGACGGTCCGCGCGGCGCACCCCTCGGCGACCCTGCGCCTCGTCGGCGCGGGGTCGGACGCGGGCGCGGTGGCGGGCCCCGGCGTCGAGGGGCTGGGCTACGTCGACGACCCGGGCGAGGAGATCGCGACCTGGACGGCGATGGTCGTGCCGGTGCGCGCCGGCGGGGGGACGCGGGTCAAGATCGCCGAGGCCTTCGCCCGCGGTTGTCCGGTCGTCGCGACGCCGATCGGAGCGTTCGGGTACGACGCCGAGCACGGCCGGCACGTCCTGCTCGCCGACACGCCCGAGGGTCTGGCCGGGGCGTGCGCGCGGCTGATCGATGAGCCCGGGCTCGGCGCGCGGCTGGCGGACCACGCCGCGGCGCTCTACGAGTCGAAATACACATGGGAGGCGTCGGCGCCGGTGGTGGCGGACCTGATCGCCCGCGCGGCGCGCCGGGACGCGCTCGCCGCACAGGCCGCCGTCGCCGAGCGCGCCGCCGGAGCCGCGGCGTGATGATGGATCGGACCACGCCGGGCGTGTCCGTCGTGATCCCGACGTACAACCGCGCCCGGCGCGTGGCTCGGGCCGTGCGCAGCGTCCTGGAACAGACCCGGCCCGCCGAGGAGGTCATCGTTGTTGATGACGGTTCGACCGACGGGACGGCCGGGGCGATCCGCCGGGAGTTCGCCGACGCGGTGCGCCTGATCGAGCGGCCCAACGCCGGGCCCAGCGCCGCCCGCAACACGGGGGTGCGCGCCGCGCGCCACGATCTCATCGCGTTCCTGGACAGCGACGACGCCTGGCGCCCGGACAAGCTCGAGCGGCAGCGGCCGGTCATGGACGACCCGGGCGTGGTGCTCGCCGCGACCAACTGGGTCGGGGGCGGGGACCGGCCGCCGCTGGGCTTCGCGGACCTTTCCCTCGAGGGGGAGGTGGTGGTGCTCGAGGCGCCCCTGCGCCACCTGTCGCGGTTCTCGGGCCACCGGATCGTGCTGCCGACGTGGCTGGTGCGCCGCGACGCGCTGCTGGCCGTCGGCGGGTTCGACGAGCGGCTGCGCGTCGGGGAGGACAACCGGGCGCTCTTCCGGCTGGGGTTCGAGGGCAAGATCGCCCTGGTGACGGCGCCGCTCACCGTGCTCTCGGACGAGCGCGACGCGGTGCAACTGACGCGCGCCGACGAGGTCGATCACCGCCGGGCCGCCGCCGCCGCGATGGCCGAGGTCTTTGCCGAGGTCTACACCCGCGCCGCCGATGAGCCGAAGGACGTGCAGGCCGCCCTGGCCCGGCTGCTGGCGTATTACCTCCGCGCCCAGTCCGAACTGGCGGCGGTGGACGGTCGGGCGTGGCTCGCCCGCCGGCGCGCCCTGGAGACCCTCGCCCTGCGCCCGCGCGGGCGCGACGCCGCTATCGCCCTAGCCGCGCTGGCCGCGCCGGGGCTGCTCGCCCGGCGCACCCGCCGCAAGCACGCCCACAACGGAGCCCGCACGCCGTGACGCCGACGCCCCGAGTGCTCGTCGCGATCGCCAACTACGGCGCGGGCAACCGCGACCACGCCCAGCGGCTGCTGGACGCCTACGCGGTGATGCCCTTCCCGGTCCGCCGCGTCGTTCTGAGCAACATCCCCAAGGACTTCGGCCCTGATGTCGAGGTGCTCGTGGGCCTGCCCAGCCAGAACCCGTGGTCGCTGCCGTTCGCCCACCGGCCGCTCTTCGCCCAGCGCCGCGACGACTTCGACCTGTTCATCTATTCCGAGGACGACACGCTCATCACCGAGTCGAACATCCGGGCGTACCTCGACGTGACGCGGGCCCTGCCCGAGGACGAGATCGCCGGGTTCCTGCGCACCGAGACGGCGCCGGACGGGCGGGTGTTCTACTCCACCGCGCACTCGTTCTTCCACTGGCGCCCCGGCTCGGTCCGAGACCGCGGCGGGACGCGGGTCGCCGAGTTCACCAACGACCACGGCGCCGCGTACATGCTCACCCGCGAGCAGCTGGCCCGGGCGATCGACTCCGGCGGGTTCCTCGTCGAGCCGCACGAAGGGCGCTACGACATGCTGGTGTCCGCCGCGACCGATCCCTACACCCGCTGCGGGATGCGCCGGGTGCTGCCGATCGACCGGCTCGGCGACTTCACCCTCCCGCACCTGACGAACAAGTACGTCGGCCGGATGGGGCTCGATTCGGCGCGCATGGACCGGCTGGTCGAGGCGCTGCGCCAGACCCACGCCGGGCGCCGGCCGGCGCGGGAGCTGCTCCCGACGGAGACGCGGCTGCCCGGGGCGCGCTGGTCGCGGCACTACTACGAGCCCGCCGACGACCGGCTGGTCCAGGCCGTCGAGCCGGGGCAAGCCGTGCTGTCCTACGGCGCCGGGTGGGGGGAACTCGAATCCGCGCTCGTTGAACGCGAGGCGAGGGTGACGGCGACGCCGCTGGATTCGGCCGTCTCCATCCTCCTGGAGGATCGCGGGATCGAGGTCACGCCGGCCGACCACGGGGAAGCGCTCGCGGCGCTGGCGGGCCGGTCGTTCGACGTGATCCTGGCGCCGGACGTCGTGCATCTGGCGCCGGACCCGAGCCGTCGGCTGCGCGACCTGCGCGGGCTGACCGCCGACGGCGGGCGTCTGATTCTCCGGGCGCCGAACCTGGGCAGCGCCTCGGTCCTACGCCAGCGCTGGATCACGCGCAACGGGATGGCCGGCGCCGGCGACTACGAGCGATCGGGCGTGCACCCCTCGACCCGCGCGTGGCTGACGCGCACACTCCGCCAGAGCGGCTGGCGCGCGCAGCGTTGCGGCTGGGCCTACGGCGAGCGGGCCGGGGCGTGGTCGCGCCGGCTCGGGGGGGCGATGGCGCCGCTGCTGGCCAGCGGCCTGTACCTGGAGGCGGCGCCCGCGTGAGGCTCCCCGTCCTGTCCATCACGGATGTCGCGGAGCGCGGGCTGTGCTGCGGGTGCGGGGCCTGCGCCGCCGTCGACGCGCGCATCGAGATGGTCGACGACCTCGAACACGGTCGGCGCCCGGTCGTCACCGGCGGGCGCGACGCCGACACATCCGACGCCCTGCGCGTCTGCCCGGGCGTGGCGCTCGAGCACGACCCCGGCGCCCGGCGCGCGCCGGGCGTCATCCGCGAGCTGTTCCCCGGCTTCGGCCCGGTCCTGGCGCTGTGGGAAGGGCACGCGGCCGACCCCGAGATCCGCTTCGCCGGTTCGAGCGGTGGGGCGGCCTCGGCCCTGGCGCTGCACGGGCTCGAGCGCGAGGGCCTGGCCGGCGTCCTGCACATCGCCGCCCGACAGGACGCGCCGCACCTGAACCGAACCGTCCTGAGCACGACGCGCCGAGAGCTCCTGGACCGCACCGGCTCGCGCTACGCCCCGGCGAGCCCGTGCGACGGGCTCGGGCTGATCGAGGAGGCGCCGGGCCCCTGCGTCTTCATCGGCAAGCCCTGCGACGCCGCCGCCGTGCTCAAGGCGCGCCGCATGCGCCCCGCGCTGGACGCGAAACTCGGGCTGACGATCGCGTTCTTCTGCGCCGGGACGCCGTCGACGCGGGGCACATTTGAGATGCTCCGGCGGATGGGCGTCGAGGACCCGAGGCGCCTGATCAGCCTGCGCTACCGCGGGAACGGCTGGCCCGGGCTGGCGACGGCGGTCTGGCGCGACGGCGCCGGCGCCGAGCGCTCGGCCACGCTGACCTACGAGCAGTCCTGGGGGGAGATCCTCACGAACTACAAGCAGTGGCGCTGCAAGGTCTGCGCCGATCACACGGGCGAGTTCGCCGACGTCGCGGTGGGGGACCCCTGGCATCGGCCGGTCGAATCGGGCGGCCCCGGGCTGTCGCTGATCCTGGCCCGCACGCCGCGCGGGCGCGACTTTATCGAGCGCGCGATCGAGTCCGGCGCGCTCGAGGCGTCGCCCGTCGAGCCCGGCGCGCTGCCCGCGTCCCAGCCGAACCTCCTCAAGACGCGGGGCGCGGTGTGGGGGCGGTCGCTGGCGTCCCGGTTGTGCGGGGTCCCGGCGCCTCGGCACCGCGGGCTGGCGATGTTCCGCTTCTGGCTGACGCGTCTGTCGACGATGGAGAAGATCAGGTCGCTCGCGGGGACGGCCCGGCGGATCGCCGCCGGGGGGCTGCGCCGCCCGAGACCTGTCGTGCCGATGCCCGTCGAGGCGGGCGCGCCCACGGGCGCCGCGGTGGAGGACGCCGCATGAACGAGTTCACCGGCGTCACCACGATCCACCCCGTCGGGGCGGGGATCCTGGGGATCCTCGGGCTGGCGACGCTGCTGGCGCCGCGGGCGTACGCGCTGTTGCCCACGATCGTGCTGGTGTGCTTCATCCCGGTGTCGCAGCGCGTGGTGATCGCGGGCGCGGACTTCCACTTCCTGCGGATCATGACGGTGTTCGGGTGGGTCCGGATCCTGTCGCGCAACGAGGCCGCGGGCTTCCGCTTCAAGCCGATCGACCTGTGGCAGATCGCCGTGGTGGGGATCGGGACGGCGATCTACCTGGCGCTGCGCACGGAGACGAGCGCCCTGGTGTACCGCCTGGGCTACGCCTTCGACGCGGTCGGGATGTACTTCATGTTCCGGGTGCTGGTGCGCGACGGGAAGGACGTCGACCGGGTGATCCGCTCGTTCGTGATCCTGTCGATCCCGGTCGCCGGGTTCTTCCTGATCGAGTACGTCACGCACCGGAACATGTTCTCGGTCTTCGGCGGGGTGTCGCCGATCACGCACGTGCGCGACGGGCGCCTGCGGTGCCAGGGCGCGTTCGCGCACGCGATCCTCGCCGGCGTGTTCTGGGGGACGACGCTGCCGCTGATGGTGGGCCGGCTGGCGCTGGTCCCGCGCGAGCGGTGGCTGGGCGTCGCGGGCGTCCTGGCGACGCTGTTCATCGTGTTCACGACGAGCTCGAGCACGCCGGTGATGTCGGTGTTGTTCACGATCTTCGGCTGCGGGATGTTTGTCTTCCGCCGGCGCATGCGCGCCATCCGCTGGGGTTCGGTGGTGGCGCTGATCGCGCTGCACCTGGTGATGAAGGGCCCGGTCTGGAGCCTGATCGCCCGCGTCAACGTGATCAGCGGGTCCACCGGCTGGCACCGGTACCACCTCATCGACGCCGCGATCAAGCACTTCGACGACTGGTGGGCGCTCGGGACGCTCACGACCGAGAACTGGGACGCGTGGGGCCAGCTCCGCGACATCACCAACCAGTACGTCTTCGAGGGGGTCAACGGCGGGCTCTGGACGCTGCTGGCGTTCGTCGGGCTGATCGCGGCCGCCTTCGCCGGCGTGGGGCGGTTCGTCCGCGCTCGACGGGGCGACCTCCGGGCCGAATGGTTCGGGTGGTGCGTGGGCGTGACCCTGTTCGTGCACGCGATGAACTTCATCGCCCTGACCTACTTCGCGCAGATGATCATGCACTGGCTGCTGACGCTGGCGATCGTGGGCGCGATCGCCCCGGCGCGGCGCGCCGTCCCGGCGGCGAGGCCGGCTCGCGCGTCCAGGCCCGCCGGGCTCGAGCGGGGCCGCCCGAGGGTCCCGGCCGCCTCATGACCGGGTCACCGCGACAGCCCGCGGCGCAGGCGCCGGCCCAGCGCGATCGCCGCGTCCCGCGAGGCCCGCGCCGGCTCGAAGAGCGCCCGGTCGGCCAGCACCCCCAGCGCCGAGTCGCGCCCGCCGTCGCCTCGGGCCGCGAACGGGAACCCCTCGCGCAGCGCCTCGCGACGCCGGCGGCGCCCGCGCACGCGGTTGGACACGTTCCGCCCGTGCACGATCTGGAGCCAGGCGGGCGGCCCCTGGTCGTGGATCACGGGCCCGGCGCCGGCGATCTGCATGTGCTGCACGCTCCAGACCGTCCTCGGCGCCGACCCGGGCTCGAGCGCTTCGATCAGGCTCGCAAATGCGTTGGACGGGTGCCGGTGCTCGTAGAGCCGGCCGTCGCGCAGCACGAACCCGCGGTCGAAGTTCACGAACGCGAAGGCCTGGTCCGCGACGTGATCCCGCACCCGGGCGACGTGATCGACCGACAGGGCGTCGTCGTTGTCCAGCCGGGTGGTGACCAGCCGCGCCGCGCCGGGCGTCAGGGCCGCGCGCACCGCCTCGCTGACCGGCGCCGGGTCGAACCGGTCGAGGAACACGGGGCGGATGAAGCCGCGGCCGGCCAGCGCCTCGGCCCGGGCGCGGAAGGGCTCGGGCGTCGCGGCGTCAAAGAAGATCAGCCAGGTGAACGCGCGCTCGGTCTGCGCTTCGATCGAGGGCAGGCAGTAGCGGTCGAAGAGGCCGAAGCGGTGCTCGAGCCAGGCCGGGTCCAGGCCGGCGCGGGACCACGCCGCGTCGACACGGACGTTGAAGCGGGTCAGGATCAGGTGGGTGAAGGATGACATCGGCGCCGGTCGTGTCGGTGATCGTGGTGAGTTATAACACGCGCGACCTGACGCGCGCCTGCCTGGCGTCGGTGATCGACCAGACCCGCGTCCCGCACGAGCTGCTCGTGGTGGACAACGCGTCCTCGGACGGGTCGGCGGAGATGATCGCGCAGGGCTTCCCGGCCGCCCGGCTGTATCGGCTTGGCGAGAACATCGGCTTTGCGCCGGCGAACAACCTCGCCGCCGCCGACGCCAGAGGAGAGTTCATCCTGCTCCTGAACCCGGACACGGTGGTGCTCGACGGCGCGATCGACCGGCTCGTCGCGTTCGCCCGCCAGAGCCCGGGCGCGGGGATCTGGGGCGGGCGGACGGTGTTCGAGGACGGCGCGCTGAACCCGACCTCCTGCTGGGGCCCGCAGAGCCCGTGGAGCAACCTGTCGCGCGGGCTGGGGCTGGCCGCCGTGTTCAAGGGGTCGCGCCTCTTCGATCCCGAGTCGCTGGGGCGGTGGCGCCGCGACAGCGTGCGCGAGGTGGCGACGGTCACCGGCTGCTTCCTGCTGATCCGCGCGGACCTGTGGCGCCGGCTGGGCGGGTTCGATCCGCGGTTCACGATGTACGGCGAGGAGGTCGACCTGTGCATCCGGGCCCGCGCCGTCGGCGCCCGGCCGAGCTTCACGCCCGACGCGACGATCATCCACCTGGGCGGGCGCTCCGAGGCCGTCAAGAGCGACCAGGTCGTGCGGCAGTTCGTGGCCCGGGCCCGGCTGATGCGCAAGCACTTCTCGCCGGTGGGCGCCCGGGTCGGGCTGCTGGGCCTGGACCTGTGGGCGCTGGGCAAGGCCGGGCGCGCCGCGCTTCGGGCGCGCCTGGGGCGGGGGACGCGCGACCAGCGCGACCTGTGGCGCGAGATCCTCAGCCGCCGGCGCCAGTGGCGCGACGCGTACCGCGACCCGGCGATGGCCGGCCCAGCGCCGGTGACCCCGACCGCCGATCCGGTGATGGAGCCCGCGCCGTGACCGATCTGGGCGCCACGGCGCTGGTCGCGGGCGGGGCGGGCGTGGTGTGCGCGTCGGGCGCTGGGGCGTGGCTGGCGTCGCCCGTCGTCGCCAGGCGCCTGGCGGTGCGGCGGCTGGCGGCGCACTGCGCCGCGACGGGCGCGGTCGCGCTCACCTACGACGACGGGCCGGGCGCCGACCTGACGCCGCGGCTCCTGGACAGGCTGGCGCAGGCCGACGCGCGGGCGACGTTCTTCCTTCTCGGGCGGCGCGCCGAGCGGGCCCAGGCGGTGGCCGACGCCGTCCACGACGCCGGGCACGAGATCGGGTGCCACTCGCGCGAGCATCTCAACGCGTGGAAGACGGCCCCGGCGCGGGCCGTCGCGGACGTCGCCGCGGGATTCGAGGCGCTGGGTCGATGGCTGGGCGAGCGGCCGATCTTCCGCCCGCCGTACGGCAAGATCACGCCGTGGACCGCGCGGGCCGTACGCGCCCGGGGCGCCCGGCTGGGCTGGTGGACGGTCGACTCGGGCGACACCTGGCCCGAGACGCCCGAGCCGGAGCAGGTGGCCGGCCGAGTCGAGCGCGCCGGCGGGGGGGTGGTCCTGCTGCACGACTTCGACCGGGCGGGAGAGAACGCCGAGGATCGCGCGGCGTTTGTGCTCGGGGTGACGGCGGCGATCCTGGACCTGGCGCGGCGGCGCGGCTGGCGGCTGGCGCCGATGGGCGCCCTGCTCGACGAGATGGAGGCGGACCGGCGATGACGCGTGACGCCGAACACGCCCGCCGGCCGCGGGTCCTGGCGATCGCCTCGGGCGGGGGGCACTGGGTGCAGCTGCTGCGCCTGCGCCCGGCGTTTGACGGGTGCGACGTGACGTACGTCACGGTGAGCGAGGCGTACCGCGCCGACGTGGCCGACGCCGACTTCCGTGTCATCAACGACGCGACGCGGTGGAACAAGATCGGGCTCGTCCGGATGGCGCTCAAGATCGGCTGGATCCTGGCCCGCGTGCGCCCGGACGTGGTGATCACCACCGGGGCGGCGCCGGGGTTCTTCGCGATCCGGGCGGGGCGGCTGCTCGGCGCCCGGACGGTCTGGCTCGACAGCATCGCCAACGTCGAGCGGCTGTCGCTCTCGGGCGAGCGCGTCGGGCCGCACGCGGACCTGTGGCTGACGCAGTGGCCGCACCTGGCCGGCGCCCCCGACGGCGGGCCGGGCGTCCGTCCCACCGGCCGTCGCGCGCCCGCGGCGCCGGTCTACCGGGGGGCGGTGCTGTGATCTTCGTGACGGTGGGAGCGCAGATGCCGTTCGACCGGCTGGTGCGGGCGGTGGACGCCTGGGCGCAGGCGCGCGGCCGGCGGGACGTCTTCGCCCAGATCGGGCCGACGGACTGGCGCCCGGCGCACATCGAGCACGAGCGGTTCCTGGACCCGCCGCGGTTCCGCGAGCGGGTCGCCGGCGCCCGGGCGATCGTCGCCCACGCGGGGATGGGGTCGATCCTGACGGCGCTGGAGATGGGCAAGCCGATCGTGGTCCTGCCCCGGCGGGGGGACCTGCGCGAGACCCGCAACGACCACCAGGTCGCCACGGCCCGCCGGCTGGAGGCCCTGGGCCGGGTGCGCGCCGCCTACGACGAGAACCAGTTGACGGACCTGCTTGATCGGATCGATGAGATGTCCGGGACCGGCTCGATCCGAGGCTGCGCCTCGGACGAGTTATTGGACGCCATCCGGGGATTCATCCACGGGGAGGGACCGTGAGCCAGACGAGAGGATCGGCCGTGGCCGAGATGAACCACACCGGCGCCGGGTCCGCGGCCCAGACGCTGGCGCAGCGCCTGGCGGACCAGACCGCCGTCGTCGGCGTGATCGGGCTGGGGTACGTCGGGCTGCCCGCGGCCCACGCCCTGCACCGGGGCGGGCTGCGCGTCATCGGCTTCGACATCGACCCGGCCAAGATCGAGGCCCTGGACCGCGGCGAGCAATACCTCGAGCACCTGGGCCAGTCGCTCGTCGACGACCTCTCGGGCAGCGACCGGTTCAGCGCGACGACCGACATGGGCCGGCTGGGCGAAGCCGACGCGATCCTCGTGTGCGTGCCGACGCCTCTGGGCCCGCACCGCGAGCCCGACCTGTCGTACGTCGAGGGCGCCGGCCGGGCCGTGGGCCGATCGCTGCGCCGGGGGCAGCTGGTGGTGCTGGAATCGACCACCTATCCCGGCACGACGCGCGGCGAGTTCCTCGGCGCGATCCTGGAGGGCGCCGGCGAGCGGGCGCACGACCTGACCCCCGGGCGTGACTTCTTCCTTGCCTTCTCCCCGGAGCGCGAGGACCCCGGCAACGCGATCCACACCACACGCACCATCCCCAAAGTCGTCGGCGGGCTCGACGAGACCAGCACGCAACTGGCCGCGAGCCTGTACGCGATCGGCGTCGAGACGGTCTGCGCGGTGGCCAGCGCCGAGGTCGCCGAGGCGGCCAAACTGCTGGAGAACATCTTCCGGGCCGTCAACATCGCCCTGGTCAACGAGATGAAGGTCGTGCTTTCGGAGATGGGCGTGGACGTGTGGGAGGTGATCCGGGCGGCGTCGACCAAGCCCTTCGGGTTCATGCCGTTCTATCCCGGCCCCGGGCTCGGGGGGCACTGCATCCCCATCGACCCCTTCTACCTGACGTGGAAGGCCAAGGAGGTCGGCCGGCCCACGCGCTTCATCGAACTGGCCGGCGAGGTCAACACGGCGATGCCCGAGTACGTTGTGCACAAGACGGCCCTGGCGCTCAACGAGCGCGGCCGGGCGGTGCGCGGCTCGCGCGTCCTGGTCCTGGGCCTGGCCTACAAGCCGGACATCGACGACACCCGCGAGAGCCCCTCCTTCGAACTGATCCAGCGGCTGCGCGACCTCGGCGCCGAGGTGGACTACGCCGACCCGCACGTGCCCCGGGCCCTGCCGGTGCGCAAGCACGACCTGGGCATGACGGCCGTCGAGCCGACGCCCGAGGCGCTGGCGTCCTACGACTGCGTGCTGATCGCCACGGCGCACAAGGCCTTCGACTACGCGGCGATCGCCGAGCACGCGCGCCTCGTCGTGGACACGCGCGACGCGATGCGGCCCTGGGCGGACGCGCTGGGCGATCGGCTGGTCCGGGCCTGACGCGATGACCACGACCATGACCACCCCCGCCGCGCCGACCCCCGCCGCCTCACCGGCGCGCACGCGCCAGTTCGACGGCGTGATCTGTTTCGGCGGGGAGGACTGGTGGTACCACAACCGCGGGCACTACGACATGCAGATGATGCGCCGGATCGCGCCGCGGGCGCCGGTGCTGTACATCAACTCGATCGGGATGCGCACGCCGCGGATCGCCGAGGGCGCCATGTTCCTGACGCGCGTGGCGCGCAAGGCCCGGAGCCTCCGCCGCGGGCGCGTCCGGGTCGAGCCCGGGTTCACGGTCTACAGCCCCCTGGCCGCGCCGGGCCGGCCGGGCCGGCGGGTCAACGCGGCGCTGCTGCCGTGGCAGGTTCGCCGGGCGGCGCGGGCCGCGGGCGTGACGCGCCCGCTGGTCTGGGTCGCGTGCCCGCCGGCGGTGACGGCGCTGGACCGGCTCGGGCCGGCGGCCGTCGTCTACCAGCGGACCGACCGCTACGAGCAGTTCGCCGGCGTCGATCCCGACCTCATCGCGGGCTTCGACCGCGATCTCAAGGCCCGCGCGGACCTGACCGTGTTCTGCGCCTCGCGCCTCTACGAGGACGAGTCCCGCGCCTGCCGCGAGGCGTTCTACGCGGACCACGGCGTCGACGCCGACCGCTTCATCAACGCCGGGATGAGCCGCGCATACCCCGAGGACATCGCCGCCCTGCGCCGCCCGCGCGTGGGCTTCGTCGGCGGGATCGACAGCCACACCTTCGACCCGGCGTTGTTCCTGTCGGTTGCGCGGGCGCTGCCGGACGTCACGTTCGCGCTGGTCGGCGCGTGCAGCCTGCCCGAGGGCTGGTGCGACGCGCCCAACGTCCGGCTCCTCGGGCAGAAGCCGTACGGGGACGTGGCCGGGTACATGGCGGCGTGCGACGCGCTGATCATGCCGTGGAACCGGAGCAAGTGGATCGACGCGTGCAACCCGGTGAAGCTCAAGGAGTACCTCGCCGTCGGCCGGCCGATCGTCACCACGCCGTTTTATGAATTGAAGCATTACGAGGGGCTGGTGCGCGTCGCGGACACGCCCGAGGCGTTCGCGCGCCAGGTCCGGGGGGCGCTGGACGACCCCGGCGACGCCGAGGCGCGCCGGCGGCGCGTGCGCGACCAGACCTGGGACGCCAAGGCCGACGCCGTGCTGGCCCGGCTGGCGGCGCTGGGGATCACCCCGGCGTCACGGGAGCCGACCTGATGCAGACCCGCACCCCCACCGTCTGCGCCGACGGCGCCGCCGCCGCGTGCGCCATGGCGCTCGAGACGAACGAGCCGGTCCTCTGCCCCGCGTCGGTCTACGCCGACGACCGTGGCTGGTCGATCATGAACCTGCTCACGGGCGCCCTGGGGCCCGAGGGGCAGATCAACTTCTCGTGCCAGCACCCGGGCGTGGTCAAGGCCTGGCACCGGCACGCGAAGCAGACCGACTTCTGGCTGTGCGTGCGGGGGCACATCAAGGCGGGCGTGTGGCGCGACGGTGAGCCGTGGGCCTGGCTGGCCGTCCTGGGCGAGAAGGCCCCGGGCGTCCTGGTCATCCCGCCCGGCCTGTGGCACGGCGCCGCCACCGTGGGGTGCGAACCCGCGGGCCTGCTGTATTACGTCACGCACGCCTACAACCCGGCCGAGCCCGACGAACAGCGCCGGCCGTACGACAGCGTCCCCGGGTTCCCCTGGGCCGTGCGCCATGGATGAGCGGGGCGTGGCCAGCCCGGCGCTGTGCGGGGGGAGGTGTTGCGTCCCGGCGCCGGGCGTGATCCTGCTCGCCGGCGGGCTCAAGCCCGCGCCCCTGGCGGCGGCGACCGGCGTGCACCCCCTGTGGCTGGCGCCCGATGGGACGACCTCGCTCCTGGCGCGTTGGGTTGAGCGCTTGAACGAACTGGCCCGGGCCTGCGGCGAGGACGCCGACCTGGAGGTGCGCGTGGTGTTCGATCGGTCGCGCGACGCCGCTCAGACGCCCAGACCCATCGGCCGGGCGCGGGTCGTGTTCGTCAGCGAGTCCGGGCAGTACCGCGGGCCGGCGGGCGTCGCCCGGGACGTCGCCGACTCGTTCGTTACGTCCGGCGTCACGCTGATCGCCGAGACCAACCGCTGGCTCGGCGCGTCGCTGATCCCGCTGATCCGCGAGCACGCCGAGCGCGGCGCCGCCGTCACCGTCGCCCGCCAGGCCGACGGCTCGCCCGCGGGTGTGTACCTGGCGTCCGCCGAGGCGCTGAGCCTGGTTCCGGCGAAGGGATTCATGGACCTGAAGGAGCAGTGGCTCGCAAAGGTGATCGACGCGGGGTTGGGCGTCTACGTGCATACGTTCGCCGGCGTCGGGGCGCCCGCGGTGCGGACGCGCGAGGACCTGCTCTGGGTGGCGCGGGCGCACGCGCCGGCGGGCGAGCCGTGGCGCGTGGTCTCGTCGCGAGCCGAGGTGGACCCGTCCGCGGTGATCCTCGAGTCGGTGGTGATGCCCGGCGCGAGGGTTGGCGCCGGCGCGGTGGTGGCTCGGTCGGTGGTCGCGCCCGGGGCGGCGATCGACGCGGGCGCGGCGTGCGTCGACGGCGCGCCGGCCGGGGACCCGGACCTGGCGGCTAGGATGCCCCTCGAGGCGGAGGACGCGCGATGATCGACCGCCGGGCGTGGCGCTTCAGCGACGGCGCGCTGATGATGGGGCTGATGGCGCTGGCCGTGGCCGCGACGTGGCGGACGTGGCTGGACATTTTCACGGTGGCGCTGCGCGACGAGGAGCAGTCGCACGTGCTGCTGGCGCCGATCGTGGCGGCGTGGCTGTTCTGGGTGCGGCGCGAGCGGCTCCGGTTCGTGCGGCCAGGGTGGTCGTTCGCCGGGCCCGCGGCGATCGCGGCGGGGTGGGCGCTGGCGGAGTTCGGCTACCGGCAGGGCCACCTGGCGCTGGAGCACGCCGGCGCCGTCGCGGCGCTGGTCGGCGCCGTGGTGACGGTGATCGGGGTCCCGATGGTGATCCGGTTCCTGCCCGCGTTCGCGGCGCTGGCGTTCCTGGTGCCCGTGCCCGGGTTCATCCGGCAGGCCGTCGCGGGCCCGTTGCAGCAGGTGACGGCCCAGGTGACGTCGTTCGGGCTGGAGCTCTTCGGCGTGCCCGTGGTCCGGACCGGGAACGTGCTGGTCATCAATGAGCACCAGGTCGCCGTCGCCGAGGCGTGCAACGGCATGCGCATGGTCGCGGCGCTGGCGATCGTGACGTACGCCTTCGTGTTCTCGGTCCCGATGCGGCAGAGCGTGCGGGTTGTGCTGCTGGCGGTGAGCCCGATCGTGGCGATCGTGTGCAACGTGCTGCGTCTGGCGCCGACGGTGCTGTTCTACGGGTACTCCGACCTCAACACGGCGGAGCTGTTTCACGACCTGAGCGGCTGGGCCATGCTGTTCGTGGCCCTGGGCATCCTGTGGGCGACGCTGGCCCTCCTGCGCTGGCTGGAGGTCCCGATCGCCCCCTACGCGGTGGCGGAGGACTGAGCGTGGCGACCGGCCAAGACCGTCCGATCCTGTGGCTGGCGCCGGCGCTGTCGGCGGCGCTCCTGGTCGCGATGATGGCCGCGGCCGGCGCCTCGTCCGTCAACCCCGACCGGGCCGAGGCGTACCGCGCCGCCGTCCGCCGCGCCGCCGAGAGCATCCCGTACAAGGTGGGCCGGTGGGTGGGGCGGGACGTCGAGGCCCCGCCCGCCGCGGTCAAGATCCTCAGGCCGAACGTCCTGCTCCAGCGGCGGTACACCGACCCCGCGACGGGGCGCGCGTTCTCCTTGCTGCTGGTCCACACCGGCGACGCCCGCGACATGCTCGGGCACTACCCGCCCAAGTGCTACCCGGCGCACGGCTGGGTCGAGGTCGACCGCAAGGACACGTCCATCGCCCTTGGCGCGGGTTCCGTGCCGGCCACCGAGTACAGCTTCACCCGGACCAGCGACGGGTTCGAGCAGTCCATGAACGTGATCGGGTTCTTCGTCGTACCAGGCGGGCCGAGCGACGTGGTCGCGTCCTACGGCGAGGTGACCGCCGCGGGCCGCCGGCGGGATCGCGCCGGGCTCGGGGCGGCGCAGATCCAGCTCGTCAGCGGCGGGGACCTCGACGCCGCCGAGCGGCGCGAGATCGCCGCGGAGTTTGTGCAGGCGATCGAGCCGGTCATCCGGATCATCGCGGGAGGCGCCGAGCGTGGCTGAGCAACCGCCGTACCCCGAGCTGGACCTGATCCCGGACGCGCCCGCGTCCGGCGCGCCGGAGAACCCTCTGCTGCTGGCCCACCGGCTGCTGCGCGGGCGGTACGTCGCGGCCGCGGCGCTCGCCGCCGTGCTGGCCGTCGTGGGCGCCGTCACCGGCTATTCGGTGATGAAGCCGGAGTACGCCAGCAAGGCGCTGATCCAGGTCGTGCCGGCGACGCCCAAGGTGCTCTACCCGACGGAGGAGAGCGAGATCCCGCCGATGTTCGAGTCGTTCGTGGCGGCGCAGGCCCAGTTCGTGACCACGCGGCGCGTGCTGGAGCTGGCCATGCAGGACGAGCGGCTGATCGGCGCGGGCTGGCCGACCGGCGTCAAGGGGCTCAGCGCGCTGGAGCGCTCGATCGAGACGTCGATGGGCCGGCGCGCCCAGCTCATCCAGGTGACCTCGACGACGCCCGACCCGACCCTGGCCCAGGAGTCGCTCAACGCCGTCCTCCGCGCCTACAAGCGGCTGTACATCGACGAGCGCGGGCGCTCGCGGATGGAGCGGCAGCGCATCCTCGAGGAGCAGCAGGCCACGCTCCAGGCGGAACTGCGCGGCCTGCGCGACCAGATCAACACCCTCGCCGAGGAGTTCGGCGTGGACAACCTGGCGCGCTTGCACGCCCGCGCGGTGGATGAACTGGCGGCGCTGGACGCCAAGATCCGCGAGGTGGACCTGGCCATCGCCGAGGCCCAGGCCGTCCAGGCCCGGCGCGGCGACGCCACCGCCGGCGCCGAGGGCGCCCCCGCGGCCTTGCCCGACCCGGTCCGCGAACGCGCCGCCCTGGAGGCGTCGCTGGCCCGCGCCGACGAGGCCCTCGCCGACCTGCTCAACCAGGAGCGGGCCATCAACAACGACCTGGCCACGCTCGCCGAGTCCGGCTACGGGCCGAACCACCGCGACGTGGTGCGGTTGCGCGACCGCGCCGCGGCGCTGCGGGTGCGCATCGACGACCGCGTCGACGCCCTGGCCGGGACCGTCACGCCCGGGGCGCCCGCCGCGGCGCTGGCCGAGGCGTCCGTCGATGACCTCCAGTCCCTGCGCGCTCGCTACATGCGGCTGCGCGACGAGGCCCAGGAACAGGCGGAGTTCCTCGCCACGCGGCGCCGGGTGATTTCAGGACTTCAGGAGGAGGCCGCCACCAAGGAGCGCCTGCTCACCGACGCCCGCACGGCGCTGGACCGGCTCAACGTCGAGATGCGCCAGCAGGAGGAGGCCACCGGCCGGGTCAGCATCGCCAGCTGGGGAGACCGGCCGATCGCGCCGGCGAGCGACAAGCGGCTGGTCCTCGCCGCGGCGGGGTTCTTCGGCGGCGCCGGGGGCGGGGTGGCGCTGGTGGCCCTGATGGGTCTGCTCAACCCGCGCTGCCGGTACGTCGACGACCTGGAGCGCCCCGCGGCCCGCGTGCCGCTCTTGGGCACCCTCCCCAATCTGGACACCGGCGACCCGCAGCAGGACGAGCTCGCCGCCATCAGCGTCCACCAGATCCGCAACGTGATCGAGCTCCAGCACGGCGCCGACGCCGGCCGGGGGCGCGCCTTCACCATCACCAGCGCTTGCGCCGGGGAGGGCAAGACCAGCCTGACCATGGCCCTGGGCATGTCCTTCGCCGCCGCCGGCGAGCGCACGCTGATCGTCGACGCGGACCTCGTCGGACGCGGCGTGACCAAGCAGCTGCGGTTCGACGGCAAACCCGGGCTGCGCGAGGCGCTCTTCGACGAGCCGGTCGCCGGCTGCGCCCACGCCACGCCCGTGGCCAACCTCGCCGCGATGCCCACCGGCGCCACCGAGGGGTTCGAGCCCAAGAACATCTCCCGCGAGCGCGCCGGGCGGCTTCTCGATCGGCTCCGCGACGAGTACGCCGTCATCCTCATCGACACGGGCCCCCTGATGGGGAGCCTGGAGGGCAACCTCCTGTGCGCCCTGTCGGACGCCTCGGTGCTGGTGGTGACACGGGGCCAGTCCTCGCGCCTGGTGCAGGCGTCGCTGGCGCGCCTGGCGAACATCGGGGGCCGGTGCGCCGGGACCGTCTTCAACCGGGCGCTGGCCGACGACTACATGCGCAGCGTCAGCCACACGTCGTTCCACGTCGCGTCGGTCGGTTCGAGCCGGCAGCCGATCACGGTCGACGACTCGATCGTGGGCTCGCGGGCCCTGGTCCAGGCCGTCGCCGGCGTCCACGCCGACCCGGGGAGCGCCGACGCCGCGTGACCGCGCTGGGCTCCATCGGCGCCGTCGATGACGCCGGGACCGGTGTCGCCCCGCGGGCCGCGCTGTGGGGGCTGGGGCCCGCCGGCCTGCACGACCGGTTCTGGGTGTCGCGCCGCGTGCAGGTGGTCCGCGCCGGCGCCGGCGCCGAGACCGTCGACGCCCCGGGGCCCGCCCTGTACCTGCTGCTGGACCCGCACCAGTGGGCCCTGTTCGACCTGACGCCCGTCGCCCGGCGGATGGCCTGGCTCAAGCCCCGGGCCGTGCGCCTGCGGATCCTCGAGCCCGCCGGCGACGCCTACCGCGAGCGTGTCGAGGCCGACGCCGACGGCCGGCTCATCCGCATCAGCCGTGATTACGCCGCCCGGACCCGCGCCACGACGCAGGTCATCCTGACCGCCGACGCCCGGCTGGCGCGCCAGTGGGCCGAGAACCCGGGCGGCCGGGCCTGCCGGCGCGCCCTCTACCGCGCCTGCGGCCGCGAGGGCGTCGCGCCCCTGACCGTCACCGGGTTGTGCGCCGACGCCCGCCGACCCGACGACCTGAGCCGCGCCACCGTGCGCCTCCTCGATCTCTGGCGCCGGCCCGAGGACGTCATCGACGACGTCTACCTCTACGACACGGGCGTGCGCGTCCACGCGGGCGCGAGCGTCGCGCCGGGCGCCCGGCTCATCGGGCCGGTGTGGGTCGGCGCGGGGGTCAGGCTCGGCGCCGACGCGGTGGTTGTCGGCCCCGCCGTCCTCCACGACCGCGCCCACCGGCCGGCCCCCGAGCCCCCGGCGTGGGAGGACCTGGCGACCGCGACCTGGCGGCTGACGGCCCGGCCCATCACGGCCAAACGCCTCTTCGGCAAGCGCGCGTTTGACGTTGTATTCAGCCTCGCCGTCCTGGCCGTCACGCTCCCCGCGTACCCGGTCATCATGCTCGCCATCATGATCGAGGACGGCTGGCCCGTGTTCTTCGCGCATCGGCGCCAGACGCTCCGCGGGCGGGCGTTCCCCTGCCTGAAGTTCCGCACCATGCGCCGCGACGCCGAGGCCATGAAGGCGCAGCTCGCGCGCCTCAACCAGGCCGACGGCCCGCAGTTCTTCATCGAGGACGACCCACGGATGCTCCGCGTGGGCCGGTTCCTGCGCGCCACCCAACTCGACGAGATCCCGCAGTTCATCAACGTCCTGCTGGGCCACATGAGCGTCGTCGGGCCCCGCCCCAGCCCGGACCAGGAGAACCAGTTCTGCCCCGCCTGGCGCGAGGCGCGGCTGAGCGTCCGCCCCGGGGTCACGGGCCTGTGGCAAATCCGGCGAACCCGCGAGCCTCAGACCGATTTCCAGGAGTGGATCCGGTACGACCTCCAGTACGTCCAGCACCGTTCCTGGCGGCTGGACCTGCTGATCATCCTCAAGACGGTGACCAAGATTTTCGGAGCGAGGTGACTCGATGGCCCGACGCGCCCGACAACGCAAGCGGCTCCTGATCCTGCTCGGCGCCGTGGCGATGCTTGTCGTCGCCGGTCTGATCGCGGTGCAGGTGCGCGCCCGGGTCGACGCCCGCCGCGTCGCCGAGGCCCGAGCCGCGGGGCTGGCCGCCAGCGCCGAGGGCCGCCACGCCGAGGCCCTCCGTCACCTGAGTTTCGTGGTCGCCAAGGACCGCACCGACGGCGAGGCCGCGCTGGCCCTGGCGACCAGCCGCCGGCAGGTCCCCGAGGTCAACGGCCGGCACCTGCTCTCGGCCCTGGCGTTCGCCCGCGTGGCCGCCGAGGACCTGCCGGGCGACCCCCGCCCTCTGCGCCTGATCATGACCCTCGCCAGCGAGCTGGGCCGGCTGACCGAGCGCCTCGACGCCGCCCGGGCCGTTCTCGCCATCGACCCCGCCGACACCGAGGCCATGCTCGTGGAGGTCGACTCGCTGGCCCGCCTGGGCCGGCGCGATGAGGCGCTCGACCGCGCCCACGCCATGCGCCGGGCGCACCCCGGCGACCCCGACGCCGTCGGCGCCGTCGTCGACCTGATGCTCCAGACCGGGGCGCCCGAGGCCGACGTGCTCGCGGTGCTCGATCAGGCTGTCGCCCAGAGCCCCGCCGACGCCCGCCTGGCCCTGATCCGTGTGCGCGTCCTGGGGCAGCTCAACCGGCTCGACGAGGCGCGTCAGGCGGCCCTGGCCCTCGCGGGGCTCCCCGTCGACTCGGCGCAGACCCTCGGCGCCGTCGTCCAGCTGCTGGACCTCTTGGGCGAGAGCGACGCCGCCGACCGGCTCCTCGCCGAGTCCGCCGCCACGCTCGACGCCGCCGACGCCGCCGTCGTCGCCGCGGTCCGCGACTGGAAGAACGCCCGCTTCGACGCCGCGATCCGCCGATTGTCCGACGCGGTGTCGGATCCGGCGGCCGTTAACGACGACGCCTTGGGATGGACGGCCGTCGTCTGCGACCGCGCCGAGCCCGGGCCCGCGGCCCGTGCCGAACTCGAGTCCCGCCAGACCGACCGCGCCCTGGCCTGGGCCGCGACCCTCGCCGCGCGCGACGCGGTGCGCGCCGGCGACTGGGTGACCGCGTCGGCGTCGGCCAGGCGGGCGCTGGAGCTGGACCGCGCCAACCCCGTCGCGGCGTTCCTGCTCGGGGAGGCCGAGCGCGGCGCCGGGGACTGGCGCGCCGCCGTGACCCGGTGGCGCGATCTGGCCCTCCGAGAACCCCGCTGGCTCACCCTCCGGCTGGATCTGGCCTCGGCGCTGCTCGCCGCCGACCAGATCCAGGATGCGTTCGACGAAGCCGTCCAGACGCTCCGGCAATGGCCGCGCTCCCTGGTCGCGGCGCTGGCCGCCGGCCGCGCGGGCGTCGCCCTCATTGAAGCCGGCGTCGCCGACGAGGCCCGCCGGCGGCAGGTCGCCGACCTCGTCGCCGCCCTGGTCGATCAGGCCGGGGACGACCCCGCCTCGATCGCGCTTGACGCCCGGCTGCGCGCCGCGTCGGGCGACCGCGCCGGCGCCCGGGCCGCCCTGGCCCGGCTCCTCGACGGCGATCGGCTGCCCGCGCCCGAAGACCTCGTGCCCCTCATTCATGCCTGCCGGCGAGCGGAGGTCTTCGGCGTCGACGAACTCGTCTCCCGCGCCGGCGCCGACGGCGGGCCCGAGACGCTGCTCGCCTCGGCCCTCGCGCTGCACGACGCCGGCCGGACCGCCGAGGCCGCCCGTCTCATCGATGACGCGATGTCCCGCGCCGCCGGCGACCCCGCCCGCGCCGCCGCCGTGGAACGGGTCCGCGCCGTCTTCCTCGACCGCACCGGCGACCCCGGCGCCCGCGAGGCCCTGGCCGGGCTTGTCCGCGACCATCCCACAGACGCCGGCGCGATCCTCGCCGTGCTGGATTCCCGCGCCGCGTGGTCGAACCGCGACCTGATCGAATCCTCGATCCTGAGCCTGCGCACGCTGGTCGGGGAGGCGTCGAGCCTGTGGAGGGTGTTCGAGGCGCGAGCCAGACTGGCCTTCGACGGCGACGACGAGGCCGCCGCCGGGGTGGTCTCGACGCTCGAGCCCGTGATCCGCCGCGAGCCGACCAACGCCGCGGCTCTGGCGCTGTTGGCCGAGGCGTACGCGACCCTGCGCGACTACCAGCGCGCCTCGGAGATGATGGAGCGCGCCGTGGCCGCCCAGCCGCCGCGGTTCGATCTGCTGGCCCGCTCGATCGAGTTGCTCCAGGTCGCGGGCGAGCGCGACCGCGCCCGCGCCAGGCTCAACGAGGCGATGGCGCTGGAGGGTCTGACGCCGGATCAGCGCCGCCGGCGGGCCGCGCTGCTGGTGCGTCAGGGCGCCGCCGCCGAGGCCCTGCCCGACGCGCGCGCCGTCGCGCAGGCGACGGGCTCGATCACCGACGCCGCGACGGTCGCCCAGGTCGCCCAGCGCGCCGGCGCCGTGGACGAAGCCCGCGACGTGTTCCTCGCGATCCTCGACCGGCCGGACCGGACGGCCTCGGCGGTGCTCGCCGCCGCGGACTTCCTCGCGCTGCACGACAGCGTCGACGCCGGGCTCGAGGCCCTCGCGCGGCTGCCCGAAGACGTCCCCCCCGACGACCGGGCGGTGGTCATCGCCGACTTCGAGGCGCGCCACGGCTTGGCCGACGCCGCCGCCCGCCGGCTCGACGAGATCGCCCGCCGCACGGGCCGCGCCGACGCCTGGCTCTCGCTGGCGCGGGTGCGCGCCGAAGCCGGCGACCGGGCCGGCGCCCTCCAGGCCGTCACCGCGGGCCTCGAGGCCCATCCCAACGACGCCGACCTGCTCACCATGCGCGACCAGCTGACGCTCGAGGGCGGACTGGACACCGCCGCGGGGCTGCGCGCCGCCCTGGCCCGCATGGAGGAGGACCACCCCAACCGGCGGGCGCTGGAGGACTACGCCGCCGCCTTGGAAGCCGCCGAGGCCCGGCCGGACGACGCCGGCTACGCCGTCGAGCAGCTCCGTCGGGTCACCGAGCAGCACCCGCTGTTCTTCCCGCCGTGGCGCCGGCTGGCCGTGACGCTCAGCCAGCAGGGCCGACCGGACGAGGCCGCCACTGTGGCCCGGGAGGCGGCCGCCCGGATCGCGGGCAGCGCCGAGGCGGCGCGGCTCGCCGCCGAGGCCCTCGCCATCGCCGGCCGGTTCGACGAGGCCCTGGCCATGGCCCGGCAGTGGCGCGAGCGTCTGTCGAGCGACCCCTACCCGGCCGTGCTCTTCGAGTCGGCGCTGCTGCGCCGTCTGGATCGAGAGGCCGAGGCCCTGTCGCTGCTGGAAGGCTGGCGCAGCCGGGTGCTCGCCGAGGCCGACGATCAGCCGAACGTGCTACTGGCGCTGGCGGAACTGTTGGTCAAAGCCGGCCGCCCGGATGAGGCCGCGGACCTGATCGCGCCGCTGGCGCAGCAGAGCGACGACTGGAAGGTCCGCAGACTCGGACTGGCCAGCGATCTGATCGCCCAGCCGGCGCGGGCCCGGGAGTGGATCGAGCGCTGGCAGGCCGACACCCCCGACTCGGCCGCGGGGTGGTACGTGCGCGGCAAGGCCTGGTACGACCTCGGCACGGCGCTGGGGGACCGGTCGCTCCTGGAGCGCGCTCTGGGGCCGCTGGAGCGCGCCGCCGGCTCGGACGAGTTCGCCGCCGGCGCATCGCTGATGCTCGCCGCGTCGTACGAGGTGCTCGGCCGGGACGCCGACGCCCAGCGCGCCTACCGGGCGGTGCTGCAGCGCGCCCCCGACGAGCCGGGCGCGCTCAACAACCTGGCGTACCTCCTGGTCCGCACGGGGGGCGACGCGACCGAGGCGGTGCGGCTGGCCCGCCGAGCCGTCGCGATCACCGAAGCCCGCAACCCGGGCGACGCGAAACTGGCGAGTTACCTCGACACCCTCGGCGCCGCCCTGGCCGCCGCCGGCGACCCGGCCGGGGCCGCCGACGCCTACGCCCGCGCCGCCACGATCACACCCGACGCTCCCGGCGTGCTGCTGGGGCTGGCCGAGGCCCGGCTCGCCGCGGGTCAGCCCCCGGGCGACGCCCTGGACCGGCTCCGCGCCCTGCGCGACCGCGGCCGGATCACCTCCGCCGAGGAGCGCCAGCGCCTCGCCGACATCCTCGAACGCGCCGGCGGGGGCTGAACCGGCAGGGCTTGGGCCGACGGGGCGGGCGTCCGGCCTGTCTTTGATCGATCTTCCGAATGCACCGATCGACGCACCAAGGGGGACTCATCGCATGAAAGGCGTCATCCTCGCCGGGGGCCTAGGCACGCGTCTGCGCCCGCTCACCCTGGTCACCAACAAGCACCTGCTGCCGGTCTACGACCGGCCGATGGTGTACTACCCGATCCAGTGCCTGCTCAACGCCGGGATCAACGAGATCCTGGTCGTCACCGGCGGCGAGCACGCCGGCGACTTCCTCAAACTCCTGAAGAACGGCAAGCACCTCGGCTGCCGGGAGCTTCATTACACCTATCAGGAGGGCGAGGGCGGGATCGCCGACGCCCTCAAACTCGCCGAGGACTTCGCCGACGGCGGCAAGATCGTCGTCGTGCTGGGCGACAACATCATCGAGAAGAACATCCGCCGGCCCGTCGCCGACTTCTTCAGCCAGCCCACCGGCGGCAAGATCCTCCTCAAGGAAGTCCCCGACCCGGAGCGTTTCGGCGTGGCGAGGCTCGACGGCGACCGCGTCGCCGAGATCCTCGAGAAGCCCGCGGACCCGCCCACCAACCTCGCCGTCGTCGGCATCTATATGTACGACAACGACGTCTTCGAGATCTGCCGGTCGCTCAAGCCCTCGGGCCGGGGCGAGCTTGAGATCACCGACGTCAACAACGAGTACATCCGCCGCGGCGACCTGACCTTCGGCGTCCTGGACGGGTGGTGGACCGACGCCGGCACGTTCGACAGCCTCCGCCGGGCTTGCGACCTTGTCGCCGAGGGCGGCGCCAACCACGCCGAGACCCCGGGCCCGCCCGCGCCGGCGCCCGCCGCCGGCCCGGGCTGACCCGGCCGACAACGCGATCCCCGCTCGACCCCTCCGGGGGTCTTTTTTTGTCCCGCCAGCGCCGCCGACGCCGCCTCTACTTCAAGATGAGATCAGGGTTGACAGAGGTCCGGGACGTGTTATGGTGGCGACCTGTGGAAAGCCGGCTTGTGGTGGGCCGGCGGAGCGAGGGAGACGGTGGTCAAGGGCTAAGTGACGTTCAGTCAACGATTTCCCTGAATCGGGGCCTTGACCCGTCGGGGACACGTCGGTAGGCTGAGCGGGCCGTCCGCGGGAGAGACGAGGCCGCACGCCGGGCGCTCAGCCGGCGTGAGGCGCATCGCGGGCGATCACTGAGCGGCAAGGGGCCGACCGCTGATCGCGGGAGGCGAGGGAGAAGGATCAGCCATGCGCGGAATCCAGATCACAGCGGCGTTGGCCGCGGCGAGCGTCATGTCGGCCGCCCAGGCCGCCCAGGTGCTCCAGTTCGACCTGAACAGCCTGACTGCGACCTCGAGCAGCCTGGTCAGCACCGGATTCACCGGCACGATCACGCTGTCGAAGGACGCCAACTCGACGCTCAACGCCATTTTGATCGACGGCGTCGACCAGGGCATCGCGGCGGGGCAGCTCCTGGCTGTCACCGGCTCGATCACGCTCAGCGCCGGCACGGTCACCGGTGGCTCGTTGTCCATCACCGACACCGGCGGGAACGTGTACAGCGCCAACATCGTCAGCGGCTCGGGGTCGGTCACGCTCTCGGCCGGTCAGACCGGGCCCTTCCGCATCGACGGCCTGACGTTCCAGGGCATGTTCAACAGCAACACGTTTGCGGGCGTGGACGTTTCGCCGTGGAACGCCTCCGAGCCTCTCAACGGCTCGTTCCTCCAGTTCAAGTTCGGTCAGGACGCCAATAACGACGGCATCGCCGACTCAAATGTCGACACGGACTCCGATATCGACGTCTTCGTGATCGTGCCCACGCCCACCGCGGCGGGCTTGGCGGGCCTGGGTCTTCTCGGGCTCGGCGCCGTCCGCCGCCGCCGATAACCGTCCGGCGCACGGACACCAACGGATCCTTCCCGACACCGGCTCTTCTCTGGCCGGTGTTTTTTTGCGCTGGGTGAACCCCGGCGTTCTGCGGGCTTTGTCGAGGGGCGCCCGGGGCGGGTCCGATCGCGTCCGGGAACACCTTTTTTTTCATATTCCACGCCGACCGTCTGGCGTGTCCCTGTCCCCGGTGTAGGGCTTTGTCGCTGGGCTGACAGGCGTCCATCGGGCCGCATAGGTGCGCGGTGCACCGCGGTCATGGGGCGCGGGTCGGCCCCGTGAAACAGAGTCAGTCGGGCGGGCGCCCGGCGCACAACCGAGAGACAAGGGAGACAGAGATGAAGAAGTGTTGCATCATCGCGGCGGCGGCCCTGGCGGGCCTCGGTGCGGCGGGGCTCGCCGAGGCGAACCAGGTCCTCCAGTTCGACGTCAACAGCCTCACGGCGACGGCCGACGGGCCCTTCGGGACCGGGTTCACCGGCACGATCACGCTCGTCGACGACGGCAACTCCAGCCTCGCCGGCATGCTGATCGACGGCGCCAACCAGAACATCGCCCCCAACCAGCTCGGTGATTTCACCGGCTCGATCAGCATCGTCGGCGGGACCGTCACGGGCGGCACATTCATGATCATGGACACCGGCGGCGCGCAGTACCACGCCTCGATCGTCGCCGGCAGCGGCTCGGTCAACGCCTCGGCCGGCCAGACCGGGCCCTTCACCATCGACGGCCTGACCTTCGCCGGGTTCTTCTCGAACCTCGTCGGCGGGACGGACTTCGCGGGCGTGGACGTCTCGGCCTGGGACGGCGCGCCGTCGCTGAGCGGCTCGTTCCTCCAGTTCAAGTTCGGTCCCACGCAGGTCGCGATGGTCGAAGGCCAATCGCTGTTCATCGACGACGACGCGGACGTCGACATCTTCGCCGTCGTCCCGACGCCGATCGGCTCGGCGATGGGCCTGGCGGGTCTGGCCTGCGTCGGCGTGACTCGCCGGCGCCGCGCCTGAGACGCGCCCGCCCGGGCGACACGTGACTGACTCCAATCCACGCGGGCTCGGCGTGCGCCGGGTCCGCGTTTTTCGCGCGCCCACGAGCGCGCAAAAACCCTCTAACACGCTGGATATCCTTGAGTTGGGACACGTCCGCCGGTACCATGGCGCCGCTCCGACCGCCGCGGGCGTTGTGTGCCGACGGGCTCCGGGCCCGGTCGCGCCCCGGCTCGGCGGAGCGGGAGAGAGGACCTTCATCATGATCCGTCGTTGTGTGTGTGCGGGCGGGGTCATCGCGGCTCTTGGCGCGGCGTCGATGGCGCACGCCGGGTCCTCGACCGTCGTCGCGACCTACCGGCTCTTCGACCATCCCGACGGGAATCAGAACCCACCGGGGTACGGCCTGCGCCTCGATGATCTATTCGGCGACGGCGCGACGACCACCTTCTCCTTCAACACCGCGCAGGGCGTGTTCCTGACCGTCACCGAACTCGCCCCGCCGCCCAACGCCCTGGGCGGGCAGTTCCAGATCACCATCGCCGGGCGCGTGTTCGGCGGGCGCGACTCCGGAACGGGCCACGACCTGAGTCACGCCGGCACGGGCGAGTACGACCTGAACTTCTCGTACGTCATGAACGTCGCCCCGCAGGGGACCGGCTGGGTCGTCAACCCGCCGGACCAGAGCAACGCCGGCACGCTCAACGCCGTCAACGTCGTGGGCGACGAGAACGACTTCCAGTTCGACATCTTCGAGGAGCCCGGCACGGGCAACCCGTTCAAGTTCCTCCAGGACGAGCACCGCCTGGCCGGCCACCCGCAGGCCGGCAAGGGCTACTTCGTCGGCCGGGGCTGGCTCTCGTTCGAGGAGGGCGGGTCCTCGAAGGACACGCAGGACTTCCTGTTCATCGGCAAGGCCGTCCCGCTCCCGGGCGCGGCGATGTACGGCCTGGCGGGGCTCGGCGCGATCGCCAGCCGCCGACGCCGGCGCTGATCCGCGCCGCGAGGGCGCACGAATCTCGGTTTCCCTTTTTTCCAACCGCCGGGGCCTGGGGCTTGCCTCGGCGGTTGTTGCGCGCCGGGCCGGCGTCAGGCCGGGCTCGCGTCGTGATTCAGGTGGAACTCGCGGTATTCGCCGCTCCTGACCCGCCTCCACCACGGCTCGTGCTCGCGGTACCAGGCGACGGTCGCCTCGAGCGCCTCGGGCCAGGCGCTGCGCGTGGGCGCCCAGCCCAGCTCGTCGCGGATCTTCGACGCGTCGATCGCGTAGCGCCGGTCGTGCCCGGGCCGGTCGGCCACCGGACGGATCATCTCGTCGCCGGCGCCCATCAGGCGCAGGATCTCGCGCGTGAGCTCCAGGTTCGAACGTTCGTTGTTCCCGCCGATGTTGTACACCTCGCCCGCCCGGCCGCGCTCCAGGACGGCGAGGATCGCCTCGCAGTGGTCCTCGACGTGGAGCCAGTCGCGGACGTTCTTCCCGTCGCCGTACAGCGGCACGGGCTCGCCCCGGATCAGGTTCGTGACGAACAGTGGGATGACCTTCTCGGGGAACTGGAAGGGCCCGAAGTTGTTCGAGCACCGTGTGATCACGGTGTCCATCCCGAAGGTGTGGTGCGCCGCCCGGACCAGGAGGTCGCTGGCCGCCTTGCTCGCCGCGTACGGGCTGTTGGGCGCCAGGGGGGTCTGTTCGGTGAAGGCCAGGTCCGGCCGGTCCAGCGGCAGGCTCCCGTACACCTCGTCCGTCGAGACGTGCACGAACCGCCCCACGCCGGCGTCTCGCGCCGCGTCCAGGAGGACCTGTGTCCCCTGCACGTTGGTCGTGATGAACGGCGCCGAGTCGTGGATCGATCGATCCACGTGGCTCTCGGCGGCGAAGTGGACGACGGCGTCCACGCCGTCCATCAGCGGGCGGACCGCGCCCGCGTCGCGGATGTCCCCGCGCACGAACCGGTGGCGTGCGTCGCCGTCCAGGTCGGCGAGGTTCTCGAGGTTGCCCGAGTACGTCAACGCGTCGAGGTTCATGATCGTCCAGTCCGGACGCTGCTCGCGGACGAAGCGGACGAAGTTGGACCCGATGAACCCGGCGCCGCCGGTGACGAGAATCGTGCGACTCATGCGGACCGCCTCCCCGGCGCCGCGGCTTCGGCGGCGTCTTCCTGCGTCATGCGATCGAGCGTGCGCGCCAGCGCGTCGGGCCAGGGCGTCAGCGGGCCGATCAACGCCTCCGTCGCGGACAGGTCCAGGACGCTGTACGCGGGCCTGGGCGCCGGCCGGGGGAACTCGTCGGTCGCGCACGGCTCGACCCGGCACGCGGGGTTGACTCGGCGGGCGATCGCCCGGGCGAGGTCGAACCACGAGCACTCGCCCGCATCGCAGGCGTGCTGCGCGCCGCGCGCCCCGGCCGCGATCAGCCGCCGCGTCGCCGCGACCAGCGAGTCGCACGACGTCGGCCGGCCGATCTGGTCCGCGACGACGCGCAGCGACGGCTTGGCCCGGCACGCGCGGGCGATCGTGTTCACGAAGTTCCCGCCGTGCGCCGCGTACAGCCACGACGTGCGGACGATCAGGTGATCGCAGCCGGAGGATTCGATCCGCTCTTCGCCGGCGGCCTTGGATCGGCCGTAGGCGTTGATCGGCGCCCGCGGGTGGTCCACGCGGTAGGGGGTGGCCGCGGCGCCGTCGAAGACGTAATCGGTCGAGTAATGGACCAGCAGCGCCCCGACGGTCTGGCAGCGCTCGGCCAGGATCGCCGGCCCGTCGGCGTTGACGCGCAGCGCCCCGGCCTCGTCGGCCTCGGCGCCGTCCACGTCCGTCCACGCGGCGGCGTTGACCACCACACCCACGCCCGGCGCGATCGCCGCGGCGGCGTCGGCCTCGCTGGTGATGTCGCATTGGGCGCGCGTCAGCGCCCGCCACCCGCCGGGGGGCGGGTCAGCACGGAGGCTCTCGGACCACGCCCGCCCGAGCATGCCCCCGCCGCCGAGGATCACCCACAGGCCGTCGGACGCCGGGTTGGATGATCTCGGCATCATGGTCGCTCCTCGGGCGTTCAGGGGTGCTACGCGGGCCGGCCCGCCGCTGATCATCGGACGGTCGGGCGCGGGCCCTGCGGCGGGTTCGTCGATCGCCGTCGGTGGGCGTGGGGATCGGCGGGTTCGAGGTTATGGGCCGTGCCCGGTCGTGTGTGAGGGTTTTTCCGAAATGTCGGCCCAAGGCCCTTGCCTCGACGCCGGCCGGGCGGCATAATCGTGCTCGGAGAGCCTTCTAAGTCCGTGTGAGCACTGAGTTTCCGGCTCACAGGACGAAGGGCGGAGAAAGACCAGAGATGCACTCGCGTATGTTTCGAGCGGGAGCGTTCGCGGCCGCGGCTCTGACGGGCTCGGCCGCGTTTGCCGGGACCATCCCGGTGGCGGACATCGGCGTCGCCACCCTCTCGGATGTGACGGCGGGCCTGACCGGGCTCGACCTCACCGGCGTCGTCAGCGGCATGACGACGCCCAACAGCCTCACGGCCCATTTCTCGACGCTTTCGTACACCGGCACGCTCACCGCCACGGTGTTCGGCAACGTCGCGTCGCCCGGCGTCGGGCTGGACACGGTCGTCATCGCCTACGAGTTCGTCGGCCACGGGCCCAGCGGGATCGAGCAGTTCATGTTCGGCGCGCCCGCCGGCGGCAACATCGACATCGGCGACCTCGCCGCCGCCACCCACGGCACGATCGCCGACATGAGCAACCAGCCGTCGGCCGTGGTCTCGCTCCAGGACAACAGCGGGCTCGGGCTCAGCGACGTCTTCATCTTCGACTTCGACACCGACAACCTCGGGGGCGTCGGCCAGACCGACCGCTTCGGTTGGTACGTCCGTGCCTCGGGCAACGTGCAGATCGGCCGGTCGCAGGTCCTCATTACCAACCACGGCGGGACCACCGTCGAGATGTTGGCGCTGGTCAACCAGCCGGGCCAGCCGGACCTGGGCGCGGTCGTCCCGCTGCCCGGCGCCGCGGGGACGGGCCTGGTGGGGATGGCGGCGCTGGCGGCGCGGCGACGGAGGCGGGCGGCAGGGTGAGTCACCGGCGTCGGCCGCGCACACGGGTGGGGGCCCGGGCCGGCGCCGATCACGAACGACAGACCCGGCGCGACCGGTCGGCAAGGGCCGGCGCGCCGCGCAGGATTCAGGACGGACGAGGAGAAGACACGGTGGCGCGCAACACACTCACCCGGGCGGCCGTCCTCGGCGCGGCGATCGTCGCGACGCCGGCGCTGGCGGCCTTCGACCCCGGCATGCACCAGGTCGCGGACCTCGCCCCCTTCACCAACCTCGTCGCCACGCTGGACATGAACGCCACACCCTTCGCGGCCGGCGCCGCGTTCACCCAGTCCGGGTTCGTGCGCTCCGCGGGCGGCGCGATCCTCGACGCCACCACGCTCACCACCCGTGTCTACCGCGTCACCCAGGCGACGAGCGTCGGCCAGGGCGGGCCCGCGCTCGCCGAGGGCGACCTCGTCTTCGCGTACTCGCTGCGCCTGGTGTCCCAGAGCGCCGCGACCGTCCAGTCGCTGCTGACCTTCGAGGTCGGCGGGCTGTCCTTCATCCCGGGCTCGGACGTGATGGACGCCTCGATCGTGCGCGGCCGGGGGCTCCTCACCCCCGGGCCGGGCGTCGTCGCGCCGGGCGCGGGCGACCCGGGCGACCTCGAGGACCTCGGCGCGTTCGGCGCCTCGCACGACTGGCGCTGGTCCCTCGACCCCGCCCAGCAGCTCGACAACGGCCAGGCCGTCACGCTGCTGATGTTCACCGGGCCCGCGGCGATCGGCGCGGGCTACGCGAACCTCATCGCGCCACCGACCCAGCCCGGCGTCAACCCGGTGCTCAACGGCGCCCCGGTCCTGATCCCCACCGCCGTCGTCCCGGCGCCCGGGGCGGTCGGCGTCCTCGGCCTGGCCGGGCTCGCGGCTCTGCGCCGACGCCGATAACCGGCCTGTCCGAAAACCAGTCCGCACAGCCCGACCCCGCGCGCCGGCGATGGCGCGCCTTCGCCTGGCCGGGCGGCCACGGTCGGGCAGGCTTCCTGTGCGTCCGGGCGCTCCCCGCGCCTGGCGCGACACACGCACAGAGAGGCAAGCCATGCGAGCGACCCACGCACTCATCGGAGCGACCGTCCTGACCGCCGCCGCGTCCGCTGCGCTGGCGGACCCCGTCCGGCTGGACCACAACATCCTCCAGGGGACGGGCAGCGGGTTCGGGTTCTCGGTCCTGCACGCCCCGCGCAACAGCGAGGGCGCCGGCGCGATCCTGTTCCGCTACTTCGGCACGATGCAGACCGTCTACGACGAGTCGGCCAACACCCTCACCTTCACCCGCTTCGAGGCGGACCTCTTCCGCGAACGGAATCTCAACCCCAACACCGTCGGCGCCCGGGCCGGGTCGCTCTCGCTCGTCGCCGGTCAGATGAACATCGACCCGACGACCAACATCATGGGCGGCAGCCTGACGCTGCGCATGAATATGGCCGACGGCAGAACCGGCGACGCGACCTTCTTCTTCCAGCCCATCGCGTACAACGGGCTCGCCAACCGCTGGAACCCGGTGGCGCGGTCGTTCGGGCTGTGGGGCGCCACCGCGGACGTCTTCGGCGAGGAGATCCCCGAGACCGGGTCCGGCGTGTACGGGCTGGGGATGGACCTGGCCGGCTCGCCCGGCGCGTCGATCGTGCCGCTGCCCTCGGGGGTGGCGCTGGGCGCCGTGGGCCTGGTCGGGACGCTCGGACGCCGCCGGCGCCGGTAAGACACGCCCGACTCGCGCGCACGCCGACGGGGCGCCCGGTCACATTCGCGCACAGCGCCCGGCGCTGCGCGCGTTTTGTGCTTGAACCCGGGTTGAGGCCCGCGATCCTGACCGCGACCACACGCGACAGGAGCGCGCCATGCACCGTCTGTTCATCCTCCGGTTCACCGTGTTCGTGGCTCTCGCCGCGGCGATCGTGACCCCGGCGGGCTGCGTTTCGCCCGACATCAAGGACCGCGTCGCCCGGGCCCAAACCGACGCGATCGCCCGGCTGGGGTCGGCCTACGCCGAGGACCTCGCCGCCCTTCGCGCCGCCGTGGACGCTCTGGCCCGCGTCGACGCCGCCGCGCGCCGGGCCGACATCGAGGCCGGGATCGTCTCACGCTACATCACGCCCGACGGCCGGGCCGACACCGGGGCGCTGGACGCGGCCCTGGCGCAGCCGGCGTCCGAGCCCGCGCCCGACGCGCTGGCCGCCGAGGTGCGGGCCGGCGCGATGACGCCCGAAGCCGCCCGCGCCTGGCTGGGCGACTACGCCCTGGCGTGGCGGATGAGCGACGGCGCCGGGACGCGCAGCCGGCTGCTCGACGCGCTGACCCCCGTGCGCGACCTCGTCGCCGCCCGCGAGAGCCTGCTCGCGGAACTGGACCGCCGGGCCGCGGCCGTCGCCCGGCTCTTCGCCGACGCCCTGGCCTCGGCCGACGCCCTGGCACGGGCTCGCGCCTTGGAGCGCGAGATCACCGGCCCCGCGTCGGCGCGCCTCGCCGAGGTGTGGCGCGACCGCGTGCTGGCCCGCGTCGCCGACCCCGACTCGCGCCGGCTTCTCGAAACGATCCTCGCGGACTTCGCCCCGGACCTCCTGCCCGCGCCCGCTGACCCCACGCCCTGAGACCAGCCATGCCCATCGACACCGACACCATCGACCGCCTGACCGATCGGCTCACCACGCCGGCCCCGTCGCCGCTGACCGACGACGAGCGGGCGCTGCTCGTGGCGGCCCTGGCCGAGCTCGCCGCGGCCCACGCCGTCATCGCGACGCAGGAGCGCCTCCTCATGCTCCACGGCGAGCTGCGCTCGCGCCTGCGTTCGATCACGGGCGAGGCGCTGGCGCAGGTGCGCGACCGGCTCGACGAGACGGCGGCGCTGGCCGGCTACGACGCCGACGCCGCCGACGCCGCCCGCCGGGCGCTGCTGGCCGAGATCGAATCGGCGAACTCGACCCGAGCCACGCTCGCCGCGACGCTGGGCTTCGCCGCCCGTCTGTTCGGGCTGCGCTCGGGCTGAGGCTGGCGGGCGCGCCGGGGCCGGGTTGTCGGGAACGATCGGCAACCGCCCGCCGCGCCCGGACTTGCGAGAGCATCCGGCGCTCCGCGTGAAACCGCCGGGCGTTTTTCCCGTACACCCCCTTGCG
>RFGI01000070.1 GCA_003696725.1 Planctomycetota bacterium | reverse complement strand
CTCGGAGACGGTGGCCCACTTGCCGGGGCCGAGGTTCCCCGACGTGTCCCACGCGCCGGCGACGCTGGGCGGGCCCTGGTCCGGGTGGATGTACATGTGGGCGAAGGGGCAGATCAGGCCGAGCTCCGCCGTGGAGATCAGCGGCGTGTTGGGGACGAAGAGCTCGAACGGCGCGGTGTTGTGCGAGCCGTTCTGAATAGCCGGGTTGAGAAGCCGGATCTCACCGAGTGTGATCGCGTCCGAGGCCAAGGCCGCGGGGCCGGGGTCCGGCGGTGACGTCGGTTCACCGACCAGCCAGATCTGGAGATTGTCGACGCCCTGATGGAACGCGCCGAGGTTGTCCTGCGGGCGTTCGATCACGTACGATGGGAACCCGCCCCCGGCGCCGAGATCGTCGGGCCTGCGGATGGACGCTTGCACCGCGGCCCGGCCAGCGTAGACGAAGGGCGGCGTGGCCGTGGGCGCGGGCGGGAGCAGCGGCGCCAGGTCGATCGCCGCGTCGAGCGTGATCGGGAAGACGAGCCCCGGCGCCGGCGACAGCCTGTCCACCAGCACCTCGGTCGGCGTCAGCCCCGGGATCTGCCGGGTCAGGAGTACGGGCAGCGACGGCGAGCCGCCGAAGGCGCGGAAGAAGTTGATCTGATCCGTTGTGAACGCCGAGCCGGCCAACGCCGGGTCGCCGTTCATCGGATCGAGAATCTCGTGGGTCTGGGTCCCGCCGTCCTCAAACTGGGCGCGGAGCTCGGCCTGGATGACGTCCCACTCGTTGGCCGCGTCGGCGGCGGCTTCCGGGGAGACCTCGCTGAAGTAGTAGAACACGGCCGTCTGACCGGCGCCGATGATCGCGCCGCCGTCGATCGATGCGGCGTCGAAATCCAGGATCAGTTGATCCGTCCCGTCATCGATCAGGACCACGTAGCCGGCGAGGCTCAGGGGCTCGGGCCACGGGTTGCCCAGTTCGACCGCGAACATCGAGCCCAGCAGATCCTGCCCGTCGTCAGGATCCAGCACGGTGTCGGCCTGGTTGACCACCGCGTCCTCGGTGGCGTTGCCGTTGGCGTAGTATACGGCCGCGTACGCCTGCACCAGGAACGGCTGGCGGTCCAGTCCGACTAGTGTCACACCGTTCTCGGGAGCGCCGACGACTTCCTGAGGCAGCGCCTGGAGGTTGTTCGTGGTGTTGATGTTCAGGTCCGTCGGCTGGGTCGGGTCGTCCCACACGTCCCCCTGCGGGAAGCGCACGCCCAGTGCGATGGCGCCGGCGTTGTTGACGCTGGCCTGCGCCGTTGACGAGTCGGCGAGGAAGAAGTCCAGGTTCGGCTGGTTGAAGAGGCGCACGAGTGTCGGCTCTTCGATCGTCGCGGTCTGTGTGTCGGCGGCCGTTTGACTATCGGTCGCGTCGGGGATGTTGACGGCCAGGGCCGCGGCGCGGAGCAGCGCGTACGCCGAGCCGATCGCGTCGGCGCCCCCTGTCACATTGGGCGACAGGCCGTAGATGTCCTGGGCGACGGCCGACGCGGGGCCGTTGGCGCCCCCGCCGTAGTGCAGGTCCGCATCATGGGCGAGCTGGGCGTACGTCAGGTCGTCGATCTGATCCAGCGGCGCCATCAGCGGCCGGTTCGTCGCCAGCGGCGCCAGGGCCCACACCAGCGCCGCGAAGGCGTCCCGCACCGGCTGGCGGATGCGGTCCACGTCGATCTTGCAGTTGGGCGTCGCGAAGCGGTTGAGGTCCACCTTGCGTGTGCTGAAGGTGCTCTCGAACTCTTTGGCGGGGTTGAGCACGGGGACGGGCCCGATGGGCCCCTCGCCGCTAACCGTGGTCAGCAGGTGGCGGATGTCGGTGCGCAGACGCTCGAGCTGCTCGCGGTTCTCGTAGTCGGGGTCGAGGATGAAGGAGTCGTTGAAGGTGCGGGGCGAGTCGGCGGGGGTGTCCCATTCCTTGCTGCGCAGGGGCCCCAGCGCGGGGCCGCGGGTCAGGTCGTCGTACTCCGGCGCCAGGCCGGGCAGGAAGCCGCCGGACTCGCCGCGGCCGATGGGCCCGTCGAGGCGCTGCTCGACGCGGGAGATGAACGACCGGAAGTTGTAGCCGTTGTAGGCGCGGAGGTCGATCTCGTCGCGCAGCGGGTAGGCGATGGCGCTGGACAGGGCCGGGTTGAAGGGGTTCGAGCCGAAGTACCGCCACAGGGCGGCGCGCTCGACGCGGCGGAGGTCGAAGGGGCTCAGGAGGTTCTCGTTGTAGAGATCCGAGGCGGTGGGGAACGAGGCGTCCTCGCCGATGGTGATGAAGTTGCCGGTGGGGTTGTCGAGGCCGAACTGATCCACGCCGTTGGAGTTGTCCAGCCGGTCGAGCTGCTCGAGGGCGCGGCCGAAGCGCGGGCCGAAGTTCACGTGGAACCGCCAGCTGTTGACAAGGCGTTCATTGTTGAAGGCGATCTGCCCGCCGCGGCGGATGTCGGGGTGGGACGAGAAGGTCGGCGGCCCGCCGTCAGGATTGATCTCGCGAGCCTGGGGCAGCTGCGACGCGATCAGGCGGAACAGGTCCACATCCGCGGGCGTCCGACCGTCGCCGAGGAGCTCTTCGGTCGGCCGTGACGGAGGGTTGACGCCCAGAAAAGTCGGGTAGATCCCCGACCAGATATGGCTGTTGAGGTTCGCCAGCGCCGAGTTGTCGACGATGCGGCCGGCGATGACCCAGCGCAGGCCGAAGGCGTTGCCGAAGATGGGCAGCTCCTGCCAGCGGGCGTCGGGCCGGCCGTCGCCGTCGGTGTCGGCCCAGAAGCGCTCGTCGGCGGGCTGGCGGTCGCGACGCCGCGGGCCGGGGTCGGACCACGAGCCGCCCGTCGGCGGGTAGAGGACCTCCTGGAGGTCGGCCATGGTCAGGTCGAAGATCGTCTGCGCCACGCCGAGGTGCGGGCCGTTGGCGTCGTTGGTGTCGGGATCGGTCCAGGGCCCGGTCTGGTCCTTGTTGAGTTCGAGGAAGGCGCCGGGGTTGCCCGTGCGCGGGCCGCTGGTGAAGTTGGCCGGCTCCTGGATGAGGAACTGCGCCAGGTCGACAAAGCGCCCGGAATCGCGGGCCCAGCCGATGAACTGTGACGTGTTGCGGTAGCGGTACGCGCTCAGGAGGTTCGAGATCTGGGGCCAGGTGTCCCACTCG
>RFGI01000008.1 GCA_003696725.1 Planctomycetota bacterium | reverse complement strand
TCCCCGATCGCCCGCACCCGCCCGTCGGCGATCGCCACATCGCGGACGGCGTCGATACCGCTGGCCGGATCGATCACCCGCCCGGATTGGATCAGCAGTGAGGGCACGGGCGTCCAACAGTAGCGTGGCCGGGGGCGTCGGCGTCCACACCGTCGTGCGCCGGCGCCGCGTCAGATGCGGCGGGGCTCACGCCGGGGACTTCGTCTCGCTGGGCGCACCGGATTCGATGGACGCCGGGGGCGCCCAGGGGCCGACGTCGGCGTCGGGATCTTGCCGGCGGATCGCCGCGGCGATCAGACCCATGAAGAGGGGCTGGGGGCGCAGCGGGCGGCTGGTCAGCTCGGGGTGGAACTGGGCCGCGATGAAGTACGGGTGCGCCGGCGCACCGGTCCGCGCTTCACCGGACCGGGGGAGCTCCAGGACCTGCATGATCGGGTGCTGCGGATGCCGGCCGGAAAAGACAAGCCCGGCGGATTCGAGCGGCTCGATCCACGCCGGGTCAACCTCGTAACGGTGTCTGAAGCGTTCGCGGACGAGCAGAGAACCGTCGGGATCGGGCGTCCGCCCGCCCGCGGCGAGCGAGGCGCGGTAGAGCCGATCGGCGAGCGTGCCCGGCGCGATGACGACGTCCTGCCCCCCCAGGCGCATGGTGCCGCCCAGCTGCTCGATTTGTTTTTGCTCGGGCAGCTCGGAGATCACCGCCTCTGATGAATCCGGGTCGAACTCCGTGCTGGTGGCGCCGGCGAGCCCCAAGAGATCGCGGGCGAACTCGATCACCGCGACCTGGAACCCGAGGCAGATGCCCAGATAGGGAAGGCCCGTTAGCCGGCAGTGGCGCACGGCGGCGATCTTGCCTTCGACGCCGCGCGTCCCGAACCCGCCCGGCACGATCACCGCGTCGAGGCCCTCGAGCCGGCTGGCGATCGTCGCGTCGGTCAGCCGGGTGGTGTCGATCCAATCGAGCGTCACATCGCAGGCGAGGTGCGCCGAGCAGTGCTCGACGGCCTTGTCGATCGAGGCGTACGCGTCCCGCACCGAGGCGTACTTGCCCGTCAGCCCGACCCGGACGGCGCGGCGCTTGGGCGCGGTCAGCGCCGCCGCGAACCGCTTCCAGCGGGCCCGGGCCTCGTCCTCGGCGGCGAGGTTCACGCGGTCGTGCAGGTTGAGAATCGAGAGCACCTCGCGGTCCAAGCCCTCGGCGCGCATGGCCTCGGGGATCAGGTAGATGCTCGGGCGGTCGTGCATGCTGAAGACCCGCCGCGCCGGCACGTTGGAGAACATGGCGATTTTCTCGAGCGCCGAGCCCCCGACGGGCCGGCCGGCTCGGCAGGCGACGAGGTGCGGCTGGATCCCCGCCTCCATCAGCCGGCGGATGCCGAGCTGCGCCGCTTTCGACTTCTGCTCGCCCAGCGCCGGCGGCTCGATGATGTACGTCAGGGCGACGAAGCAGCACGAGCCGGGCCCCTCCTCGAACGCCAACTCGCGGAGGGCTTCGATGTAGAACGAGTTCTCGTAGTCCCCAACGGTCCCGCCGACCTCGACGAAGACCACGTCCGCCGGGCGTTCGCCGTCGCCGCGCAGCGCCAGCTCGCGCAGCCGGCGTTTCACCTCGCCGGTGACGTGGGGGATCATCTGCACGTCGCGTCCGAGGTAGGCGCCCCGGCGTTCACGGTCGAGGATCTCCGAGTAGATCTGCCCCGAGGTCGTGAAGTTCTCGGCGGCGAGGTCCTGGTCGAGCAGCCGCTCGTAGGTGCCCAGGTCCATGTCGCACTCGGCGCCGTCGTCGAGCACGAAGACCTCACCGTGGCGGAAGGGGTTGAGCGTGCCGGAGTCGATATTGAGGTAGCCCTCCATCTTGATGGGGGCGATGACCAGGCCCTTGTCCTTGAGGAGCTTGGCCAGCGACGAGGAGAAGATGCCCTTGCCCAGCCCGCTCATCACCGTGCCGAAGACGGCCACAAACGTGTGCCGGCCGCGCTGGTACCCCTCGGGGATCGGGCTGAAGAACTCGGGGCCGGCGTCGGTCGAGCCGGTCGCGGCGAGCAGGCCGCCCGCGGAGGGTGTGGCGTCGTGGTTGCGCGGGTCGTGGCTCGCGGTGGGCATGATGTATCGTACCCCCCGGGTCGGCCCGCTCAAATCGGCCGACCCGCCGCCCCTTCACCGCTGTCGGAGACGCTCCTGATGGACCGGATCGCACCCCGCGTCGTGCTCCTGCTCGCCGGCCTGATGCTCACCACCGCGTCGGCGCCGGCCGACCCCTTGCGCGTCGACCCGGCCACCGGCGCGGACCGCCGCCACTACCCGCCGGATCCCCAGGCGGATTTCCTGCACATGCGGCTGGAGATCGACATCCCGGACATGGACACACCGATGTTCACCGCGATCGAACGGCTCCGCTTCGCGCCCCTCGGCGGGCCGATGCGCACGCTCACCCTCGACGCCAAACGCATGTCGATCGAGCGTGTGGCCCTCGTCGGGGCCGGGGCGACGCCGCAGTGGACCCACGACGGGATGACGCTCCAGGTCCGCTTCGACCCGCCGCTGGCCGAGGGGGTCGAGCGCGACCTGCGGATCGAGTACACGGTCCGCGACCCGGTCGAGGGGATGTACTGGTCGCCCAGCCGCCCGGCCATGCCCGGCCGGCCCGCGCGGGCGGCGCAGCTCCACACGCAGGGCGAGCCGGAGATGAACTCCAACTGGTTCATCACCCATGATTTCCCCAACGACCGGCTGACGACCGAGATCATCGCGACCGTGCCCGAGGGCTACCTCGTCTCGAGCAACGGCGTCCTGGCGCTCGAGCAGACCAGCGCCGGCCGCTCGACGTTCCACTTCAAGCAGGACCGGCCGCACGTGCCGTACCTCGTGACGCTGGTGGTGGGCCGGTTCGATGTGGTGGACGTGGGCGACAGCCGGGTCCCCATGCCCGTGTACGCCCCGCCGGGCCAGGGCCCGAACGTCCAGCAAACCTTCGGCGCCACGATGGACATGGTCCGGCTCTTCGAAGAACGTCTGGACGAGCCGTACCCCTGGGCCAAGTACGCCAACGTGGTCGTCTGGAACTTCGGTTGGGGCGGGATGGAGAACACAAGCGCCACGACGCTGCACGACACGGCCGTGCTCGACGCCAAGGCGCTGTTGGACTCGGACATCGACGGCCTCAACTCACACGAGCTGGCCCACCAGTGGTTCGGGGATCTCCTGACCTGCAACTCCTGGGAACACATCTGGCTCAACGAGGGCTTCGCGACCTACCTCGAAGCCCTCTGGCTCGAGGCTCGCGACGGCTTCGACGCGGGGTACCTGCTCGACATGCATCGCAACGTCCGCGGCGTTGCCGAGGACGATCGGCTCAACCCCGACGACGACCGAGCCTGGATGCGCCCGGCGATGGTCTCCAATCTGTACGAAGACCCCGACGACGTCTTCACCAAGGCGGCGAACCCGTACCCCAAGGGCGCCTCGATCCTGCACATGCTGCGCATGACCCTCGGCGACGACGTGTTCTTCCGCGGGCTGCGCGAGTACGTCGACCGGTTCAAGTACCGCACGGTCAGGACGGAGGACTTCCGGGGCGTCATGGAGGAGGTCTCGGGCCGATCGCTTGAACAGTTCTTCGAGCAGTGGGCCCGCCGCCCCGGGACGCCCGAGGTCACGGTGTCGGCGTCGTGGGACTATGAGCGGGGCGAGCTCGCCCTGACCGTCGAGCAGACGCAGCGCATCGACGCGATGACCCCGGCGTTCGCGTTCACGCTGCCCGTGCTCATCGTCACGCGGTCGGGCGACGAGACGTGGGTCGACGTGGAGGTGACGGGCCGCCGGCACGAGCGCGCCGTCCCCCTCGGCGACGCCCCGGAAATGATCGTCGTGGACCCCTACCTGCACGTCCTGATGACGCCCACGCTCGACGCCCCGGACGCGTGGGTCGCGCGGGCGTTGCGGCGGGGGCCGACCGTCCCGTCGCGGCTGGACGCGGCCGAGGCCCTGGCGGCTCGACCGGGCCCCGAGACGGTCGCGGCGCTGGCCGAGGCCCTCGCCGACGCGTCCGAGCACCACAGCGTCCGCGCCGCGTGCGCCGCGTCCCTGGCTGATCTTGACCGGGCCGACGAGCTCCTCGCGGCGCTCTCCGAGACGACCGAGCCCAAGGTCCGCGTCGCCGTCGTGCGAGCGCTGGGCGAGATCGACGACGACCGGGTCGCGCCGGCGCTGGCGCCGATCGCCTCGGACGCGGACGAGTCCTACGCCGTCCGGGCCGCGGCCCTGGAGGGGCTCGGCCGGCGCGGCGGGCCCGAGCACCTGCCGATCCTCACCTCGGCGCTCGAAGCGCCGTCGCAGCACGACCAGGTGCGGACCGGGGCCCTGCGCGGGCTGGCGTCGCTCGACGAGCCGGAGGGGCTCGACGCGGCGATCCTGTACACCGAGATCGGCTGGCTGTCGCGCACCCGGCCGGTGGCGATCGGCGCCGTCGCGGATCTGGCTCACCACGACCCCGAACGGGCGATCGATGCGCTCCTCCCGCTCCTGGACGACCCGGAGGAGCGCTCGCGGCAGGCCGCCGCCCGCGCCCTGGCCGAGGTCGGCGACGAGCGGGCCCTGGAGCGCCTCCGCGCCCTGGCCCAGACACACCCTCAGCCCACGTTTCGTGAACTGCTCGCGGACTCGGCCGGATCGCTCGCCCGCCGGCTCGCGGGCGACACGGCCGGCGACGACCTCCGCGAGCGCGTCGAGTCGCTCGAGCGCCAGATCGAGGAACTCCGGCGCCGGCGTGATCGCTGAGCGGGCCGGGTTCAGCCGCCGGACCTGGCCCGCCAGCGGGCGACGAACCGGGCGTACTGCTCGGGCGTGTCGATCCCCGCCGAAGCGCTCGGCCGGACGGTGACGGCGATCCGCCGGCCGTGCTCGAGGATGCGCAGCTGTTCGAGGCCCTCGGTCTCTTCCAGCGGGGTGGGCGCCATCGCCGCGTACTCGCGCAGGAATGACCGGCGGTAGGCGTACAAGCCAACGTGGCGCAGGGGCGCCGCCCGGCCCTGACTCTCGCGGACGTAGGGGATCGGCGCCCGCGAGAACAGGAGAGCGTCGCCGGCCAGGTCGAGCACGACCTTGACGAGGTTCGGATCGGCCGGATCCTCGTCCGGGGCGAACGGCGACGCGAGCGTCGCCGAGGGGGCGTCCGAAGCCGCCAGCGCCCGGGCGACCGCGTCGATCGCCTCGGGCTCGATCTCGGGCTCGTCGCCTTGGACGTTGACGACGATCGCGTCATCGGGGACGGCGAGGGTTTCGCACGCCTCGGCGATCCGGCTGGCGCCGTTGGGGTGGTCCCGGCGGGTCAGGACGGCGGCGACGCCCAGAGGCTCGACCGCCGCGATGATCTCGGCGGAGTCCGTGGCGACCACCACGCGGTCGGGCGTCTCGGCGCGGGCGGCGGCCCGGGCGACGTGCGCCACCAGAGGCGTCCCGGTCTCGGCGGCGAGCGCCTTGCGCGGGAAGCGCACCGACGCCAGCCGGGCGGGGATCATCGCGATGACGGGCGCGCCGCCGACGGCCATGACGTTGACGCCCTCCCGGGCCGCTAGGCGGCGCTCTCGGCCCGCAGTTCCTTCACCAGCCCCTGCAGGACGGTGCGCTTCTCGCGGATGTCGCGGAAGGAGAGCTGCTCGACGGCGATCCCGGAGGCGATCTTGGCCGCCTCCTCCGCGGCGGCGAGGTCGCGCGACTCCCGGGCCTGCCCCTCCAGCGCCGACATCAGCGCGTACCGCAGCCCGCGCCCGATCTCGTCCTGCTCGTTGGTGTGGGCCGCGAGCGCCTCTCGGAGCGTGTCGATCGCCTCGGTCTGCCAGCCCAGGCGCAGGAACGCCTCCCCGAGGTAGGCCAGGCACTCGGCGCGGCGCTTTGGCTCGCGGCGGGCGGCCTGGAACATCTCGATCGCGTCCTCCAACCGGCCCAGCTCGAAGTAGCGCTTGCCCAGCTCGAACTTCAGCGCCAGATCCGTCGGGTAGTTCTTGACGCGGTCGGCGTACTCCTCGGCTTCCATCTTCAGGACCGCGCGGGCGGCCTTGGCGAACTGGTCCTTGGCCTGGGCGTCGCCCGACTCGGCGGCCGCCCTGAGCAAGGCGAGTTTCCGCCGCGCCTGGCGCAGCTTGATGTCGCCCGCCGCCTGCCGGAAGGCGTACTCCTTGGTCCGCTCGTACGCGCCGATCAGCAGGTCGTGGGCGGTCTTCTCGTCCGCAGGGGTCCCGCGCTCCAAGAGCGCCCGGGCGTACTTGCGGATCGCCGCGGGGTCGTCCGGGCGGGACTCGTAGTCCGCCTTGGCGTTGGCGACGACCCGCTCGACGACGTCCTCGGTTTTGACGATGCGGTCCTGCTCCTCCAGGGCGCGCTGGGCCTCGGCGTCGCGGATGTTGGCGCGGAAGCCCCCCTCCTCCCCGGTGTGTTCGTACCCGCCGGTGGACATGGTCGCCTGGGCGGAGAGGTTGCGGACCTCGGCGTCGAGCTGCCGATCGGACGGGTCCAGGCCCAGGGCGGCCTCGCCGGCCCTGACCGCGAGGTCGAACGCGCCGGCGTCCTTGAGCACGTTCATCATCCGGACGAGCGCGTCCTTCTTGATCTTTGGATCGCGGGCCGCGGCGCTGAGCACCCGCTGCCCGATCCAGTACGCGCACTTGGCCGTGTCCACGCCGGGGATCTTGCCCGCGGCCTCGAGCGCCTTGAGCCCCGCGGAGACGTCCAAGGGGCGGGTGCTCCAGTTCAGGAGGGCCAGGATCAGCCGGCGCACCGGCGCGGGCGCTTTGATGTCGCGGGCGGCCTTCTCCTGGTCCTTCGTCGGGCCGAACTTGTTCCGCGTGGCGATCAGCGCCTGGGCGGAGTCGGCCAGGCCCTCCAGGCCCGGCACGCTGGTCGGGTCGCGCGCCAGGCCCTGGAGCCAGAGGGTGACCGCGTACTCGTAGTTGGAGGTCTCGTGGACGGTGCCGGCCCGATCGAAGAACGGGGCGGCCTTGGCCGGGTCGGCGACGGGCTGCTGGGCGTCCTCGGCGGGCGCCTCGGCCGTGTCGTCGCTCTTCTTCTTGCCGAACAGGGCCACCCCGGGTGCCTCCTGGCGATGCGCGCCCGGCGTTCTACGCACGCCCGGCCGGCCCGGATGCTACGGGCCCGTCGGCGCGCACGCCAGCACGCGCCGCGGGCCACTCCTACACTCAGCGCGACTGATGATCGACCCCGCCGCCCTGCGCATCCTGGATTTCCCGGACCCGGCCCTGCGCCGCCGGGCCGATCCCGTGCCGGCGATCACCGACGAGGTGCGCGCCGTCGCGGCGCGGATGATCGACCTGATGGTGAGGGCCGAGGGCATCGGGCTCGCGGCGCCGCAGGTCGGTGTGCCCTGGCGGCTCTTCGTCGCGTTTGTCCCGCCGTCGCCCGAAGACGGCCGAGCCCCCGGCGATGAGCCCGAGACCTGCCAGGCCGAGCCCGAGGTCTTCATCAACCCCGTCCTGCGCGACTTCGGCGGGGAGCTGGTCCAGTTCGAGGAGGGGTGCCTGAGCCTGCCCGACATCAGGGGCGACGTCCGCCGGCCGGATCAGGTAACCCTGGACGCGCTGGATCTCGCCGGCGCCCCCGTGACGCGCCGGGCCCGCGGGCTCCTCTCCCGCTGCTGGCAGCACGAGGCCGACCACCTCGACGGCGTGCTCATCATCGACCGCATGACGCCGATGGCCCGCATGAAGAACCGGTCCAGGATCCGGGACCTCGAGCGGCTCGCCGCGGGGGCGCGGTGAACATCCTGTACTTCGGCTCGGGCGCGTTCGGCCTGCCGACGCTCGAGTCGATCGCCCGCGAGCACACCATCGCCGCGATCGTCACCCAGCCGGCGAGGCCCGCGGGCCGACGCCGAACCATGACCCCCACGCCCGTCGCCGCGTGGGCGCACGAACACACGCCCGATGCGCCCGTCCTGACCCCCGAGCGCGTCAACGAGCCTGGCGTGGCCGACACGATCCGCTCGATCCACGCGGACGCGTGGGTGGTGATCGCGTACGGCCAGAAGCTCGGCCGGGCGCTCCTGGCCGACCGGTTCGCCGTCAACCTGCACGCGTCGCTCCTGCCGCGCTGGCGGGGGGCGGCGCCGATCAACCACGCGATCCTCGCGGGGGACACCCAGACGGGCGTCAGCGTCATCACCCTCGCCGACCGCATGGACGCGGGCGACGTGCTGGCGCAAGCCCGCGTCGGGATCGAACCGTCGATGACCGCCGGCGAGCTGCACGACCGGCTCGCGACGTTAGGGGCGCCGGTGATCGGCCGGACGCTGGAGGACCTGGCGCGAGGATCGCTGAACCCGGCGCCGCAGGATGAGTCCCTCGTCACCCTGGCGCCGAAACTCAGCCGGGCCGACTCGTGGGTCGATATTCGGCGTTGCGCCGAGGCGTGCCGCCGGCGGGTTCACGGGCTGACCCCGTGGCCCGGTGTGTCGGTGCAGATCGGCGACGAGCGGGTGCGCCTCTTGCGCGTGGAACAGGCGCCGGCGGAATCGGACCAACCACCCGGAACGCTCATCGAGCCGACCCGGGGAGTGGTCGCCTGTGGAGGGGGCACGCGGCTGCGGCTCCTCGAAGTCCAGCCCGCGGGCGGGCGGGCCATGGCTTGGGCGGACTTCGCCCGTGGCAGGACCATGCCCCAAGGGTTGATCATCCGCTCGGAGGCGCCGTGCTGACGCTCTGGGACCTCATCCCGCGACCGCGCCCCCGCCGAGTCGCCCGGCCCATGCCCGCTCGACCTCCGGCGCCCGGCTCCATGCGCGAGCGCTACGACCGCTTGACCCGCGAGTGTCTCGCCGAGCACGGCGTGCGTGTGCGCAAATGGCGGACGAGCATGACCGGCTGCGCGTGGGAGGTGCGTTATACAGACGGCCGTGTCTCCCGGCTGATCGAGGCGCCGAGACCGCGCGGGCCGATGTCCGCGGCCGTCTTCCTCCACGAGATCGGGCACCACGCGATCGGCCTGGGCGTCTACCGCCCGCGCTGCCTGGAGGAGCATCACGCCTGGGCGTGGGCGCTGGCGGAGATGGACCGCCGGGGGCTGAACGTCACCGATGCGGTGCGCCGCCGGATGCGCGAATCGCTGCGGTACGCTGTGGCCAAGGCCCGGCGCCGGGGGCTCCAGCGCCTCCCGCCGGAACTGGCGCCCTACGCGGAATGACGCGGGCGCAAAGTGGGCCTGGATGGATTCGAACCATCGACCTCACCCTTATCAGGGGTGCGCTCTAACCAACTGAGCTACAGGCCCGATCGGCCGCGAGCGGGGGCCCGCGCGGCTCGACCAATAAAGGCGAGCGTACCCCCCTCGCGCCGGGGCGTCAACGATCACCGGGCTCAGGAGGCGTCGGCCTTGGAGAAGAAGACGAGGACGCGGAGCTCCTCCTGGATGTCGATGAACCGGTGCTCCACGCCGCGCTTGACGAAGATCACGTCGCCGGCGCGGGCGGACCGCTCGTGCCCGTCGACCACGAAGGTCGCCCGGCCCGCGATGATGTAGTACGCCTCATCCAGCCGGTGCGGGGTCTGGTCGTCGGTCCCGCCGGCGGGCACGATGTACAGCCCCGCCGAGAGCGTCGGCTCGTCGATCAGCCGGAGGTACGGCCCGCCGGACGCGTTGTGCCTGGCCAGGATGTCCTCCATCCGGTCGATCGACCAGACGCCCGCCTCGCGCATCGGCTCGTCTCGCATCGCCGCACCGCCGATGAACCCGGCGCCGAGAACAGCCGCCCCAACCACAAACCATCGACGCATGACGCGCTCCTTCCGACGCCCGGTACGCACGCAGCCGCCGGGTGGTTGCGGGAGACGCCGCCTGTCAGGGTCTTGCGACGAGGGCCCGGCGCCAGAAGCCCAAGCGCATGGCTTCCTTGGCCGACCACAGCGTCTCCTCGGTGAGTGCGTTGGCCCTGGCCGTCCCGTCCCGGATGATATCGATCACCAGGTCATCTCCGCCCGGTCCTTCATATTCGGCCCGGCGGGCGCGGATCGGCTCGAGCAGCTCGTTGACCGCATCAATGACGGCGGCCTTGACGTGCCCGTCACCCAGGTTGTCCCCGCGGCGGTATCGATCCTTCAACGCATCGACCAAGGCCCGGTCCTTGATGAAGATGTCTGCGTAGGTGAACACGGGATTGATGTCGGGGTCGCCCGGCTCGTCGGGCTGTCGGCTCTGGCCCGGGTGCATCCCGCCGATCTTCTTCTTCACCTGCTTTGGGGTGTCGGACAGGAAAATCGCGTTGCCGAGGCTCTTGGACATCTTCTGCTTGCCGTCGGCGCCGACGAGCCGGCCGACCCGCCCCACCATCGCGCGCGGGATGGGAAAGACCCCCCCGCGGGCCGGGTAGTCGTCGTCCTCGCAGTGCGGGTCCACGCCGCAGTAGACCTGGTCGAACCGGCGGGCGACCTCGCGACACATCTCGATGTGCGCGACCTGGTCCTCCCCGACCGGGACGTACGCCGGGCGGAACGCGAGGATGTCCGCGCACTGGCCCACGGCGTACATCGGGAAGCCGAACGGGTACCGATCGCCCAGGCCCTTGGCCTCGATCTCCGTCTTGAGCGTCGGGTTGCGCATCACCCGGTTGAACGGGATGAGCATGGCGAAGAACCACGTCAATTCCGCGATCGCGGGGACCTCGCTCTGGAGGACGATCGCCGACCGGCTGGGGTCGACGCCGCAGGCGAGCCAGTCCTTGACGATCTCGAGCGTGTCGCGGCGGATGTCATCGGGCCGGTCGGCGCGCGTGGTGAAGGCGTGCAGGTTCGCCAGGAGGAAGTAGCACTCGTGGTCAGCCTGGAGGCGGAGCCGGTTCTCGATGGACCCGACGTAGTGCCCGAGGTGCAGCCGGCCGGTGGGCGTGTCGCCGGTCAGCACGCGGGGTCGGCCGTCCTGTGGGCTCGCGGGGTCGGTCATGCGCGGGCGACAGGCTACCCGGTGCGGCCGGGGGCGTCAGCCGGCCAGGTGCGCCGCGGCGACCATGCCCGCGTTGAAGAGGGCGTGCATCACAATGGGGACCCCCAGCCGGCCCGTCCGCTCGAAGGCCAGCCCCAACCCGAGCGCGAACACGAACAGGCCCGGGATCGCGGCGGCGTCGGCGGCGCCGAGATGGATCGACGCGAAGAACGCCGCCGAGACCACGACCGCCAGCGCCGGCGAGCCCGTCGCGCTCAGCACGCCCGTCTGGATCAGCCCGCGGTGGATGAGCTCCTCGACGATCGGCGTCGCGAGCGCCACCGCGGCCAGAGCCGCCCACCACGCCGGCGTGCCCGGCTCACGGATCATCGCCGCCAGGAAGTCGTGCGCGACCGGCCCCGCGGGCTCGCCCGCCAGGGCGTCGCGGATCAGGGCTGACAGATTCAGCGTCGCCAGCACGGGCCCGGCGGCCAGCAGCAGAGCCCCCAGCCCCACGAGCCCGTCGCGCGGCGCGATGACCAGCCCGGCCCGGGTCGCGCCCCGACGGACGCGACGCGAGAACACGAGCGCCCCGACCGCCGACAGGACCAGCGCGTGACCGGCCCACATCGCGCCGGCCGACGCCCCCAGCCCCGCGGTCGGCTCCCCCGCCGCGGCAGCCAGGGACACGCCCGAAGCGGTCCCAATTCGCCAGAGCAGGAAGAGGCCGAACCCGGCGCCGAGCCAGAGCGACGCGGGCGCACCGGCCGGGTCTCGCGACCGGCCCTCGCGCAGCCTCCGCGGCGAGAGGGCCCCCCGCTTGGCGAGGACCACCAACGTCACCAGCGCGATCACAATCCAGACGCCGACCACGGCGAGCCGATCGAAGCCCGGCGCGGCGTCCCCCGCCGGCGAGAGGGCCCCGGGCTCGCCCGGCTCGCCCGGCGCGGCTAGAACAGGGGCCGCCGACCCCGTCAGGAGCCCGACCCCCGCCATGACCACCGACGCACCCCGTCCCGACGTGACCCTCGAAACCATCGTGGCGGCGACGCGGCGCGATCTGGAGCGGGCCAAGGCCCAGACACCCATCGAGCAGTTCCAGGAGATGATCGAGGAGTTGGGCCGGCCCAGGAACTTCTTCACGGCCGTCACCGCCCCGCGTCGCACCGGGCGCACGGCCGTCATCGCCGAGATCAAGCGCAAGAGCCCCAGCGCCGGGCTCATCCGCCCGGAGTACGCCGGCGACGCGTTCGACCCCGCGCTCATCGCGCAACGGTACCACGCCAACGGCGCCGCCGCGATCTCCTGCCTGACCAACGAGGCGTTCTTCGGCGGGTCGATCGAATACATCCACCGGGTGCGCGACGCCTGCCCCCTGCCCGTCCTGCGCAAGGACTTCATCGTCGACCCGTGGCAGGTGTGGCAGTCGCGGGCCTTCGGCGCCGACGCGATCCTTCTGATCGCCGAGTGCCTCAACGACTCGGAGCTCCTGGACCTGATGATCCTGGCGCACGAGCTGCAACTGACCACCCTGGTCGAGGTCCACTCCGCGGAAAACCTCTTGCGGCTGCGGCCGCACGTCGGGTTCCCGGCCCGCTCCTATATGCTGCTGGGGATCAACAACCGCGATCTGCGCACGATGAAGGTGGACCTCAACCACTCGGTCCGGCTGGCGGACCTGGTCGAGGACCGGTCCGTCGTGGTGAGCGAGTCCGGCATCCGTAACAAGGCGGACCTGGACCGGCTCCGCACCGCCGGGATCCGGAGCGTGCTGGTCGGAGAATCGCTCATGCGCGACGCGGACCCGGGCGCCGCCCTGGCGAGGTTGCTCGGGCGCCCGCCCGCTCAGGCCGACGCCTGATCGGCGCCGGGCTCGTCCGTGCGACGCCGCAGCTGCTGCCGCTGGATCTCGTTGACCGTGTGGCAGAGGGTGTCGACCACGAACTGCTTGTAGTCCGGGTGGTGCCCGAACTCGAAGGACATGCCGAGGTAGCGGCGCTGCTCGCTGTCGATGCGCACGTGCGCCAGCCGGCACACGACCGAGAGGGGCGCCGGCAGGTGCGGCATCAGGTGCAGGGTGACCCAGAACAGCCGGTGCTGGTCGAAAACGCCCGCGGCGTCGCCCTCGGCCATCAGCCCGGCGCCGCCCCCCCCGACGTTGACGAGCAGGGCCCGCGCCGCCGGCCCGACTTCCGGCAGAAGGATCGGCGGCTCGAACCCCACGTACCCCGCGACGGCGCCCTCGCGCAGGATCTCGATCCGCGTCTGGACGGCTTTCTCCGCCGCGATCGCGCTGGACGTGTTCAGCAGCGGCGCCGCGTCGGCGCGCGGGAGCATCAGCCCCACCGTCGAGACTCGATAAAACTGCCGGCGCTGGCATCGCTCGACCCGCTCCGGCGCGCGGAGCCGGACCGCGCCGACGGCGTGGTGGTGATTGAGTTTCCAGCGCAGCCGCCCCAGCGTCCGCGTGCGGAACATCCAGCGGTTCTGGCCCAGCGAGAAGACGACGATCAGGTGTAGCCCGTCGCGCAGATCGATCCGCTCGCCGAGTGTGGAGGGCGTCTCGATGACCAGTTCATCATTCCCGACGGCCAGGAGCCGAACCCGCCAGATCAGGTTGACGGCCGCGTCGTCCTGCTCGGACGCGTTGGGCCACGCCGCGTCGCCCGGCCTGGGGATGGCGATCTCGATCCCGCCGTTGCGCTCGCAGACCTGCTGGAGCGTCCGGCGCCAGTTCTCGGTTCGCGAGCGTGAGGCGGGCACAGCATCCCCTCTGAGTGAGACCGATTCAGCAGCCCGCGCGATCGGCCCGGGCCGGCCCCGACGGTCGCCATCGACCAGCCCCTCTCGTGGCTTGACAACGCCGGCGGCGGGGCGTCACGACCCGGCGCTATCGGACGGTTGTGCGCCGACGCCCGGCGCCAGCGGCCCGCGCGCGCTGGGCGATGAGCCCCGCCAGCGCCTGGGCCCGCTCGAGCTGCGCCGGCGAGAGCGTGTGCCGGCCGAACCGGGAGGCGTAGTACAGCCGGCCGATCTCGTCGAGCGCCCCGCCCAGAACGCCGTCGGCGCGGGACAGATTCTTCGCATGGTCGAGGATCGGTCTGCCGGGGGGCTTGGCGAACCCCGCGCGGCGCAGCGCCCGCAGCACACGGGCATAGAACACCCGCTGGGCCCGGCGCTCGGCCGCTGCGGGGTCGTCGCCGTCGGCGCGGCGCGCGGCGCGCCTGGACCGCAGCACGCCGCCCAGCGCCGTCCAGACGTGCAGCACGGCGAAGCCCAGGGCCGCGGCGCCCGCGAACACCACCACGCCGCGCAGCAGCGCGATCAGCAGGATCGGCGCCCCGCCGGTGCGGGCGGGCAGCAGCGCATCCTCCGCCGCCGACCTGAGCGTCGATTCGATCAGCAGCGGGTCGCGCCCGACCAGGGCCTGGCGCTTGCCCTCGTCGAACGCCACCACGTTGACGATCCACCACCGCGAGATCTTGTCGAACCACCGGTTCACGCTCGCGACCACGCCCGTCGGCGGCTGGTGGACGACGGCCAGATCGTCCGGCGGGGAGGGGTCGACCGTGACCCACCGCCCGTCGGACAGCCGCACCTCGACCCAGGCGTGCGCGTTGCTCTCACGCACCAGGTACGCGCCGGCGGTGTCGTCGAACTCGACGGCCAGGTACCCCGTCACCACCCGCGCGGGCAGGCCCACGCTCCGGCACATCGCCGTCAGCGCCGAGGCGAAATACTCGCAGTGCCCCTCCTTGGTGCGGAAGAGGAACATCTCGATGGGGTCCTCGCCGGCCTCGGCGGCCGTCATCTGCGTGGTGTAGAAGTACTCCCGGTGGAGCCGGTTGACGAGGGCGCCGACGGCCGATGCGTCCGCGTCGGCGTCGCGTTGGGCCGGGTCCGCGGGCACGCCGGCGTCTTCGAGCAGCGACTCCGCGAGTTGGCGCACGCGGTCGGACGCGGCGCCGTCGACCGACGCCGGCGTCCGGCCGCCCGCCGCGACCGCGTCCGTGTCTTGGAACCGCACGCTGTAGGACGTGGGCCCGGTCAGGCGGGTCTGCAGTTCGAGCGTCTCGCGCTCGACCCGGATGCCGATCCGGCTGTCCGACGTGATCGAGATGGGCCTGAGCGGTGCGAACAGATGCGTCCCCCGCCCGCCGCGCAGCGTGACGTCGAGCGTGAAGGTCTCGGCGCGAGGCGCCGGGTTCGAGAGCTGAAGCGCGGCGCCGGGCGCCAGGGCTGCGTCGAGGGCGGCGCCGCCCTCGCCCTTGGTCCACCGGCCGTCCTCGTATCGGGTCAGGACCGCGCCGCGCAGATGCAACGGCCGGCCCGAGGAGCCGATGTTCCGGCCCTCGCCGTTGCGCAAGACCACGTCCATGACCGGCTCGCGCGACTCGGTGATGAGCCCCGCGTCGCCGAGGGTCACCGAGTCGTTGAACCCGGACCGCGCGCCCAGCGTGGGCCCCGCGTTGATCCCGCCGAGGAACCCCTCGCCGACGCCGCGAGGCACGATCAGGAACGTGGCGACGGCCAGCCCCAGAGCCGCCGCGCCCGCGACGAACGTGAGCCGGCGCAGGTCGCGGGACTCGGCGCGTCGGCGCCGGGTCCTCGGCCGCTCGCCGGCGGCCTCCTCGACGCGGGCCAGCCCGTGCTGGAGGGTGGCCCACATCAGGATCGGCAGGTAGCCGAGCATCGACGCCCCCACCTCGAGCGAGTTGCTGGTCAGCACGGCGCCGACGGCGAGGAACGCGCTGGTCGCGAGGATCAGCCCGCGGTCGTTGCGACCCCAGCGGTCGTACAGCTTGACGAGCTGAAGGGCGACCAACAGGCGCGAGACGGCCGTCACCAGGTCCTGCGTGTCGGCCGCGGCGCGGAGCACGGCGTACGCGAGCGCGCCGACCAGCGCGAGCGTCAGGATCGGACGCGGCAGCGGCGAGCCGCGCTGCGCCAGGCTCACGGGCCAGGCCATCGCCCACACCGCGAACGCCAGCGCCGCGAAGAGCGCGTCGCCCTCGGCCAGCGTGTACACGCCGATCCCCGCCCCAACCGTGGCGTAGATCAGCAGGCGCAGGTAGACCGGCCCGCGGGTCACGCCGCCCGCTCCTGGGGCTCTGGCTTGGTGGCCCGGCCCGCCGCGCGGGCCGCGGACAGGTGCGTGACGCCGGCCGGGCCGATCGAGGGATCGACCTCATGGGCGTGGATCACGACGACCGCGCCGGCGGCGTCGGGGATGGGCCGACGCGCCCGCACGGCCGGGTCGCCGTCCAGATCGAGCCGGGCCAGCGCATCGTGGATCGCGTCGCACGCCCCGGGCGAGCCGTCCATCGACGACAGGATCACGTCGCCCGAATCCGGCGCGATCAGCGCCACCCGCGCCCCGCGTACGTGGGCCCGCTCGGCGAGACTCGCCGCGACGCTGATGGCGAGCTCCTCGCGTTGCCGGCGCTGGTCGGGCTCGGCGTCGGCGCCGCCCGAGAGATTGAGCGCGATCACGACGTCCCCCGACGAGGCGGCGTAGTGCTCGCGGACCACCAGGTCCTCCGTGCGCGCCGACGCCCGCCAGGCGATCCGCCGGACCGGGTCGCCCGGCATGTACGGCCTGAGGCTGTGGAACTCCGCGTCGCGGCCGATGCGCCTCGAGATCGCCTCGGACCGGCCGGCGCGGGCCAGGGCCTGCTCGAGCGCGCCGGCGCTGACCGGGACCAGCGCCGGCCGGATCAGCGCCGTCGCCGGCTGCTGGAAGGTCGCCGACTTCTTCATCACGCCCAGGGGGAAGGCCGTCCACACGCGCACCGCCTCGAGCCGCACCACGCCGCGCCGCAAAGGGATGCACCGGGCGCGGGCGTAGCGTCGCTGCCGCGCGGGGACGTGCCGCACGGCCGTCCGCACCTCGGGCGCCGATCCGCGCGGGCGCGCGTTCCGCTCCTCCACGATCAACCCGAACGCCGGCAGCCACCGGCTCCGGTTGCGCACGCGGTAGGTGACGTGCCAGGGCTCTGCCGCCCGCGCCGTCGGCGGCGCCAGGCGCTCGACCTGCACCTTCATCATCGTCGAGCCGGTGATGAACCCCGTGACCAGGATCGAGCCCACCGCGAGCCCGAACGCAATAAACAGCAGGTTGTTCTGGCTGTTGACCGCGCCCAGGCCCAGCAGCAAGGTCACCGCAACGAACGCGAGCCCGGGCGTGTGCAGGTGATAACGCCGGCGAACCTTCATCGTGCGGATTCTACGCGACCCGGCCGGGACCGGATTCAAGCGCGTCGCCCGTTCGTCAGTTGCCGCCGCCTGTCGGCTTCTTCTTCGAACCCGGCAGCAGCCCCTTGCCGAGGTCTTCGAGCGTCTTCTTCGCGTCCTTCGCCTTGTCTGTGACCTCATCGACGGCCCGGTCCGCCGCGGCGCCGGCGCTCTCGAGCAGGCGTTCGGCCTCGGCGCCGATGTCCGCCGAGACGGAGACGCCCAGGTCGCTCAGCGGGCCCAGGCTCGCCAGCGAGCCCTTCAGATCCGACGCCAGGTCCGCCGGGAGGAGCGCGCCCCCCTGCTCGACCGCCGTCGAGAGGACGGCCCGCACGATCACCCCGGCCAGAGCGCCGACGGGCAGCGGCTCTTCGCTCCCGACGTCCGTCAACGTGATCTCCTGGATCGGGATGGTCACCACGGTGGGCTCACCGCCGATCGGCGCCGCGGAGACGCGCACGCGCACATCCCGGATCGTCACCTCGCGCACGATCAGGCCCGGGCCCTCGTCCGCGGGTTCGCCCGCTTCGGTCCCGTCCGCGCCGTTGAGGTGATCGAGGATGACGCCGTAGTTTGAGGCCCCCCGACGCCGCTGGAGGTCGATCGCCAAATCGGCCAGGCGAAGGTGGGGCAGCTCGATCACGTCCCCCCTGAGTGTGCCCAGCGACACCGCCACGCCGCCCTCACCCAGTCGGAGGAAGTCCTCGCCTGTGTCAGCGAACGCCTCGGGGTTCGCGATCCTCAGCCCGCGGAGGGCAAACGTCCCCGAGAGGAGGCCAACGTCGGCGGACTCCAGGGAGGTGGGCACACCGAGCGCCCCGGTGGCGCCACGCTCGATCGCGGCCCGTGCGATCGCGTCGATCCGCGCCACAGCGACGGCGCCCACGCCGGCCACGAGCACAACCGCTCCCCCAACGATGCCGACGGCCATCTTCTTCATCTTCATGAGCGGGTTCTCCCCCCCTCCCCCGGCCGATCCCATCCGGTTCCCCGAACAGGTCGTTCAACGGGTATTATATGTGGCGATCAGCCGACGCGCCCGCTGGCTGATCGACCGGGGGGAGCAACCCGTGACGCGACCCGCCTTCTCAGACTCAGCCCAGGCGGTCGATGGCGCAGCCCGACCGGCGCCGATCGACCCCGCGGTGCTGGTCGAATCACTCGTCGAGCAATCGGCGCTGGTGCTCTTCGTCGTCTCAGTCGACCCGTGGCGGACGCTCTACGTCAGCCGGGCGTTCGAGCGGGTGTGGGGCCGGCCTCGCGAGGTCGCCTACGCCGCCCCGGGCTCGTGGACCGAGTACGTGCACGAGGACGACCGCCAGCGGGTGCGCGAGATCTGCGCCCACATCACGGCGACACTCGAGCCGTTCGAGTTCGAGTACCGGGTCGTCCGTCCCGACGGCTCGATCCGCTGGGTGCGCGACCGCATCGTGGCCGGCTCTCGCGAGCACGGGTTCCTCGTCGGCATGGTCGAGGACATAACCGACGCGCGCCGGGCAGATGCGCTTCTTGCCGCCCAGCGCGAATGCCTGGAGCACATCGCCCGTGGGCGACCCGTCGCCGCGTGCCTGGATCTGCTCACCCGTTCGATCGAGGCCATCGCCGACCGCACGCGGGCCTCGGTCCTGCTGCTCGACGCCGACACGGGGCGCGTCAGGCACGCGTCGGCGCCGTCGCTCCCGGATGAGTACGCCCGCGCGATCGACGGCCTTTGCATCGGGCCTCGCGCCGGTTCCTGCGGGACAGCCATGCACCGGGGCGAGCGCGTCGTCGTCAGCGACATCGCCACCGACCCATTATGGGACGACTACCGCGAACTGGCCGACAGGCACGGCCTGGTCGCCTGCTGGTCGCAGCCCATCATCGCCAGCGACGGGCGGGTTCTCGGCACGTTCGCGCTGTACCCGTCGGACCGCCGGGGCCCGTCGGACGAGGAGATCCGCTTGCTCGAATCGGCGGCGGACGTCGCCGCGATCGCCCTGGAGCGCGCCGAGGCGACCGGCGCCCTGGAGCGCCGCGTCCGCCAGAGCCTGCGCGATCTCCGCGCCGGTGAGGAGCGGTTCCGCTCGATCGTGCAGAGCGTGCCCGGCGCCGTCTACCGCTGCGAGATGGACCGCGACTGGACCATGCGCTTCCTGTCCGACGGCGCGGAGATCCTGACCGGGTATCCGGCGGATGAGTTCATCGATTCGCGCGTGCGATCCTGGGCGAGCGTCATCGTGGAGGAGGACCGCGCCCAGGTCGAGGCGGCGGTCGAGCGCGCCGTGGCGCGCGAGCAGCCGTTCACGCTCGAGTACCGCGTCCGGCGCCGCGACGGCGAGGTCCGCTGGGTCTACGAGCAGGGCCGGGCGACGTACGCCGACGGCGGAGTGCTGTGGCTCGACGGCGTGATCCTGGACGTCACCGTCGAGCGCGAGATGCAGGAAGCGATCCGGGAGAGCGAGCGCCGCTTCCGCGTGCTCGCCGACCAGGCGCCGATGATGATCTGGTTGACCAGGCCCGACGGCACGTGCGAGTTCTGCAACCGCGCCTGGAGCGGACTGACCGGGCGCGCCGAGCGCGACCTCACCGGCCCGGGCTGGCTCGACGCCTTCGCCCCGGCCGACCGGGCCCGGCTGCTCGAGCTGGTGACGCGCCAGAACCCGCCGGCGCCGTTCCAGCTCGAGTGCCGGCTCGCCACGCCCCTCGGCGACCGCACGGTGCTGATCCGCGGCGCCCCGCGCGCCGACAGCGACGCCGAGCCCCTCGGGTACGTCGGCGTCGCGTCGGACATCACAGACCTGCGCGAAGCGCAGCGGCAGGCCCGCGAGCGCGACGCCCAGCTGGCCCGGGCCGAGCACCTCGCCGCGGTCGGCGAGATGGCCAGCGCCCTGGCGCACGAACTCAATCAGCCGCTGGCGGCCATCTCGAACTTCGCCACCGGCGCGTCGATGCGGGCCGCGTCCGGGGAACTGGCCTCGGGCGACCTCGCCCGGATCCTGCGCGAGATCGCCGGGCTGGCGCAGCGCGGCGGGGCGCTGATCCACCGCGTCCGCGAGCAGGCCCGCGGCCGCACACCCGCCGGCGGGTGGGTCCGCCCGGCCGAGGCCGTCGAACGCGCCTGGCGGTCGGTCGAGCACGACGCGGCGCGGGTCGGCGTGCGCGCCCGGTTCGAGTTGGACCGCGCGCCGCAGCGGGCGCCGATCGACGGCGTGCAGCTCGAGCAGATCATCGTGAACCTGCTCCGCAACGCCATCGACGAACTGGCCCAGTGCCCGCACGACGCTCGTGATCTCGCCGTGTCCGTCAGCGAAGCCGGCGGCCGGCTCCGGCTCGAGGTCCGCGACACCGGCCGCGGGCTTCAGCTCGACGCCGACCGCCTGTTCCAGCCGTTCCAGACCAGCAAGGCCGAGGGCATGGGCCTGGGCCTGGCGATCACGCGCTCGATCGTGGAGTCGCACGGCGGGCGGATCGCGTGGACGCCGGCCGAGCCGACCGGGTCCTGTTTCACCGTCGAACTCCCGCTCGACGGCCGCGGACGACCGGAGCCTGCGACATGACCGAGCGCTCGATCCCGACCGTGTACGTCATCGACGACGACGCCTCCATCCGGGAGTCGGTGACCTTCCTGCTCGAATCCGCGGGGCTGCGCGTCCGCGCGTTCGAATCATGCGAAGCGTTCCTGGGGGTCGAGCCCGAGGCCGGCCCCGGGTGCATCCTGCTGGACCTGCGCCTGCCGGCGATGAGCGGGCTCGAACTCCAGCGGGCGCTCGTCGAGCGCGGCGAGCGGCTGCCCATCATCTTCATCACCGGGCACGGGGACACGGCCAGCGCGGTCCGCGCCATGAAGGCCGGCGCGATCGACTTCCTGGAGAAGCCCTACGCCCCCGAGACGCTCCTCGACGCCGTCGAACGCGCCGTGCGGATGGACGGCGCCGAGCAAGCCCGCCAGGCCGACCGCGCCCGGGTCTCCGCCCTCATGGATCGGCTCAGCGACCGCGAGCGCGACGTGCTGGCCCATGTGGTGCAGGGCCTGCGCAGCCAGGACATCGCCGACCG
>RFGI01000069.1 GCA_003696725.1 Planctomycetota bacterium | reverse complement strand
GGCGCGGGCGCATCAATCGGCGTGACCGTCGCCGCGAGCGCGTCGGGCGCCGGCGCCGGGGGCAGGTCCAGGGACCGATCGGTGGCCGAGGCGCGGACCTGACGGGCCAGGGAATCATCCATGCCCGCCGACGCCAGTTGCACGCGCGAGCCGCCCGCCGGCCGGAGCAGGTCGCCGATGCTGTTGGACACCTGCCAGACCGTGAACGCCAGCAGCAGGAGCATGTGCAAGAGCAGCGACGCCAAGATGCACTTGGCCAGGAGGCTCAGCTGCCTCCAGCGCCGATCGCTGATCGTCCGCCGCAGGAGCCACAGCAAGAGGAGCAACAGCAGAAGCAGGAGCCACAGCAGGAACCATGGCGCCAGCAGCGCCCAGTCGATCCCGGCGCGCGCGAGGTCCGTCTCCAGGAAGACCTCGCGCGAGGTCGAGCGGTACAGGTCGTAGTCGATCTCGCCCGGCGCCGAGGCGATCGCGGCGTTTGGCTCGGCGTCGGGCTCGGCGGTCTGCCGCGGCCGGTCCGAGGAAAAGTGCAGGGCGTACCCGCCGAGCCACAGCGCCGGGTCGAGTTCGTTGGCCGGGGAGTTGACGGCGGCGCCGAGGTTCTCCGGCGCGGTGTGCCCGCCGCGGAGCCTGCGGGCGCGGTAGAGGTCGAACCCGCCCGCGCCGCCGGGCCGATCGGATGCGAAGTACAGGAAGTCACCGAAGGGCGTGACCGCGGGCGAGCCCTCGTTGAAGGGCGTGTTGAGGTCGTCCAAAGGCTCGGGCGTCCCGGCGCCGGCGTCGGTGATCGCGGCGCGGTAGAGGTCGTAGTCGCGCGCGGTCCGGTCCTCGCGGATGGTGGCGGGCCAGCGGTCGGCGTCGGGCTCGGGGTCGGCGCCGGGGCGGGGGCGGTTGGACGCGAAGTAGAGCTCGGACGCCTCGGCGGCGAGGGCCACCCCGTACTCGTTGAACGGTGAGTTGACGGCGGGCCCGAGGTTGACGGGCGCCAGCCACGAGCCGTCGCTCGAGCGGCGGGCGACCCACAGGTCGTACCCGCCCAAGCCGCCGGCGCGGTCCGAGTAGAAGTAAAGGGAGCCGCCGTCGGGCGAGGGCTCGGGGCCGAGGTCGTCGGCGCCCGGGTCGTTGATCGCGCCCAGCGGCGCCGGCTCGGTCCAGCCGTCGGTCGTGCGCCGGGCGGTGTAGAGGTCGGCGCCCCCGCCGGGCTTGCCG
>RFGI01000002.1 GCA_003696725.1 Planctomycetota bacterium | reverse complement strand
TGGATCGGGTTGATCCACACGGGCCGGCCCTTGACGTCGGTCAGCTGCACGAGCATCGCCCGGTTCCCCCGCTAGGCGTGCTGCGCCTCGGCGCGACGGAGCGTCTCCTGCCCGGGCTCGAGCGCCAGCGAATGCGTCCGCATCGATTCCTTCTGGGCGCGCAGGCCGTCCGGCAGCGTCGCGAAGGTGTAATCGAAGATGTCGTCCGTGCTCGGCTTGGCGATGCCCTCGGCGTTCTTCACGACGCGGGCGACCCTCTCCTTGGCCGCGTCCTGAGCCGCCGCCTCCTTGGCGTCGTCCCACAGGCCCTTGGCCGTCAGATGCGTGCGCAGCCGGAGGATCGGGTCGCGCTTGGTCCAGGCCTCCAGTTCCTTGGGGTCCCGGTAGCGGCGGGCGTCGTCGGCGGTGGTGTGGTCGCCCAGGCGGTAGGTGAGGCACTCGATGAGGGTGACCGTCCCGTCGGCGCGGGCCCTGTCCACGGCGGCCTTGGTCGCGTGGTAGACGGCGTAGACGTCGTTGCCGTCGACCTGCACGCACTCGGCGCCGTAGGCCAGCCCCTTCTGGGCCACGGTCTCGGACGCCATCTGTTTCTCGCGCGGCACGGAGATGGCCCACTGGTTGTTCTGGCAGAGGAAGACGCACGGCGCCCGCATGACCGTGGCGAAGTTCATCGCCTCGTGGAAGTCGCCCTCGCTGGTGGCGCCGTCGCCGAAGTACGTCAGGGCGACGTTGCCGGTCTGGCGCAGGCGCTGGGCCCAGGCGATCCCCGCCGCGTGGAGCATGTGCGTCCCGATGGGGATGGAGATGGGCATCACGTTGACGCCCTCGGGGATCTGGTTGCCGCGCTCGTCGCCCATCCAGTGCAGGAGGATGTGCTCCATGGGCAGCCCGTGCAGGAACAGGGCCGGGTTCTCGCGGTAGCACGGGACCATCCAGTCGTCGCGGGTCACGGCGAGGGCCGTCGCCGCGATGGCCTCCTGCCCCTTGTTCTGCGGGTAGGTGCCCATCCGGCCGGACCGCTGGAGCTTGAACGCGATCTCGTCGTAGTGCCGGCAGAGGATCAGGTGCTCGAGCAGCGCGACGGCCTGCTCGTCGGCGAGCCCGCCCTCGGCGAGCGCGGCGTCGAACCGGCCGTTCTCATCCAGGATCTGGATGAACTCGATCTTCGCGGTGTACGCGACGCGCTTGGGCATTCACAGCCCCCCGATGGACTGCGCGGGGGCGCTCTCGCCGACGCGGTCGCGGGCCGAGGGCCCGGCCTGGCCGCGGGCGACGCCGGCCTTGATCCGCTCCTTCGCGTACGCCAGCGCCGCGTGGTAGGTGGACTCCATGGACTCGGCGGTCTTCAGGATCTCGATCAGCCGGGGCGTGATCCGCTCGATCTTCTCCGTGATCTCGTCCTCGCTGAGCCCGATGTACAGCCCGCCCAGGCGGATGACCCCGCCGGCGTTGTTGATGAAGTCCGGGCAGTAGACGATCCCGCGCTGCCGCAGCGCCGCGGCGTGCTCGAAGGGCTTGTCCAGGACGTTGTTGGCGCCCGGGGCGACGATCCGGCACTTGAGCCCGCCGATGGTGTCGTCGTTGATCACCTGCCCGATCGCGCAGGGGCACAGCACGTCGCACTCGACGGCGAGGATGTCGTCGGGGTTGACGGCCGTCGCCCCGGTCGCCGCGACCACCTCGTCCACCTTCTCCTTGCGGGTGTCGGTGACGACGAGGGAGGCGCCCTCCTGGGCGAGCATGCGCGCGACCTTCTCGCCGACCGACCCCAGCCCCTGGATCGCGACGCTCACGCCGGCGACATCCGGCGCGCCGTTGGCGTACGTCAGGCCGCCCTTGATGGCGTTGACCACCCCGCGGGCGGTGTAGGGCGAGGGGTCGCCCCCGCGGGCCCGGGTCTTGCCGCCGATGACGTAATCGGTGACCTCGGCCATCCAGTCGACGTACTGCTCGGTGACGTTCATGTCCTCCGCGGCGACGTACCGGCCGCCCATGCGATGGACGAACTTGCCCATCACGACCGCCTCGCGCTCGGTGGGGTTCTTCTCGGCGTCCTTCGAGTCCAGCAGCACCACGGACTTGGCGCCGCCCAGCTCGAGCTCGGCGGCGGCGGACTTGTACGTCATGCCCTCGCTGAGCCGGAGCACGTCCTCGAGCGCGTCGTCCACGCCGCGGTACGCCCGCCGGCGGGTCCCGCCCAGACTGGCGCGCACGCCCGACGGCTGCTCCTTGCCCAGCGTGCTGTCGTGAACGGCGATGATGGCCCGCACGCCCGTCTCGCGGTCATAGCAGAAGACGACCTGCTCGTGTCCCATCTCGCTGACTTGCTCAAAGATCATGGCTCGAGGTGCTCCAGAAGGGGTCATTCGGACCGGCCGGGCCGCAAGCCGGGCCGGGGGTGGGGATCGGCGTCAGGCGTCGCTCGTCGGCGCCGCGGAGCGGGTGTCGCCGGGGAACTGCCGGATGCCGTCCTGGCAGGGCGTCCGGCCCGTGCCGGCGGCGACCGGGGACTTCTCAGGGATCACGAACTCGCTGTTGGGGAGCGTGTCGGTGTGCCTGAGCGCCGCCTCGGCCGCGGTTAGCATCGTCGAGTCGGCGTTCTCCGTCAACTCCCGGAATCGGGACCGGATCTCCAGCTCCGCCAGGTCCAGGAAGTGCTCGGCGGCGGTCCGGTCACGCTCGAACTCCACGCCGTCCTCCCCGGCCCGCAGTTGCCGGTCCAGCCTCGACAGCGTGCAGGCCATCGCGTGCAGCAGGATCGCCGCGTCCGCCAGCCGGGCCTGGGCGCACTGCCGGGTGAGGATCGCCTCCTGGAGCCTGTGGCTCTCGGTCTTGAAGCGGTGCGACAGCTCGCGGACCAGCTCGCCCAGCCGCTCGGCCCGGGGCGCCAGCGACGCGTGCAGCCGAGTGATCCGGGGCGCCCCCGGCTTGATCCCGAGATAGATCTCCAGCCCCAGCGGGATCGCCCGGCGCAGGACCACGCCCCGCGTCAGGTTGCGGGCGATCCGCGAGACGTTGGCGCCGAAGGCCCGCTCGCGATCCCAGGCCAGCGCCTCCTTGATCCCCAGCAGCTGCTCGGCGTGCTGCTTGGCGCCGTAGCCGAAGATGAACGACTGCATCACCTCGTTGGCGCCCTCGACGATGAGGTTGATGCGGCTGTCGCGGAAGACGCGCTCGATCTCGTTCTCGGTCATGTACGACTCGCCGCCCATGACCTGCATCGCGTCGTTGACGGCGCGCCAGCCGTACTCCGAGCAGAACACCTTGCACGCCGCCGTCTCGAGCATGATGTCCGGGTCGTGCCGGTCGAGCATCCCGGTGGTCATATACAAGACGGCGTCCATGGCGTAGACGTACGCGCTCATCCGCGCGATCCGCTGCTGCACCAGCTCGAAGTCCGAGAGCGGCCGCTGGAACTGGTGACGCGTGCGCGACCACTTGGCGGCCTGGTCCAGCGCCCGGCGGGCGCCGCCGAGCATCCCCGCGCTGAGCGTGCAGCGCCCGAAGTTCAGGCACGACAGGGCGACGTTGAGGCCCTTGCCCTCCTTGTGCAGGAGGTTCTCGCGCGGGACCTTCACGTCGGTGAAACGGATGCGCGCCTGCCACGTGCCCCGGATCCCGCACTTGGCGCGGTTCTTCTGGAAGATGTCCACCCCGTCCATGTCCGGTGTGCAGACCAGCGCCGTGACGCGCTCGGTGTCTTTGCCGGTCTTGGGGTCGGTGAGTCGCTGCTTGGCCATCACGGTGAACAGGCCGGACAAGGCGCCGCTGGTCGCCCACTTCTTCTCGCCGTTGAGGATGTAGTGCGTCCCGTCGGCGGCCAGCTCGCACCGGGTCTCCTGCCCGCCCGCGTCGCAGCCGACGTTCGGCTCGGACAGGCAAAACGCGCTGAGCCATTCCGTGGCCAGCTTGGGCAGCCAGCGCTTCTTCTGCTCCTCCGTGCCGAAGAGCATGATGGCCTTGCACCCGATGGACTGGTGCGCCGAGACGAGGACCGCGGTCGACCCGCACGACCGGCCGATCCGCTCCAGGATGCGGTTGTACGACGTGATGCCCAGGCCCAGCCCGCCGTACTCCCGCGGGATGGTCATCCCGAGGACGCCGATCTCGAAGAGCCGGCGGATCACCCAGTCCGGGATCTCCTGCTCCTGGTCGATCACGGTCGCCGGGTGCTCGGTGCGGAGGTACTCGTCGAGTTCGGCCAGGAGCTGATCGCACCGGGCCGTCTCCTCCGCCGACACCGTCGGGTACGGGAAGACCAGGTCCTCGCGCACCCGGCCCCAGAACATGTTCTTGATGAAGCCGAGCTCCTCGGGCTCGGGGCCCAGCATCACCTCCGCGTCCTCGATCATCTTGCGGTCGCGCTCGGCGACGTTCTTCATGTTCTTCAGGTCGGCCATGTCGGTTCGCCTCGCGAGAAAGGGACGCGCCCGCGGCCGCGGGCGCCGGTGGGTCACCGGCTCGACGTCCGGTCGAAGAATGCCTTGATGCGGGCCCGCGCCGTCCGGGTCGAGCGCAGACGGATCAGCGACGCCCGCTCGTGCGCCAGCGCCTCGCGCCAGCCCCCGGTGAGCCCCGCCTCGACGCACCCCGCGACGGCCCGGGCGGCGTCGGCGTCGGGGAGGTCCCCGCGCACGCGGTCCAGCGCCGTGCGGACCCTCGGCGCCACGTCGGGCATTCCCGCGTTGAGCGGCTCGCCCGGGTTCGTCCGCTCGGGCTTGCGCCGCAGCGCCAGGCGCCGGGCCTCGGCGTGCAGCGCCTCGCGCGTCGGGGAGAGCGCCTCGACGAGCCCGTGCTCCCTGGCCTCGAACGCGCTGAACGTCGAGCCGCACGCCGTCGCCCCGATCGCCAGCCCGGGCTCGATCCGCGCCGGGAGCGTGTTCGTCCCCCCCCACCCCGGGCACAGGCCCAGCGACGCCTCGGGCAGCCCGATCTGGTACGGCTTGTCCGGCTTCTCCGGCTCTTGCGCGATCAGCGTGTCGCAGTGCAGCGCGAGCTCGAGTCCCCCGCCCAGCGCCGCCCCGTTGATCGCCGCCACCGTCCGGCAGGGCAGGGCCGCGATCCGCCCCAGCACCCGCTGACCCTCGGCGAGGTACGCGTCCAGCTCACTGTCGGACAGATCGGCGATCTCGGCGAGGTCCGCCCCGGCCACGAACACACGCCCGTGCGATGTGGCGATCACCACGCCCGCGGGCCGGTCGCGCTCGATCTCGTCCAGCGCCGCGTCGAGCCGGGCGATGGCGCCGCGGTCGAGCACCGTCACCGGTGTGGCCGGGTCGTCGAGGTACAGCATGACGACGCCGGCGGCTTCGCCGGTGGTTTCTCGTTGAATGCGGAGCGCGTCGGCCATGGCGTCTGCGGTGTCTCCTCCGGAGGGCGAGGCGCCGGGGCGCGTCGCAATTGATGACATTCTAATCCGAGATGCGCCCGGTCGGCCACCCCCGCCCCGCGCCCGACCCGGGCGACCGAGTCTCAACCAAGTATACGGGCTCCCCGGCGGCTCCGGCTCGGGACGAGCCAACCCACCGCGCCCTCAACGCCGGCCGAACGCCGCCGATAACGCCGCTCGGGCCCCGGGATCCTCGAGAACCTCCGCGCTGATCATGGCCCCACGCCTGACCAGGGCGAACACCCCGACGCCCTCGGCTTCATTGACCCAAGCCTTCGTGGCGCGAAGCGCCCCCGCCGACGCCGACTGCAGCCGATCGACCACCCCCTCGACCTCGGCGTCGAGCGCCTCGGCGTCCGCCGCCACCGCGCTGACGAGCCCCAGCTCCAGCGCCCGCGCCGCCGGCGTCAGCCCGCCCGAGAGCAGCACGCGCCGCGCCGCCCCGGCGCCGATCTTCTCCACGAGCCACGGCGCCACCACCGCCGGGCACACCCCCAGGTCCACCTCCGGGTACCCGAGTTTCGCTCCTTCGTGCGTGACGGCTAGATCGCACACGCTCATCAGCCCGCAGCCCCCCCCGATGGCCGCCCCTTGGACCCGCGCCACCGTCACCATGGGGAGCGACCGCACCTCGATCGTCAGCTCCGCGATCCCCGACAGCAGCCGCCGCGCCGCCGAGGGATCGCCCAGGACAGCCTTGAGGTCCATCCCCGCGCAGAACGCCCGGCCCGCGCCGCCGACCACGCAGACCGACACATCTTCCATCGGCGCCAGGTCCGCGACCCGCGCCCGCAGCGCGTCGATCAAATCCTCGCTTAGCGCGTTGCGCGCTTCTGGCCGATTCAGCGTCAGCCGCGCCACGGGCCCGTCGCGCTCGAGGGTCGCCAGATCGGTCACGGCCGCGCTCCCCTCATCGCCGCGAGCCGCGCGCGCTCGTCGGGCCCGCCGGCGATCGAGAGCGACGCCGCCAGCGCCGTGTCGAACGGATCGTCGCGGTCCGAGCCGTCGATCTCGTTGAGCCAGCGCTTGGTCGCGCGAAGCCCGTGCGGCGGCTTGCGGGCCAGGGCGTGCGCGAGCTCGATCGCCCGGTCGGTCACGTCGCCCGGCTCGTCGCACAGCTCGTGCGCCAGGCCCAGGCGCAGCGCCCGGGCGCCGTCTATCAGCCCGGGGTCCAGGAGGAGCCGGCGCAGCGCCCCGCCCGGGACCATCTGCGCCAGCGTCGGCCCCGACACCGCCGGGCTCATCCCCAGCCGGACGACCGGGTAGCCGAGCCGGGCGCCGCGATCCGTGACGACCACATCGCACCCGCCCAGCAGGGCGCACCCGCCGGCGATCGCCGCCCCGTGCGCCGCCGCGACCACCGGCGCCGGCAGCCGCCGCAGCGCCCGGATCGCCCCAGACAACCGCTGCATCAGCGCCGCCGACACGGCCGAGTCCTCCTCGCACAGGTCCAGATCGAACCCCGCACAGAACACCGGCCCCGCCCCCCCGAGCAC
>RFGI01000068.1 GCA_003696725.1 Planctomycetota bacterium | reverse complement strand
CAGTGGGTCAGCAAGATCGAGGTCCAGCCGTACGACTGGCGCAGCGTCGAGATCCTGTCACTCAACGAGCGTCTGTCGTACGTGCCCGACGACCGCTTCCCGCCGGCGGGGCAGCGGCCCGAGCTCGGGTTCTCGCTCTTCTTCCGCCGGCTGGGCGAGATCAACCAGGCGGTGGTGCTGACCTACGCCCTGCAGCCGCGGGCCCGCCCGCGCCTGCAGGAGGAGGACTTCCCCTTCATCCCGCCGGAGCACCTGGACCCGACCGACCCCGACGCCCTGGTGCGTGAGATCCCGGTCGAGATCGCGTACGACAAGGGTCGGGACCAGTACTTCGTGCAGGTCAACAAGAACTCCGACACGGCGTGGGTCGCCGAGGTCGGGCAGTTCCTCCTGATGAGTTCGAAGGACGGGTTCGGCGCCAGCGCCACCGATCCCGGCGCCGACGACGTGGTCCGCGTCGTCGCGCAGTCGCTGGACCCCGACGATCCGGACATCCTCCGCGGCTGGCTGACCGACGCGCCGAGGGTCAACCTCGCCGCCGTCCACCCGCAGGACGCCGGCGCCAGCCCGACCACGATCCACGTGTACGCCCTCCAGCCCGAGGTCGAGAACGCCGACCGGCAGGACGACACCCGCTGGCGGGTGACCCCGGTCGACGCGCGACTGGTCCCCATCGCCGCCAACTGACGCCCCGCCATGCCCACGCCCCGATTCATCCGAACCGTCCGCCGACCGATCGCCGCGGTGCGCCCGCGTCGGGGCGGCGCCTTCACGCTGGTGGAGCTGCTGGTCGCGATCGCCGTGGTCGCGTTCCTGATGGTGGGCGTGGGTCAGATCTTCCGCTCCGTCGGCGACCTGACCTCGACGGGGACGGCCCTGGCCGAAGTCGAGCAGATGGCCCGCGCCATCGAGCGGCAGATGCGCGACGACTTCGAGGCCCTCTCGTCGATGGCGCCGGACCAGACGTTCATCGCCATCCGCATGCGCGAGGTCGGCGACACCAACCGCAACAAGCGGCTCGACGCCGACGAGATCGCCGTCTACCTCACGCAGGAGGACCGCGACGCCGACGGGCGCGACATCGGCGACGGCGTGATCGACGGGCCCTACGACGAGGGCAGCCGGGCCGTCACCGTTCGGCTCGACGAGATCGCCTTCCTCGCCGCACCGCTCAACGGCGGGTTCGAGTCCTACGAGCAAGGGGAGTTCGGCGGGACGGGCGTGATCGCGTCCGAGGCCCGTATCTATTACGGCCACGGGCTCCGCCCGCCACGCGACCCGAACTGGCCCCCCGAGGATCCGGACGACCCGGCCTCGCCGCGCGTGCCCCAGCGGCTGTACTTCCCCGACGGCGACTTCGCCCAAGGCCCGGGCCAGCTGGCCAACGATCCCAACGACGCGGAGAACCGGTTCGTCCGCGATCTGGGCAGCGAGTACTCGGCGGGCGGGTTCGACACCGGGGACTTTATGAACGCCACGGGCCGCAACGAGTTCGCCGGGTCGTGGGCGCTGACGCGCCAGGCGCTGCTGCTGGGCGGCGGCGACGTCGCCGGGCCCCAGGACACGGCCCTGGCGCCCGCCGCGGTCGGCAACTCACGCGAGCACGCGCCCTACATCCGCGACCTCGAGACGCTCGACCGATTCTGGGGATTCGCGGGGCTGGGCCCGTACACCTTCGGGCTCGATCATGTGGGCCCGCGCTCGGGCCGGTACGACGCCCGCAACGTCTCGGAGACGTTCCCCTCGGCGCCGAGATTGATCCAGCACGGCCGCGTGGACATCTGCGCGCAGGGCCTGCGCGACGTGCGGCGGTGGCTCGAGGGCGAGCCCTGGCCCGACACGGGCGCGACGACGCCGCTGGCGATCGACCAGCAGGTCTCGGCGCCGTTCGAGAGCGGGCGGTTCTCGAGCGCCGCCTCGGAGGACGGCTACGCGATCAACATCGGGTTCGACGATTCGGCGTTCAACAACCCGACCCGCGGCCCGCGGGCGGCGCTGTGGCAGCGGCCCGACCCCTCGGGGTCGGCGCCGACGCCGTATCTGCGGACCCGCGAGGGCGTCCGCGCCGCGATCGCGGGCGCGATGACCCGCCTGCTCGTGGAGGACGACCCTGTCTTCTACGATCGCTCCCGCGATCAAGAGGCCGTCACGTATCCGATCCGGAACTTCGAGACCCCGAACGACCCGGTCGACGCGTTCATGGATCAGCACGCGATCCTCTCTTCGCGGTGCAGCAACTTCGAGATCGCCTGGCGCCTGGCCGACCCCGACTGGCCCCGTGTCACCCACCGCGACGGGATCGACTTCGACAACGACGGGACGCCGGAGCTCCGCGAGGGCGACCCCGTCTGGATCGACATCACGCCGATGAACCCGGCCCAGTTCGGGGCGGGAGTCGACGACGTGCGCTCGACCGTGCGCAACTGGCTCTTCGAACTGGACCCCAACGGACGGCTGACCGGGGCGCCCCCGGCGTTCGGCGCCCAGCCCTCCAACAACGGCGGGTTCAGCGCCGAGCAGCTCGCCAGCGAGCAGCCCGAACTCGGCTACGACGACTGGCGAAACCCCGACGGCGATCAGCTCGCGACGGGCGAGTTCGCCAACGCCGTGATCGAATTCGGCGAGACCGCGTCGCCGGGCGTCGGGTCGGGCTCGCCCAACGGCTGGCCGGGCGCGTACAACCCCGATCTGACGATGGGCGCCCCGCCGGGCCAGAAGGAATACCTCGCGATCTGGCCCTTCCACGCGGCGAGCGTCTCGGGCGACGGCTACACCGAGACGCCCTTTCCGAAAAAGATCCAGATCCGCGTCCGCATGACGCTGCACGACGAGCAGAACCGCCTCGCGGGCGGCAAAACCTTTGAGTTCATCTTCGACGTGGCGCCCGGCGGATGACGCCGCGGCCCCGCCAAGCCCGGCAGGCTTCCCGGTGAGAGGTGACCCATGACCCGCATCCGACGACTCCGCGACGGCCGAGGCAGCATCCTGGTCATGACCGTGGGGGTGCTCGCCGTCCTGGCCGTGATGGCCCTGTCCTACGTCACGGTCGTGCGCATCGACCGCCGATCCACGGACGCCTACCAGCGCGACGAGAACCTCCAGCAGCAGGTCGTCGTCGCCACGTCCTGGATCCGCGCCCTCCTGGCCGCCGACCTGTTCGGCAACCGCATGGTCAACGCCAACACGCCGCGCACGCTCTCCGGCGGCGACTCCAACCTCCCGCGGGCCTTCGAGGACGGCGAGTACGCCGACACGCCCTGGACCGACCTGGACCCGCGCAACCCCGGGAACACCCTCACCGGCGTCCCCTACACCTGGAACACCGCCTTCGCCACGCCCGGGAATCCCAACCCCGCCCCGCCGCTCAACGCCCAGCTCGACCCGACCGGCCAGAATAACTCCATCCCCGACCGCGCCGCGCCCGGCGACGCCTGGCTCGCCTCGACGCAGCCCATCGACACGGGCCAATCATCCAACGACGGCGCCGAGTGGGACACCTGGCCCCAGATCTCGAACCTCCTGAGCGCGTACCGCTACCGCAACACGTCACAGTTCATCGGCTGGGCCCGCGATTCCGGGCGCTT
>RFGI01000067.1 GCA_003696725.1 Planctomycetota bacterium | reverse complement strand
CGGGCTTCACCCTGCTGGAGGTGATGCTGGTGCTGCTGATCATCGGCGCCTTGGCGGCGGCGGTGGCCATCAACTTCGCCGGCGCTGGCGAGCGGGCCAAAGCCCGCACCACGCGCATCGGCATGAACACGCTCAAGAACGCCCTGGTCGAGTACGCGGGCGACAAGGGCGCCTACCCGACCACCGCCGAGGGCCTGCAGGTGCTCGTGCCCGCGTATGTCGAAGCCAAGGCCCTGCAAGACGCGTGGAAGCGGCCCTTCCAGTACTACGCCCCGACCGACGACCCCAACCGGCCGTACGACCTCTTCAGCCTGGGCGGCGACGGCGCGGCCAACACGGCCGACGATCTGTCGGTCTGGGACCCCGAGTGAGCCGACCGATGCGGCGCGGGCTGACACTGATCGAGGTGATGCTCGCGGTGGCCCTCTTGGCGGGGCTGGCCGGGGTGGTGGCGACGGCGTACGACGGCATGGGCCGGCTGAGCCAGCTCGAGCAACAGAAGCTCTACGCCGCCGAGGTCGCCCACCGCCTGATCCTGAACTACCTGCTGGACCCCGCGTCGCTGCCGGACCCGGGCGAGCGGATCCCCTACGCCGGCGAGTACTTCTATCGGCACGAGATCGACGAGGAGATGCTCGTCGCCGAGCCCACGGACAACTCCCGCGCCGACCGCCGCACGCCCCGCGACCAGCGGTCGCTCTCCGACGAGACGCGGTTCGGCGCCACGCTGAAGATGATCACCATCCGCGTCTACCCCTTCGAGGAGGTCGGCGTCGGCGGCCCCGCCGAGCCCCTGGCGACGCTGCGTCGGATCTACAACCCCGTCGACCCCAACGCCGACGACGACGTGATGCTCAATCAGCTGAGCAACATCCTCGGCCGGCAGATCGAGCTGCCCACCGACGCCGACCCGCGCGCCCCGGACGACGGGCGGGGGGGTCGGCCGTGATCGCGCACGGGCCCGGTCGGTCCGGGTTCACGCTCATCGAGATGATGCTGGCGATGTCCGTCGCCGCGGTCATCGTGACGGCGTCGGCGGGGTTGATGCGCTACGTCGACGCCGCCGACGGCCGGCTCGCCAGACGCTTCGAGGACGCGGCCACGCTGGGCCGGGCTCGGCGGGCGTTCGACCTCGCGTTCAGTTCGTTGTTGGCCGCGCCCGATCCCGAGCCGGCGCCCGTCGTCCCCGGACGGCCGGCCGACCCCGAGCGGGGGCGGTTCCGCGAGGAGCCGGAGGATCCCGAGCGCCCGCCGCTGTTCGATCTCGGGCCCACCGACCCCGACGACGACGGCCCGCTGGCGCCCCGCAAGATCGAGGCGATCCTGAAGCGCAGCCCGATCCCCGGCGAGCTTGTCGGCGCGGACATGATCCACGGCGCCTTCGAGATCGTGCCGTACCGGCTCGAACCGTTTTTCAGTGAGCGCGGCGCCCTCTCGTGGGCCGTCTTGTGGACCCCGCTGTCGCCGCGGGGGGACACCGTCGTGCTGGCCCAGGCGCTCGAGTACGCCGCGTGGGAGGCCCTCAACGACGACATGGAGTGGAATCCGGCGCACCAAGCGACTGAGGTCGGCGATTACCCGCGCGCGATCCATGTCGAACTGACCGCGTGGTCCGGGGCCCGCGCCGACTGGCTCTTCGCGCCCACGCCCGAGGCGCGGGAGGACCTGAAGTGACCGGCGCCCGCCCCGGGTTCGCGCTGGTGTACGTGATCAGCGTGGCGATGATCGTGTCGCTGGTCATCACGGCGACGCTGACCCGGCAGGACGCGCAGGCGCGGTTCGTGCACCGGCAGCGGCGCGCCTACCAGGCCCGGCACGATATGCTCGGCGCCCGGGCGGTGGTCGAGCTGTGGCTCAACCGCACGCAGCCGGCGGACCTGGCGACCATCGCCCGGGAGCCCGGGCCGCACTACACCTTCGACGTCCCGGGCGTGATGCGCCTCGAGGCCACGCTCAGCGACGGACAGGGCCTGCCGCTGGCCGACGAGACGCTCGCGCCGGCGTCGATGCGCGACACCTACCGCACGCTCCTGGAGCGGCTCCCGGCCGATCGCGCCGGGCTGGTGCGCGCGTCGGGGCCGGCGCGGTTTAGCGCCGCGACCGCGCCCCGCGAGGTGCTCGCCGCCCTCCTGCCCGACGCCGACACCGGCGAGCGGTTCGCCGACGACATCGTCACCCTCCGCGAGCGCGACGGGCTCGACGAGCAGTCCTTCTTCCGTGTGCTCAGCGCGGCGCCCGACGGCGACAGCCTGGTGCTCGCCTGGCGCCCGATCGTCACCTTCCAGCCCACGGTCTGGCGCCTGCAGATCACCGTGACCGATAGCAGGGGGGAGCCGGCGGTCTTCGGCCTGGTCGCCGAGCGCGACGCCACCGAGGGCGTCACCGTGCTCGAGTCCCTCACCGAGGCGGATCTGAACCGGCTCGCGGCGGGGGACCGGGACCGCGCCGGTGAACAGTCGGAGGACCGCTAGCCGTGCCCCTGCCCCGATCGACCGCACGCCGGATGACCCGCGCCGCGCAGCTCGTCGCGTTCGTAGCGCTGATCTCCGCTGCCGCGGCCCTGCTGTTGCCCCGGTCCAGGCCGACGGCGCCCGGGCCGTCGGCGGCGCCGGAAGCCTCCGGCGTCGGTGTCACGCCTGTCGCCGACACCGAGCCGCCCGCGCCCGAGCCGGAGGACTGGGCCGCGCTGGCCGAGACGCTCGGCGCGGTCCGCACGCCCCTGGCCGACCCGCAGGGCCAGGTCGCCGACACCGCCCCGTCGGGTGAATCCGACCAAGCCCAGGCCGAGCCCGCCGATACGATCGCCGCCGGTTCGGCGCCCCCGACCGAGCCCGCCCCGCCCGGCTGGCAATACGTCGGGTACGCCCGCGATCCGAGCGGCGCGTACATCGCGCTGCTCTCGTTCACTGGTAAGCAGCGGTTTGTCCGGCCGGGGTCGACGGTGGATGCGTTCACCGTGGAGTCGATCGCGCCCGACGCGGTGATCGTGACCCGTGACGGGCGCCGGTTCAGCATGGCCCTGGCCTCGCCGGGCGTGTACGACCCCGCCGCCGCCGTTCGCGCTCAGCAGCGCGACGCCGAGGTGCGCGGCCGCAACGCCCAGCTCGAGCAGCAGCGCCTGCGCGACCTCGAGGCCGAGCGCGCCCGCCGCGCCGCCGAGTCCTCCGGGCAAGGGGGCGCACGGTGAGCGTGGCCTGCTTTGTCGCCGCTGACCTGAGCCGCGTGCGGCTGCGCGGGGACGGCGCCGACGCCGCTTGGCGCCGGCCGAACCACGACCGGCAGGAGGGCGAGCCCGTCGTCGCCTACGCCCAGAGGCTGGCGCGCGACGCGGCCGAGTTTGTCGATCGCTCGATGGGGCGTGGCCGTCGGCTTGGGCCCGTGGTCGTGGGCGTGGAGGGCGCGATCTGCGCCCGCGTCTCGGCGCCGGGCGCCGCCCCGGACGTCGTGGCCGCGGCGCTGGCGCAGCGAGAGCACGAGTGGGCCGCCGGCGTCGCGACCGTTCAGGCGCTGGCGCCCGCACGGGCCCGCGGCGCGGACCGCGCCGGCCGCGTCTTCACCGCGCTGGAGCAGCCGGACGCGGTCATCCGTCTGTTTCTTGACGAACTGGACCGGCGCGGCTGGAGCCCGCCCGCCGTGCTGTCGTTGTGGCACGCGCTGGCGCTCGACGCCCCGACGGGCGCCGGCGTCAGCGCCGAGGTGATCGAGCACGAGGGCGCGATCGTCTGGGCCTGGGCGCGCGACAGCTGGCTCGTCGCGGGGGGGCAGGCCCGCGCCGAGTCGGACCACGGGGGCTCGGCGCCCCCCGCGCAGCCCGCCGGCGCCCGCCGGGTGGCGCTGGACTGGCTCGCCTGGGCGGCGCAGCTGGGAACGACGCCCCAGAGCGTGCGGATCCGTGGGCCTCGGGCCGAGGCGATCGCGTCGGCGGTGACCGCGGCGTTCGCCGACGCGCGGGTCGAATCGAGCGCGTCGGACGATGCGCTGGCCCGGGCGCTGGACGCGGCTGTGTCGGCGTCGCCCGATCCCGCCGACGGCCGGGGTTGCCTTTGCGACCTGAGCAACCGTCCCGGTCGGGCGCATCGCCGGCTGGGCGTCTGGGCCGCCGCGGCGGTGCTGCTGGCGGCGCTGGCGATCGGCGCGTGGGGACACCGGCAGCGGCGGTTCGCGGCCGACGCCCGCGCTCTGGCGGCGTCCATCGGCGCCGACATCCGCGATCGGGTGGCGCGCATCGACCCGCGCCTGGCCGACGATCCGTCGCCGGACCGCGCGCTGGCGTCAGTCCTGGCGCAGGAGCGCGACCAGCACAAGCCCGTGGAGCCCCCGCCCGCCCCGATGCCGATCCGCGCCGAGCTGGCGCGCCTCGCCGGGGCTCTGGCCGCGGTCGTCGCCGACGCCGAGGACGCCAACGCGCAGATGATCAAGATCGATGAGCTCCTGGGCGAGAGCAACGTCTCCGTCCCCGACTTCGCCACCGGCGAGGCGATCATCGAGCGGCTCAGCGAGACGCCCGGCGCCATGCGCTGGACGGGGTCGTTCCTCGGCGCCCCGCCGACGACGCAGAGGCTCCAGGGCGTCTGGGTGGAGGACGGCTCGTGAGCGCCCCGGCGACGCCGATCTTCTCGGCCGATGAGGAGCGGGCCGTCCGGGCCCACGCCGCCGCGGTCGCCCGGCGCAACCGGCCGGCGTCGCTGCTGCTGGCCGCGGGGGCGGCGGTGGTCGTGGCGCTGGTCTTCGCCGGCCTGAGTGTCTCGCGGGCCCGGTCGGCGCAGCGGGCGGTGGAGTCGGCGGCCGCCACACGCGCCGCGGTCCAGTCGGTGGTGGACCAGATCGAGGCCCTCCGCGCCGAATCCGCGTCGGCGCGGACCGACGGCCGGTACAGCCGGCGGCTGCAACTCTCGACGCTCGCCGCGATCAACCAGCGTGTGGGCCTAGACACGCCGCCGGTCTTGCAGCAGAACCCGCCGCGTTCGTCGGGGCCCGACTCGCCGATCGAGAAACGTATCGTCAGCGTGACGATGGTCAACGCGCCGCTGGCGGCGGCGCTGCGCTGGATCGGGGAGGCGCAGCGCGCGATCCCCGGGCTATTCGTCACCGCGATCGAACTGCGCCCCACGCCCGCCGGCTGGACGGTGCGCGTGCAGGTCGCCCGTTGGGAGCTCAAACGGTGAACACCGCCATCCGTGTCATCACGCTCGTCGCGGTGACGGGCGCCGCCGGCTGCGTCGCCGCCGGCCGCCGCGACACCATCACGATCCCCGTGCAGGACGACTCGGCCCGGGTCGCCGAGGCCCGCCGGCTGGCCCAGGCCGCTCAGAACGCCGACGAGCCCGACGACGCCGTGGCCCTGTACCGGCAGGCCGTCGCCGCCTACCGCGAGCTCGCCCCGGCGTGGAACAACCTGGGCGTGCTGCTCATGCAGCGCGAGCGCTACCTGGACGCCGCCGAGGCTTTCACCACCGCCAGCGAGATCGCCCCGACGGACCCCAGGCCGCTGTACAACCTCGGGTTGACGTGGGAGAACGCCGGGTACCTGCGCGACGCGCTGCGCCACTACCGCCGGGCGCTGGAGCGCGACGGGCGGTACCAGCCGGCGCTGCGGGGCGCCCTTCGAGCCGAGCGGCTGATGGGGATCGCGTCGGACGACTCGGTCCGCTGGGTGCGCACGGCGCTGGGCCAGGAGCAGGACCCGGAGTGGCGCGCCTGGCTGGAGCTGCAGCGCCCGCAGATCGAGGCGCAGGTTTACGGCGCCATGGGCCACACGCCCGGCGGGCCCTGACCGCAACGCCCGCGACGCTCAGACGACGCCGACCTCCAGGAGCTCCAGCGCCGACCGGGTGATGTCCGCCGCCGACAGCCCCAGCCGCTGGAGCTGCTCCTCGGGCGTGCGCGTCGAGGTCGGGATCGACCGGACGTGCATCTGCTTGAGGCTGAAGGCGTCGCCCGACGCCGCCATCACGTCGGCCACAGCCGAGCCCAGCGCGGCGCCGTAGTTGTCCTCCAGCGTGATGACGTACCCGTTGTTGGCCTGGGCCAGGTCCAGGAGCGCGTCGCCGTCGAAGGGGATCGAGTAGAGGTCCACGAGGGTGGCGCTGACGCCTTCCTTGTCGAGCAGGTCCAGCGCCTTGTTGGCCTCGTGGACCATGTACCCCGCGGCGCACAGCAGCACGTCGCGCCCCTCGCTGAGGACCTCGAACCCGCCGAGGTTGAAGACCGCGTCGTCGGAGTACAGGAACTCCACGTCAGGTCGCATCGTCCGCATGTAGCACAGCCCCTCGTGCTCGGCCATGGCGAGCGTCAGGGCGTAGGCGGCGAAGGCGTCGGCGGGCTGGAGGAGGTAGCACCCGGGCCCGCCGCGGTGGTCGCGCGCCGTCGCCAGCGAGCGGAACCACGCCACGTCGGGCAGGGCCATCTGGCTGGGCCCGTCGGCGGCCAGGGACACGCCCACGTGCGACCCGACGATCTTGAGGTTGGCGCCGGAGTTCATCGCCATCTCGATCTGGTCGTAGGCGCGGGTGATGAACTTCCCGAACGACGAGGCGAAGGGGATCTTGCCGGCGGCGCTGAGGCCCGCGGCCATGGAGATCATGTTCTGCTCGGCGATCTTGCACTCGATGAACCGGTCGGCCAGGGCCGGGTCCTTGGCGAAGGTCTCGGCGAAGGTCGAGTTGGAGACGTCCGCGTCCAGGGCCACGACGCGCTCGTCGGCGTGCCCCAGCGCCCGCAGCGCCAGCCCGTACGCCTTGCGCGTCGCCAGCCGGCCCGAGTGCAGGACGGACTCCATGTCCGCGTCCTTCATCATCTTCGTGAGCGTGGGGGTGTCGCCCACAACGGTCTCCCGCGCGGGCGCGGGCTCGGGCGGCTGGATGGTGAACCGGTCGCTCTGGGCCAGGGCGCTGGTCAGTTCGATCCGCTTCTGGTCGAGTTCCTCGAGCGCCGCCTGCAGGGCCGCGCCCGTGGCGGGCTTGCCGTGCCAGTTGCCGGTCAGCGCCCCGGTGGCGCCCCAGCCCTTGACGGTCCGCGCGACGACGGCCATGGGCGTGTCGCCCGGCGACAGGTTCGCGAACGCCTCGAACGCGTCGCGGATCTCGGCCGGCGCGTGCCCGTCGATGTCCCGCACATCAAATCCGAAGGCCTCGAGCTTCTTCGCCAGCGTCTGGGCGGACTGCTGCCCGCTGACCTTGCCGGCCTGGCCCCACCCGTTGCACGAGAAGATCGGCAGGACGTTGGTCAACCCGCGGTCGATGATCTGGTCCAGCGCCTCGGCGACCTGGCCCTCGCGGGCCTCGCCGTCGCCCAGGATGCAGTAGATGCGCCGCGGGTTGGCGTCCAGGCGGGCGGCCTCGGCGAGCCCCGCGGCCACGGATAGGCCCTGGCCCAGCGAGCCCGTCGCTGCGTCGAAGAACGGGAAGCCCTGGCGCGGGTTCGGGTGCCCCTCGAGGACCGATCCCGCGGCCCGGAGCGACGCGAGGTCCTCGACTTTCAGCGGCCGACGCGACGCCGGGTCGGCCCCGACCATCACGCCCAGCCGGGCGCACGCCGCGTACACGATCGGGACGGCGTGCCCGGCGCTGAGCACCAGCCGGTCGGACGTCGGGTAATCCGGCTGCTCCGGGCTCCAGCGCATGGAATGAAACATGAGCACCGTCACCAGGTGCCCGAGGGCCATCGCGGTGGTGGGGTGCCCGCTGCCGGCCTCGGCGCACATCTCGAGGCTCAGGCGATCCAGGTCTATGGCTTGGGCGTGGACGGCGGCTTCGAACGACATGCGGCGTGCACCTCCGCCGGGGATCGCGGCGGGTTGGCACGGCCACGAGGCCCCGATCGGTCAGAAAGAGTCCCGGTCGGCGCCCGACGGGGGGGCCACGGCGGCCCGCGTCGGGCCTGGCAGTATCCGGTATCCTGCCGCCCGGCACAACCGGACCCGGGCGGGGCGTCGGCGGGCCCGCGCCGGGACCCGACATCGGGCCGAACACGACCGGAGAGGGACCCATGAAAGCCGTCTGCGATCGCGCCGCGCTCCTCGACGCCATCACCCTTGCTTCGGGCGCCGTCGCCCAGCGATCCCCGCGCCCGCAGCTGCAATGCGTGCACCTGGCCGCCACTCGCGACGGCGACGCGGGCGCGCTGACGCTCGTCGGCGCCGACGGCGAGGTCGCCCTGAGCCTCTCGACCCTCAATGTTGACGTGCAGGCGCCCGGCGAGTGCCTCGTGCCGGCGGACAAGCTCCGCCAGATCGTCGCCGCCGAGGACGCCGAGCCCACGCTCACCCTCGCCGCCGACGGCGACGCCCTGACCATCACCGGCGCCGACGCCCGGTTCAATGTCTTCGGCTACCCCGCGGGCGACTTCCCCGCGCCCCCGGCGTTCCCCACGGACGCCGGCGCGACCCTCGGCGTGCGCTCCGACGACCTCGCCCGGCTCATCAACACCTGCGTCTTCGCCACCGCCCGCGAGAACTCCCGCTACGCCATCAACGGCGTGCTGGTCGTCGCCGAGCAGAAGACCGTCCAGATGGTCGCCACCGACGGCCGGCGTCTGGCCCTGGCGCGCGGCGCCGCCCTGACCGGGCCCGCCGAGCCCGCCCGCTGCATCATCCCCACCAAAGCCCTGAACCAGACGCTCAAACTCATCAACGACCCCGACGAGCCGGTGCGCCTGGCGATCACCGAGAACCAAGCCGTCCTCGCCTTCGGCCACCCCGAAGAGGCGCCCCGCGCCGTCCTGGCGTCCAACCTCGTCGAGGGCGCCTTCCCGCCCTACGAGGACGTGATCCCCCGCGACCAGGACAAGAAGGCCGTCTTCGACACCGCGCGCCTGATCAGCGCCGTCCGCCGGGCGGCCATCCTCACCAACGAGGATTCCCGCGGCGTGCGCCTGGCGCTCACCCCCGACGGCGACGCGCCCACGATGGCCATCACCAGCCGGGCCGCGGAGATGGGCGAGGCCGAGATCACCGTCCCCGTGGAGTCCTACACGGGGGACGCGATCGAGATCGGCTTCAACCCGCAGTTCATCATCGACGCCCTGAAGGTGGTCGACGAGGCGCAGGTGACGCTGGAGCTCAAGGCGCCCAACAAGCCGGGCCTGATCCGTACGGGCCCCGAGTTCACCTACATCGTGATGCCGGTGAACCTGCAGTAGCCGCCGACTCGGGCGTCACCGTCTCGGGGATGCGGGTGATATCAGCGATCCTGTTCCAAAATTACCTTGCATCCCGCCGACGATTGGTGTAGCCTCGCGCATCGCGACCACACGGCGTGCGAGGAGGCTCCCCATGATCGGCAGCCGTTCTTTGTCTCCCTCTCCTGCTCTCTCTCTCTCTCTCTCTCTCTCTGATGGCGTTGATGCCGGCGCGGGTCAGCGCGGCCGGGCCGCCGGCCGCCGTCACCCGGATTCAGTTTGACGGCGACGGTGTCGAGGATCTCCGGCTGATCGCACCCCTGGACGAGGCCGGGCGCGTCGCTGAGAGCGTGTATTCGGGCCGGACAGGCCGTTTGCTCCGCCGGCGCGTGTTCATCCCGGAGCCGACGCCCGACCTCGACGGCGATGGGATGGTCGGCGCCGCGGACCTCTCACGCCTGATCAGCCGCCTCGGCCGATCGAGCGGCCGCAACGCGACTTACCAGTCCGGCGATCTCAACAAAGACGGCGTGGTCGGGTCGGCGGACATCGCGGTCCTGCTCAACGCCTTCGGCTCGTCTGTGACGCCCCAGGGCGCCGCGGCGATGGTGGGCGGGCGCGTCGGCGGCGGCTGTCTCGAGGAGTGCCCGGACGGGCGTCTGGCGCGCTGCGGCTCGTGCGGGCTCGACCTCGGCGGCGGGGGCGACGGCACGGGTGTCGTCGACGACCCCTGCCTCGACCCGGCCAACATCGACGACCCGCTGTGCGCCGGCGCCGG
>RFGI01000066.1 GCA_003696725.1 Planctomycetota bacterium | reverse complement strand
GTCGGGGATCGTCTGGCGCCCGGCGCGGGGTGGTCGGCGGCGGTGTCGGCGGGGGTGGTGGCGGTGGTCTTCGGGCTGGGGCTGGCGGTGATCGGGGTCCGGCGGGCCCGGCCGATGGACGCCTGGATGCGGGCGTACCTGGCGGGGCAGGGGGCACGGTTCTTCGCCGCGGTTGCCGCCGCGGGGGCGTTGCTATACTCGCTGCCCCACTCGGCCCGGGGGGTCGGTGGGGTGACCTTCGCGGTCGCGTATTTCGCCACGCTCATGGCCGAGTCGTGGGCGACGGCGAGGCACTTCCGGCGGGCGATGGGCGCGGGCCCGACGCCGGCCGCGGACGCCGAATCCTGACCCGCTCGACCGACGCTCCCGTTCACGCCGACGCATGTTCACCATCGCCGCCGACAACCCGGTCGCCCACGTGGTCGATGTCCCGCTGGTGAGGACGGGCCAGACGGGGCCGCTCTCGACGCTCATCAGCATGCACATGCTGACGATGGTGTTCGTCGCGGCGCTGGTGATCGCGACGATGGTCCACGTCTCGCGGGCGATGCAGCGCGGGCAGGCCGCCGACGGGCCCGGGCGCTACGTCGCCAAGGGCCGGCTGGCGCAGATGATCGAGGCGGTCTGCGTGTACCTGCGCGAGGAGATCGTCCGCCCGCAGCTGGGCGGGGCGACCGACCGCTTCATCGGGTACCTGTGGGCCCTGTTCTTCTTCATCCTGTTCAGCAACCTCCTGGGGCTGGTCCCGATCCTGGACGTGCAGCACCTGTTGGGCATCCACTGGACGCCGATCGGCGGGACCGTCACGAGCAACATCGCGGTGACGGCGGCGCTGGCGCTGATCGCGTTCGTCATCATCCAGGTCAACGGGATCCGGAGCCTCGGGCTGGTGGAGTACCTCAAGCACTACACCGCCGGGGCGCCGGCGTACCTGTGGCCGCTGATGATCCCCGTGGAGATCATGGGGACGTTCATCAAGCCGTTCGCGCTGGCCGTGCGTCTCTTCGCGAACATGGTGGCGGGGCACACGCTGATCGCAACCCTGCTGATGTTCACGAAGATGGGGCTCGAGGGCGCGGGGCTCGTCGCGGGCGGGGGGATCTCCGCGGTGGCGGTGCTGGCGGCGCTGCCGCTGATGATGCTCGAGATCCTGGTGGCGTTCATCCAGGCGTTCATCTTCATGATCCTGACGACGGTGTTCATCGCGCAGCTCATGCACCACGAGCACCACGACGAGGCGCACGAGCACGAGGACAAGTGGGCCGGGCCGCCGGGCGAGGAATCGCCGGCGGTCTTCGGCTGACCGAGAGACGAGATCGGCCCCGCGCGGGGCCGGCGCATCGGACAGACTGACCGGGCGCCGTGGGCCCGGGTTCACCGGCGGGGCGCGACGAGCCGCCCCCGACCAACGCAGATCGGAGCACGTACACGATGAAGCTCAATCGCACACTGACCATGACACTCGCCGTCGTCGCCGTGCTGGCCCTGACCAACACGGCGCTGGCCCAGGGCGGGGAGGACCTCGCCGCGGGCGGGATCGACTTCACGCCGCTGGCCAAGGGCATCGGCGCCGGGTTCGCGGGCCTGGCCGTCATCGGCGGCGGCCCCGGCGTGGGGCGGATCGGCGGCGCCGCGTGCGAGGCCGTCGCCCGCCAGCCCGAGGCCTCCGGCACGATCTTCACCAACATGATCATCACCGCCGGCATGGTCGAGGGCGCGACGCTGTTCGCCGTCCTGGTCGGGCTGCTGGCGCTCTTCCTCATCTGATGACCAGACAGGAGGCGCTCCGCGTGATGCACCGCGCACGAATCCTGGCCCTCGTCGGCGTCGCCGCGGTGTCGCGCGCGGCCCTGGCGGCGGACGCCCCGGCGGGCGCCCACGGCGGCGACCACGCCGAGGCCGCCCCCAACCCCACGGACTTCCAGGCCGCGACCTTCATCGCGGCGCTGATCCTGTTCGGGTTGGTGGTCTTCATCCTGAACCGGTACGCCTGGCCCGGGATCCTCAAGGCGCTGCAGGCCCGCGAGGAGAAGATCAAGGGCGACATCGAGGCCGCCGAACGCTCGCGCAAGCAGGCCGAGCGCGCCCTGAACGAGTACGAGAAGGCCCTCGCCGAGGCGCGGTCCGAGGCGGCCCGGCTGCTCGAAGAAGCCAAGGCCGAGCAGCAGAAGCTCGCCGCCGAGCTCAAGGCCAAGACCGATCAGGAGCTGACCCAGATGCGCGACGCGGCCAAGCGCGACATCGAGGCCGCCCGCCGGGCCGCCGTCGCGGACGTCTACGGCCGGATGGCGCAGACGGCGACGGCGATCGCGGCGCGGATCCTCGCCAGGGAGCTCTCGCCGGAGGACCAGCGGGCGCTGGTGGAGGAGTCCCTGGGGCAGCTGGAGTCGGCCCGGGCGAACTGACGCGGGCGCGTTGAGGACCCATGAGCGATCACGCCGGACAGGTCGACGCGGTGGCCCGGGTCTACGCCCGGAGCCTCTTCGAGGTCGCCGAGGCCCGCGGCGGTCGCGGCGCGATCGAGGAGACGATGGACGAGCTCGAGGCGATCTCGGAGCTGGCCCGGCAGGACCGCGGGTTCGCGGAGTTCCTGTCCAGCGCGATCATCCCGGCGCCGAGGCGCGCCGCATCGCTGCGGGCGATTCTCGGCGGGCGCGTGAGCGACCCGACGCTCAACTTCCTGCTGGTGCTTAACGAGAAGGGCCGGCTGGGCCGGTTCGAGTCGATCGTGTCGGCGTTCGATGAGCTGGTGCAGGAGCGGTTCGGGCGCGTGGAGGTGGACGTGTGGACGGCCGCCCCGATCGACGCGGCCCTGCGCGACCGTCTCGCGGGCCGGCTGCGCGACATCCTGAAGCGCGAGCCGGTGGTCCACGCCTACACGGACCCGTCGATGATCGGCGGGATCCGGCTGCAGGTCGGGGACCAGATGATCGACGGGTCGGTGGCGACGCGGCTTCGGCGTCTGGGCGAGCGGCTGGCGGCCGACGGCGGCGCCGAGGTGCGGGCCCACGTCGAGCGGTTCGTCGAGGACGGGTGAGCGGACACAGAGGCGGCCGGGCGGGCGCCCGGCGCGAGGTGAACACAGACCGAGCGGCTCAAGCCATGAAGATCCGAACGGACGAGATCACGAGCGTCATCAAGCAGGAGATCGAGCAGTACTCGGCGGAGCTGGAGATCTCCGAGGTCGGCCGGGTGGTGCAGGTCGGCGACGGCATCGCGCGGATCTACGGGCTCAGCCAGGCGATGGCCGGCGAGCTCCTGGAGTTCCAGACCGACGCCGGCTCGGTGATGGGCCAGGTGTTCAACCTCGAGGAGGACACCGTCGGCGCGGTCATCTACGGCGACTACCTCAAGGTCGAGGAGGGCGACCAGGTCCGGGCCACGGGCCGGCTGCTGGAGACGCCCGTGGGCGAGGCGCTCCTGGGCCGGGTGGTCAACCCGCTGGGCGAGCCCCTCGACGGCGGGCCGGCGATCCAGGGCGCCCAGCGCCGCAAGATCGACATCATCGCCCCCGGCATCGCCGACCGCCAGCCGGTGACCGAGCCCTTGCAGACCGGCGTCAAGGCGATCGACTCCATGATCCCCATCGGGCGCGGGCAGCGCGAGCTGATCATCGGCGACCGCAAGACGGGCAAGACCGCGATCGCCGTCGACACGATCATCAACCAGAAGCAGTGGTGGGGCACGCCCGACGCGGTGGTGTGCATCTACGTCGCGGTCGGGCAGAAGGAATCCACCGTCGCCGGCGTGGTGGAGACGCTCAAGGCGCACGGCGCGATGGACTACACCATCGTGGTCAGCGCCGGCGCGTCGGACCCGGCGCCGATGCAGTACATCGCGCCCTACGCCGGCTGCGCGATGGGCGAGCACTTCATGTGGCGCGGGAAGGACGGCGCCACGCCCAAGCACGCCCTGTGCATCTACGACGACCTCTCCAAACAGGCCGTCGCGTATCGGCAGCTGTCGCTGCTCCTGCGCCGCCCGCCCGGGCGCGAGGCCTACCCGGGCGACGTGTTCTACCTGCACTCGCGGCTCCTGGAGCGGGCAACGAAACTCTCCGACGAGAACGGCGGCGGGTCCCTCACGGCGCTGCCGGTCATCGAGACGCAGGAAGGCGACGTCTCCGCGTACATCCCGACGAACGTGATCTCCATCACCGACGGGCAGATCTATCTCGAGCCCGAGCTCTTTTTCGCGGGCCAGCGCCCGGCGGTCAACGTCGGGATCAGCGTGTCGCGCGTGGGCGGCAACGCCCAGATCAAAGCCATGAAGCAGATCGCCGGCTCGCTGCGCCTGGACCTCGCCGCCTTCCGCGAGCTCGAGGCGTTCGCCCAGCTCGGCACGGAGCTGGACAAGGCCACCCAGCGGCAGCTGGACCGCGGGGCGCGCATGGTGGAGCTCCTCAAGCAGCCGCAGTACGTCCCCATGACCATGATCGACCAGATCATCTCCATCTACGCGGGCGTGCGCGGGTTCCTGGACGACCTGCCCAACGACCGGGTCGCGGCGTTCGAGAAGGGGTTGCTGGAGTACATGCAGACGGGCGCCCGGGCGGTGCGCGACGAGCTCGAGCGGGCCGGGGCGTTCAACGACGAGATCGAGTCGAAGCTGAAGGACGCGATCGCGGCGTTCAAGGAGCGGTTCAAGGCCGGGGCCGGGGCCGCCCCCACGGCCGCGCCCGCCGCCGAGGCCGTCGGCGCCTGACGGTCCGGCCCGCGCGCCGGGGCCCGGCGCCGAGGATCAACGCATGGTCGGCCCTCCCCCGATCGACAGCCCCGCGGGACACGCCGTGCGCGGCGAGGCGGTGTGCGTCACCGGCGGGGCCGGGTTCATCGGGTCGCACCTGGTCGGGGCGCTCGCCGGCGCGGGGGCGTCGGTCCGGGTGATCGACGATCTCTCGAGCGCCACGTCCGACCGATTGACGGACCTGATCGAGGCGCACGAGGGCCGGGTGCGGTTCACGCACGCCTCGATCCTCGAGCCCGGCGCGATGGCCGAGGCGTCGCGCGGCGCCCGCTGGGTCTTCCATCTGGCCGCGATGTCGTCCGCCGCCGAGGCGCAGGAAGACCCCGCCCGCTGCGTCGAGGTCAACGGGCTGGGGACGGCGCGCGTGCTCGAGGCGTCGCGCCACGCCGGCGTCCAGCGCGTCGTCTACGCCGCTAGCGCCAGCGCCTACGGCGACACGGCCGGGCCCAACCGCGAGGACCAACCGCCCGCCCCGATGTCGCCCTACGCCGCGGGCAAGCTCGCCGGCGAGCACGCGATCGCCGGGTGGGCGCGCTCGATGGGCGTCGACGGCGTGAGCCTGCGGCTGTTCAATGTCTACGGGCCGGGCCAATCCGAGCACAGCCCGTACGCCGCGGTCATCCCCGCGTTCGCCACGCGCCTGCGCGCGGGGCTGCCCCCGGTGATCTACGGCGACGGGTCGCAGACGCGCGACTTCGTTCATGTTTCGGACGTGGTGCGGGCGATGACGCTGGCGGCGGCCCGGCCGGCGCCGTGGGGCGGGATCGCGGTGAACATCGGCTCCGGGCGCAGCGTGTCGATCGCCGAGCTGGCCTCGGTGATGGCCCGGCTGTGCGGGGAGGCGCCGGCGCCGCCGATCCACGAGCCGTCGCGGGCCGGGGACATCGCCGCGTCCGAGTGCGACCCGTCCCGGGCCGAGCGCGAGATGGGGTTCCGCGCCCGCGTGACGCTCGAAGACGGGCTCGACGCCCTGCTCGACGGCTGCCGGGGCGCCCGCCGAGAAGCCGTCTGAGGGGGCGTGCGCGGGGTCGGCCGCGGCGCGTCGGCTCCGGGCGCGGTACGACTGGGCAGTGCCGGTGATCGCGATGATCTCGGGGATCGGCGCCGGGTGGCTCGCGGCGGGGGTCGCGGCGTGCGCCCTGCCAATCGCGGCGCACCTGATCGGCCGACTCGGGCGGCGCGTGGCGTTCCCGCCCGCGGCGATCCTGGCGTCGCGGGCCGGCGCGGGCCGGGCCGGGCGCGCCGTGCGGGAGTGGTCGAGGCTGGCGCTGCGATGCGGCGTGGTCATGCTGATCGCCGTGGCGTTCGACCGGCCGGTGTGGGTCAGCGCCGGGGCCGGCGCGCCGGGCGCCGACACGCTGGTGATCCTGGACCGCAGCGCGTCGATGGGCCCGGTGTTCGAGCGGGCGCGGCGGGCGTGCCTGGACGCGCTGGGCGCGCTGGATCCGTCGCGCGACCGGGCCGCGGTCATCGCGGTGGACTCGGCGCCGGCGACGCTCCTGCCGGAGTGGTCCTCGAACCTGGGCGCGCTGGCGTCGCGCGTGCGCGGGCTGGCGCCGACGTTGGAGCGCGGCGACGCGGCCGGGGCGCTCGCGCTGGCGCGGGCGATGCTGGAACAGTCCGCCGCCCAGGGCCGACCGGGGCGCCTGGTCATCGTCACGGATGCTCAAGCGACGCAGTGGGAGGGGGCGGATCTGCCGCCCGGGTCCGCGTGGGTGCATGTGTCACCGGGACCGGCGCCGAACGTCGCTGTGACCGGCGTGGAATGGCCCGACGGCGGGCTTCGCGCGGGCCACGCCGGCGCGGTCACCGTTCGCGTGCGCCGATTCTCGGGGGGCGTCGACGCCCCGGCCGACCCGGCGGTGGTGACCCTCCGGTGGCCGGGCGGGTCGGCGCGGCGGCTCGTGGAGTTCGCCGCCCCCGACGCGGTGTCGGTGGCGTCGTTCGAGGTCAGCCCGGAGGCGCCGGGCTTCCTCCGGCTGCGAGCGTCGGTCGGCGCCGACACTCTGGACGCGGACAACACGGTCGCGGCGCTGGCGCCGGTGGTCGGGCCGGACGGGGTGGCGGTGGTCGGGTCCGATATGTCAGACGCGCTCCTGGCCGCGATCGGCGCGGTGACGGGCTCGGCGCCCGAGCGGTCGGGGAGCGATCGCGCGGGCCTGGTGGTCGTGACGGGCGCCGACGCCGGCGCCGTGGAGTCGGCGCTCGCCAACGGAGCGGGCGTGGTATGGGTGATCGACTCGGCCCGGGCGGCGGCGGCGCTGGACGCGGTGGCCGGCGCGGCGTGGTCGCCCGTGGCGCCGGGCGTCGAGTGGGACGCGCTCGCGGCGCCAGCGGCGATCGACGCCGATAGCGCGCGGGCGTTTCTCGGGTTGAGCGATGACCCGGCCGTCGTGGGAGCCCTGGCGTCGGCCGCGTCGCGCGTGCGGGTCGGGGCGCGGGCCCGGGCGCGGGCGCACCGCGGCGTAGTCGCGATGACGCTCGACGACGGCTCGCCCGTGGTGGCGGCGCGGGCCGAGTCGCGCGTGGCCGTCGTCCTGGCGTCCGTGGAGGGGCTGGCGCGATCGCCGCTGTGGCCGATGTCGCTCGATCGCGTGATCGGCCTGGTGTCGCCCGGCGCCGAGCGCGTCGTCGTTCATCCGGGCCAGCGCGAGCCCGCGCCCCACGCCGGGTGGACGCGCCGGCCCGACGAGGGCGCCGACGAGGGCCCGCTGGCGCCCGCCGCGTGGACGGGGCCACACGGCCGGCCGGCGAGAACGGTTCAGCGCGTGATCGATGGGCGCGAGTCCGACCTGTCGCCGTTCGAGCCCACGATCGCCGCTGTGGATGGTCGGCGCGACGCCGGAATCAAGATGGACGCCGAGCGCGCGACCCCGATCTGGCCGTGGCTTCTGGTCGCGGCGCTGGCGATGGGCGCGGCCGACCTGGGCTGGTCGGGCCGGCGGGCGGGCGGGCGATGACGAGCGTCGCGTTCGAGCCCGTAGTCCCGGCGACGCTGGTCGTGGTCGTGTGCGCGTGGGCCGGGTGGGCGTTGGCGCGGTCGGTCCGGGCGC
>RFGI01000065.1 GCA_003696725.1 Planctomycetota bacterium | reverse complement strand
GCCCTTGCCCCCGGGCTTGGGCGGGGGGGCGGCGTCGCGCTCGGCGCGCTCGGCCTGGCGGGCGCGGATGTTCGCCGGGGGCGGGCCGGGGTCGAAGTCCGGGTACTCGAGGTGGGGGATCTCGACGTTGGCGAGCTTCTCGATCGCGGTCAGGCGGTCGCCCTCGTCGGCGGAGACGAAGGTCCACGCCACGCCCCGCTGCCCGGCGCGGGCGGTGCGGCCGATGCGGTGGACATAGATCTCCGGGTCCTCGGGGATGTCGTAGTTGACGACGTGGCTGATGCCCTCGACGTCCAGCCCGCGGGCGGCGACGTCCGAGGCGACGACCACGCCGAGCGATCCGGAGCGGAAATGCTTCATGACGCTGTTGCGCTTGCGCTGGGGCATGTCGCCGTGGATGGCGCGGGCGTCGATGTTGTTCTTGGTCAGGAACTGCGTCAGGTCGTCGACCATGCGCTTGGTCGAGCAGAAGACCAGGGTGAGCTCCGGGTCCTCGTGGGTCAGCAGGTGCAGGAGGAGTTTCTTCTTGGCCCAGCGCTCGACGGTGAGATAGTGCTGCTCCACGAGCTCGACGGTCAGGGCGCCGCTGGTGGAGGTGATGCGGGCGGGGTCGCTCAGGAAGCTGGCCGCGAGCTTCTCGATCTCGTCGCTGATGGTCGCCGAGACGAAGACGGTCTGGTGCTCGGTCTTGACGCGGCTGAGGATCTTGCGGATGTCGTCGCGGAACCCGATGTCGAGCATGCGGTCGACCTCGTCGAGCACGACGAAGCGGACATTGGAGAGGTGCAGGTCGCCGCGCTCCAGGAAGTCCATGAGCCGGCCGGGGGTGGCGACGATGATCTCGGGCCCCTCGGCAAGGACGGCCTGCTGCTTGGCGATGGCGTCCCCGCCGTAGACCGCCGCGACGCGGATGGGTGTGTGCTTGCCGAAGGCGGCCAGCTCCCCCGCGATCTGGATGGCGAGCTCGCGCGTGGGGACCAGGACGATCGACTGAAACGCCAGCCCGCGCGTCGCGAGGTGGAAGAGCGGCAGGCCGAACGCCGCCGTCTTGCCGCTGCCCGTGCGGGCCTGGCCCAGGGCATCGCGGCCCTCGAGGATGACCGGGATCAGCTCCGACTGGATGTGCGTCGGGGCGACGAAGCCGGCGTCGGCGACACCTTTGAGGACGCTGTTGCGCAGGCCGAGCTCCGCGAACGAGGAGTCCGCGAAGAGGTGCTTGGCCTCGGCGGGGTCGACGGCGCGCTTGGGCCGGCGCGGCGACGGGCGATCGGCGCCCGGGGCTCTGCCCGCCGGGTCGCCCTGGCCTCCGCCGCGCTTGCGCCGCCGGCGTCGCTTCTTCTTGGTGGCGGGCTGGTCGGGATCGCCGGCGTCCTGGGGCTGGACCTGGACCGGGGTCTGAGCGGCGGCGGTGTCGTCTGGCATAGTCGGCTCGCGCATGGGACGCAGCGGCCGAGCCGGCCGCGGGCGCGAGCCCGGGCGGATGACAGGCGTCGGGGGCGTGGCGAGAGCCGCCCGCGACGCGCACCATCCGGACCCGTCGCGCCCGAGGGCGGTCGGTACCGGCGTGGTCGGGCGCTCGAGGCCGGCCGCTCGCCCCTGGCGCCCCGGAATCCGGCGACACATGCGGCCGCATTGATCGTAGCGCGGGCCGGCCGTCGATACAAGTGAGCCGCCCGGGCGGGCCTGTCGGGCGCGGCCTCGGCCCGACACGGGTAGCCTGCCGGGTCGGTGGCGTCGGCCCGGGCCGCGAGCCTCGGGCCCGGAACGGAGTCCGCCCGACATGAGCACCAGCCGCATCGAGGTCGATCTGGCCGCCGTCGAGCGGAACGTGGACCGGATCAGGCGGGCGCTGTCGGCGGGCGCGCCCGGCCGCCCCGCCGCCGTGTGCGCGGTGCTCAAGGCCGACGCGTACGGCCTGGGCGCCCGGCGCGTGGCCAAGCGGCTCGAGCTCGCGGGCGTGGAGATGCTCGCGGTCTACACGCCCGAGCAGGCGCGGGCCCTGGTCGAGGCCGCCGTCGGCGCCCCGATCCTGCTCATGATGCCCACGCCGGGGGTCCGGCGCGAGGACCCGCTGTACCGGCCGGCGTCGACGGGCCGGCTGCACTTCACGGTGCACAACGCCGCGCAGCTCTCGAGCCTGAGCCGGCTGGCGGACGAGCTGGGCATCACGCTGCCTTTGCACATCGAGGTGGACACGGGCCTTCGCCGCGCCGGGGCGCCGGCGAGCGAGGCGCTGCGGCTGGTCGAGGCCGCCGGCCGGCACGCCCGGCTACGCGTCGCGGGGCTGTGCACGCACTTCGCCAGCGCCGACTGCGATCCCGAGTTCACCCGCACGCAGCTGGAGCGCTTCGCGTCTTTCCTGGAGCGGGCCCGACCGATCGCCGGCGACGGGTGCGCGGTGCACGCGGCCAACTCCTGCGGCGTGTTCCGCACACCCGAGTGCCACTTCGACATGGTGCGCGTGGGTCTGGCGCTGTACGGCTGCGTCGCAGACCGGTTCAGCGATCCGGAATCGTGCGCGCTGATCGACCCGTGCCGGGAGCTCGAGCCCGTGGTGCGCTGGACGAGCCGGATCGTGCACCTCATCGACGCGGCCGAGGGGGATCCGGTGGGCTACGGCCGGACGTGGCGCGCGGACCGGCCCACGCGGCTGGCGCTGGTCCCGGTGGGGTTCGCCGACGGCTACCCGCTGGGCCTGTCCAACCGCGGGGCCGTGGGGGTGGCGCTTTCGTCGGGGGCGACGGCGTACTGCCCCGTCGCCGGCCGCGTGAGCATGGATCAGGTCACGATCGATGTGACGGACCTGCCCGCCGGCGCCGTCACGATCGGGACGGAGGTGGAGCTGATCGGCCGCGACCCGTCGGCGCCGAATCACTTGCCGGCGCTGGCCCGGGCGGCGCGCTCCAGCGTGCACGAGCTGCTGTCGCGCCTCGGCCCGCGCGTGCCGAGGGTCTACCGCGCCGTCGCCGACCAGCCCCTGGCGCCGGCGTCGGCGGGCTGAGGGCCCGGGGTATAACGCGCCGATGCCCGACGACCCGATGAGCCAGGCCGGCGCGACGGGCGTCGCCGCGTGGGCCGGGCGGCTGGGCGCGCCGGTCGCGGGCCTCGCGGTCTTCGCGGCGCTGGGCGCGTCGGGCCTGGACCACCCGGCGCGGGCCACCGCCGGCGTCGGCGTCTTCATGGCGATCCTGTGGATGACCGAGGGCCTGCCCCTGCCCGCGACGTCGCTGGCGCCGATCGCCCTGTTCCCGCTCTTCGGCGTCCGGTCGATCCGAGAGGCGGCCGCCCCGTTCGCGCACGAGCTGATCTTCCTCTTCATGGGCGGGTTCCTGCTGGCGCTGGCGATGGAGAAGTGGGGGCTGCACCGGCGGATCGCGCTGCGGGTGATGCTCCTGGCCGGGACCCGGCCGCGGGCGCTGGTGGGGTCGTTCATGGGCGCCTCGGCGCTCCTGAGCATGTGGATCAGCAACTCGGCGACCGCCGTCATGATGCTGCCCATCGCGGTGAGCGTGATCGCGCTGGTCGACGCGCGCCTCGCCGAGCGTGAGCCCGCGACGCGGGCGCCGCGCCGAAAAGACGAGGTCGACCGCTTCGCCGTGTCGCTGCTGTTGGGGCTGGCGTACGGCGCCAGCATCGGGGGCGTCGCGACGATCATCGGCACGCCCCCGAACACCATCCTCGTGGCGTACCTCAGCGACGAGTTCGGGGTGCGCATCGGGTTCGGGCGGTGGATGGCCCTGGGCGTCCCCTTCGCCGCGGTGTTCCTGGTCGTCACGTGGGCGCTGTTGACCTATGTCCTGCACCCGCCGGGGATCGACCGCGTGCCCGGCGGGCGGGACCTGATCCGCGGCGAGCTGCGGGCCCTGGGGCCGATGTCGCGCGGCGAGTGGTCGGTGTTCGTGGTGTTCATGCTCACGGCGGGGCTGTGGGTGTTCCGCGAGCCGGCGCTCTCGATCGGGCCCGTGCGCGAGCGGTTGTGGTTCCTCCAGCGGCTGACAGACCCGGGGGTGGCGATGCTGGCGGCGGGGCTCCTGTTCGCGATCCCCGTGGACGCTCGGCGGGGCGTGTTCGTCCTCGACTGGCGCACGGCCGAGCGCCTGCCGTGGGGGGTCTTGCTGCTCTTCGGCGGGGGGCTGAGCCTCGCCGGGGCGGTGTCGGCGACGGGGCTCGATGTGTGGATCGGCGGGCGGGTCGCGGGGCTGGGGGCGCTGCCGGTGTGGGCGCTGGTCGCGGCGGTGGTCGCGCTGGTCATCTTCCTCACCGAGCTGACCAGCAACACGGCGACGGCGGCGACCTTCCTCCCCATCCTGGGCGGGGTGGCGCTGGGCGTGGGCGCCGACGCGGCGACACTGGTTGTGCCCGCGGCGATCGCCGCCTCGTGCGCCTTCATGATGCCGGTGGCGACGCCGCCCAACGCGATTGTCTTCGGCTCGGGGCGGGTGCGGATCGGTCAGATGGTGCGCGCCGGGGTCGTGCTGAACCTGATCGGGATCGCGCTGGTGACGGTCCTTGCCCTGACGCTGGGGCGCTGGCTTTTGCCGGCGGCCGGGCCGTGACCCGGCGGGCGGGCCCCGGACGCGACCGCGCGATCGCGGGGCGCCTGTCGCGGTGGTTTCGCGCCCACGCGCGCGACCTGCCGTGGCGCGAGGTCGGCGCGGGCGGCCGGCGCGACGCATACCGCGCGCTGGTCAGCGAGTTCATGCTCCAGCAGACGCAGGTGTCGCGTGTCACGCCGATCTACGAGCGGTTCATCCGCCGGTTCCCGACGGTCGAGAGGCTGGCGCGGGCCCGCGAGTCGTCCGTGCTGGCCGCGTGGTCGGGGCTGGGCTACTACCGCCGGGCGCGACATCTGCACAACGCGGCGAAGAAGGTCGTGCGAGATTTCGGGGGCGAGGTCCCGTCCGACCCCGAGGCGCTGCGGTCCCTGCCGGGCGTAGGGCGGTACACGGCGGGGGCCGTCGCGAGCCTGGTGTTCGGGCGCGCCGAGCCGATCGTCGACGGGAATGTGGCCCGCGTGCTGGCCCGGCTCGACGGCGCCGGCGATGACCGAACCGCGGCGTGGGACCGGGCCGAGACGCTCGTCAGGATCGCGGCGCGGACACCGGGCGCGGGCGCGGCGTCGTTCAACGAGGGGTTGATGGAGCTCGGCGCGACGGTCTGCACACCGCGGGCGCCGAGGTGCGGCGTGTGCCCGCTGGCGGGGGTGTGCGCGGGGCGCGAGGCGTTCGGCTCGCAGCGCGGCGCCGCGCCGCGGACCGGCGTCGTACGGCGCGGCAAGCCGGTGCTGCACGTCGACGCGCTGCTGGTACGAGACGCCCGCGGCCGGTTGCTGGTCGAGCGGCGGGGCGACGGCGGGCTGTGGGCGGGCTTGTGGCAGCCGCCGACGCTCGAGCGCCCCGGCCGGGCGCCCGCGGCGCGGTCGGTGCGCGACTGGGCGGGCGGCCCGGTCGTGCGCGCCGGCGCGTTCGAGCACGTCTTGAGCCACAGGCGTGTGCGGTTCCGCGTGTGGCGGGGCGAGTTAGCGCCGGCGGAGTCGCGGGGGGTGTTCAAGACACGCGGGCAGATCGGACGGCTGGCGCTCTCGAGCGCCCACCGGCGGATCCTGCTGGAGATGTCCTGATCGGCGGGGTTGTCGCGGGCCGGCCTCCGGGTACACTTGCCGGCTCGCTGCGGGTTCTGGAGAGAGGGCCCGCGGGGAGCCAGAGAGCGGCGGTTCCGATCGCGAACGGGCCGGGCGGCGTCGCCCGGTCGGCGGGCCGCGCGACACCACAAGCCGCCCCGAACGGGGCCGGCGGCTCACGCGGCGCCACGGGCGCAGCGGGCCGTCGTCAGGGCGACCGGCGCCGGCGAAGACCGCCCGGCGCAGGGCCCGGAAGGAACGAACGACACATGATCGATGAGACGCTGATCGGTTCGCTCGGCGCCACCGACGCCGAGGCGGACGCGCTCTTGCGCGACGCCTTCGGGGAGAAGGTGGCCGAGGGTGATATGGAGTCCCTGCTGGCGGGCGCCATCGGGGACTTCAAGCCGGGGTCCCTGATCGAGGGCGAGGTCGTCGGGTTCGCCGGCGACGACGTCGTGGTCGAGGCGGGACTCAAGTCCGAGGGCCTGATCCCCAAGGAGGAGTTCGGCGACCTCTCGAACGTCTCGATCGGCGACAAGGTGACGGTCCTGCTGGAGAAGGTCGGCGAGGACGGCTCGGTGAGCCTGTCCAAGCGCAAGGCCGACCGGCAGATCGCCTGGCAGAAGATCCTCGAGACGCGCAAGGAAGGGGACGTGGTCGAGGGCGTCGCCACGCGGAAGATCAAGGGCGGGCTGCTGGTGGACATCGGCGTGCCGGCGTTCCTGCCCGCGTCGCAGGTGGACATCCGCCGGCCGCACGACATCGGCGAGTTCATCGGCCGGCGGGTGCGGGCGGAGATCCTCAAGATCGACGAGGATCGGCGGAACATCGTCGTCTCCCGCCGCAAGCTCATCGAGGCCGAGCGCGAGGAGGCCAAGGCCCGGCTGCTCTCCACGATCAAGGAGGGCGACATCGTCAAGGGCGTGGTCAAGAACATCGCGGACTTCGGCGCGTTCGTCGACCTGGGCGGGATCGACGGGCTGCTGCACATCACCGACATGTCCTGGACCCGCGTCAACCACCCGTCGGAGATGGTGCGCTACGGCCAGGACATCGAGGTCAAGGTCCTGAACATCGACCTCGAGAAGGAGAAGATCGCCCTGGGCCTGAAGCAGAAGGAGCCCAGCCCGTGGGAGGCGATCGAGGAGAAGTTCCCCGTCGGCGCCCGCGTCCGCGGGAAGGTCGTCAACCTGGTTTCCTACGGCGCGTTCGTGCAGCTCGAGGAGGGCATCGAGGGGCTGGTCCACATCTCGGAGATGTCCTGGACGCGGCGGCTGAACCACCCGTCGGAGCTGCTCAACGCCGGGGACGAGGTCGACGTCGTCGTCCTCGAGATCGACAAGAACAAGCAGGAGATCAGCCTCGGCATCAAGCAGACCGAGGTCAACCCGTGGGAGCTCGTCAGCGAGAAGTACCCCCCCGGGACGGTCATCGAGGGCGAGGTCCGCAACCTCACCAACTACGGCGCGTTCGTCGAGATCGAACCCGGGATCGACGGCCTGCTGCACGTCTCGGACCTCTCCTGGACCAAGAAGGTCGCCCACCCCAGCGAGGTCCTGACCAAGGGCGAGCGCATCAAGTGCGTGGTCCTCGACGTCGACCGCGAGAAGCAGCGCATCAGCCTCGGCGTCAAGCAGCTGCACGAGGACCCGTGGCTCAACGCCATCCCCAGCGCCTACCAGCCGGGCATGGTGGTCCGCGGGAAGGTCACCAAGATCACGAACTTCGGCGTGTTCGTCGAGCTCGAGGAGGACCTCGAGGGCCTGCTGCACGTCTCGGAGCTCGCCGACCACAAGGTCGAGAACCCGCAGGACGTGGTCAAGGCCGGGCAGGAGCTCGACGTCAAGATCCTGCGCGTCGACTCGGCGGACCGCAAGATCGGGCTGAGCCTCAAGCGGGCCCAGTGGGGGACCTCCGACGACGCCCCCGCCGAGCGCCGCGAGCGGATGGACACGCCCTCGCCGGCCCGCGGCGGGATGGACGCCCACGGCGCCCTGGGCACCGACAAGATCCAGCTGCCCGGCCAGGAGTGACGCCGGCCTGCCGCGGCGGACACCGCCGGCGCGCGACAGACGCCCGGGCCGTCACGCCGACGACTCGGGCGTTTCATCGTGCGCGGTCGGCCCGCGGTGAACGGGCCGGGCTAGGCTCTGGCGTCACCCTCAGCAGAGCACCGCGAAGGTCAGCGCGGTGAGCACGAGGATGCGGAGGCGGTTGCTCGTGATGATCAGCGGCTGCAGTTCCCGGACGGTCGCCATGGGTTCTCTCTCCGGCGTCTTGGGTTGTCGCCCGGAGAGGGTTCAACCCCGGCGCCAGCGCCCGGCCCCGGGCGCGGATCGGCCCCGGCGCCGCGCCAGCGGCGTTGCGCCGTCCGGGAACGCGCGCCGGCCCACCGGCGTGGTGTTGCTTGGCCGCAACGCGCGCCGCGTCGCGGCGACGCTGGCGCTGGTCGTCGTTGCGCCGGCGTTGGGGCAGGCGGGCTCGCCGACGCCGCGGGAAGCGATGGCGGCGTTCCACGAGGTCGAGTCCTGGGTCCGCGAATGGGCCGTCCCAGACGAGCCCGTCTCGCCGGACCCCGCCGGGGCGACTGGGGCGTGCGTGACGCTCCGGCTGGAGGGCGACGTCGTCGGGCGCGCCACCGTGGTCAGCGACGCGGGCGACGCGGTTTGGCGCGCGTCCAGGGCCGCCCTGGCTCAGGCGTCTCAGGCCATGCCGGTGGAGCGCGACGCGCTTCGGCGCGAGCGCCTGCGCGCCCTGGCGCCGAGCGTGGAGATCGACCTCCAGATCGCCGGCCCGTGGACGCCGATCGTCGCCGAGACCTTGACCGAGGCGGCGCTCACCGTCGCGCCGGCCAGGCAGGGCGTCGCGGCCCGCGCGGGCGAGCGCGCCGAGGCGGTCTTCCCGGGCGTGATGGCCGCCTCGAACATGACGCCGGGCGACGGGATCACCGCGGCGCTGGGCGCGCTGGGGCTGGCGCCGACCCCCCTGGCGACCCTCCGCGAGGAGACGGGCTTGGTGCTGTACCGATTCGACGTGCAGCACCTGACCCAGCCGACCGCCGGCGCCGAGCCCGTCTTCCTGACGCGCAGCGGGCGGGTCGTCTCGACGCGCGAGATCACGCCCGCGTCGCTGCGGCGCTTCGGCGATCGGCTCACGATCAACCTCATCCGCCGCCGCTGGCCCGGCGAGGAGCCCTTCGGCGTGCAGGGGACGTACCTCCCGTGGCGCGACGAGTACGAGCCGGCCGGCGCGGCGGAACCCCTGGACCAGGCCCTGACGGCCTACGCCCTGGCGCGGTGGCTCGCCAGCGGGCACGGCTCGCCGGAACTGCGCGAACCGGTCATGGGGCTGACGCGCAGGATCCTGCGCGACCTGGCGATCGTGGGCGAGGGCGAAGCCGACCCAACACGCGACGCCGCGGTCGCGTCCCTGCGCACACTCGCGGAGGTCACCCTGACGATGGGCGAGGGCGCCCGCCCGCCCGCCGGCGATGCGCCCGTCGCGCCCGCGCCGATGGTTCAGCCCGACGCCGAGCCCCCGCCCGCGCCGGTGCGCGCGATCCGCGCCCTGGCCAACGCGCAGAACGCCCGGCTGCGCGGGCTGGACGAACTCGCGGATGCGGCCCGCGCCGAGGTGCGCGATCTCTTCGCTCGGACGCCCCCGGCGTCGCTGCCCGCGCTGTCGCCGTGGCTCATGTTCGCGGAGCTGGCGCTCGCCCAGGGCGCGGATCGTGTGCCCTCGGCGGTGGCGCTGCGCAGGTTCCGCGAGCAGGTCGAGTCTCGGCAGATCACCCTCGCCGACGCGGCCCCGACCGGCGATGAGGACCTGGTCGGCGGGGTCGTGTTCGGCGCCGGCGACGCGGCGCTCCCGACCTGGCACACCCTCCGGCCGATGATCGCCCTGGCGCGCATGATCGCCGACGATCGCCTGACCTCGCCCGAGGAGCGCCCCGCCCACCTTGCGAGGCTGCTTGACGGCGTGCGCTTCGCCCGGCAACTGGCCGCCGACGACGCCGTCTGCGCCATGTTCCCCGACCGCGACCGGGCCCGCTGGGGCGTGCGGGCGGCCGTGTGGGACCAGCGCCAGCCCGTGCAGGCGACGGCCCTGGCGCTCCTCCTGGTGACCGAGACCCTCGACGCCGTCGACGCCCTGACGGCGGACCGACCGGAAACCGACCGCCCGCCCGAGCCGTAAAGTTGCTCGATCGGCGCTCGGGCCGACCCCGGCGGGTGTCCGATCCATAGGATGAGCCGTGGCCCAGCGCCCCACTGATTGGAAAGGACCCGCCATGACCACACGCCGCCGAATCCGCTCGATCGTCATCGCCTCCGTTCTGGTCGGGGTGGGGCTCTCCGCTGCGGCGGCCCCGGCCCTGGCGCAATCGCGCGCCCAGCGCCCGGTGGACCCGCGCCGCGACGCCGCCGAACGCCTCCTGCGTCCGATGACGGTCTCGTTCACCGACGCCCGTGCCCAGGACGTGATGAAGTTCCTGGCGGACTTCACCGGCGCCCGGTTCGACGTCGCTTGGATCGACGACCGCAACGCCGACGGCCTGGACCCGGAGGCGCTGGTCTCGCTCTCGGTGACGGACATGCCGGCGCTGGCCGTGCTCCAGCGCGTCCTGAAGCAGGCGTACGAGGGCTTCGACGGCGCCACCTGGCAGTTCGCCCCCGACGGCGAGGTGCAGGTCGGGCCCAAGAGCCGGCTCAACCAGTACGCCGTCCTCAAGATCTACGACATCATGGACCTCCTCTTCCGGGTGACGGACTTCAACGAGGTGCCGGACCTGGGCCTCGGTGAGATCACCCAGGGCCAGGGCGGCGGGAGCCAGTCCGACTTCCAGGTCGAGGACCGCAATCGGCTCACCGAGGACGAGACGGCCCAGCGGATCATCGACATCCTGATCGCCAACATCGAGCCGGAGCAGTGGCTCGACGCCGGGGGCGACGGCGCCTCGATCACGTTCTTCAACGGGTCGCTGCTGGTCCGGGCGCCCGATTACATCCATCGGCAGATCGTCGGGTACTCGTTCTGGCCGACGGACCGCCGGGGCCGGTCGGTGCGCGTCGGTGAGGGCGACCGCTCCACCTTCGAGGAGCACGAAGCCCCGGCCGTCGCGGATCAGAAGAAGCAGCCGAAGCAGAACTGACCGGCGCCGGGGCCGACCGCCCGCCATACTCCGGCGATGCCCGGACGCGTGGTTGTGCTGTGCCCGCTGATGGTCGAGCGCCGCGCCGCGGCGAGGGCCGTCGGGTCGCGCGCGGAGGTCCGCTGCACGGGGCCGGGCGAGGCCGCGATCGCTCGGGCGGTCCGATCGCTGAACCCAGCGGAGACCGCGCTGGTCGTCTTGTTCGGCGTGTCGGGGGGGCTGCGCCAGATGGGCGAGGCGCCGGCGATCTCGGGCGTGATCGACGCCCGGACGGGCGAGCGCTGGTCGCCGACGCTCGTCGCGCCGGGTCCCGGGGCGGTCGTGGCGGGCGTGGACGAGCCCGCCCTGACGCCCAGCGCCAAACGCGCCATCGCCGAGCGGACCGGCGCGAGCCTGGTCGATTGCGAGTCGCACGCCTTTGCGCGGGTGTGCGCGTCGGCGCCGATCGCATGGGCGGTGGTGCGGGGCGTGAGCGACGGGCCCGACGAGGCCCTGCCGGCACAGGCGGCGCACTGGGTGGACGATCGCGGCTGCGCACGCGTGGGCCGTGTCATCCGCGATTGCGTTCGGCGCCCGGCGCTGATCCCGGCCGTGGCCCGGCTGGGCCGGCGCTCGTCGCGGGCGCTGCGCGCGGCGTCTGGGCGGCTGACGGCGCTCGTCGACCACGCCGGGGCTACGATCGGCGTCGATGCCGCCCGGTGACCCCGCCGACTGGTCGATCGACCCGCCCGTGCCGGGCGATGCGCGGCTGGTGCTGGTGTACGGCGGCGCGTTCGACCCGCCGCACCGCGGGCACGTCGAGCCGGCGCTGGCAGCGCGCGACGCCGTCGGCGCCGACTGGATCGTGTACGTGCCGGCGTCGGCGCCCCCGCTGCGCGACGCGGCGCCGGTCGCATCCGGCGCGGACCGGATGCGGATGCTCCGCCGGGCGCTGGCCGGGCGGGACCGGGCGAGCGTCTGCGACGCGGAACTCGCCCGCGGGGGCGTCTCGTACACCATCGACACGCTGCGCCTCGTGCGCGACCGGCTGCCGGCGGGCGCCCGGCTGCGGCTGCTCATCGGCGCCGATCAGGCCCGGCAGTTCCACAACTGGCGCGACGCGGACGAGATCCTGCGCCTCGCCGAACCCGTGGTTATGGTCCGCGGTGGGGGGCCCGACGCGGGGGATCTGGCGCGGGATCTGGCGTCGCGCTGGCCCGCGGAGGAGGCCGAGCGCTGGCGCGGGCGCGTCGTGCCGACGCCGATCGTCGACGCGAGCTCCTCCGCGGTGCGGGAGGCCCTGGCCCGGGGCGACGACGCGGCGCTGGGCTCAATGCTCGCGACGCCGGTGCTTGAGTACATCCGCGAGCGTGGGCTCTACACCTGATCGCCGGCGTCGGTCCGCGCGGTCGGCTGACTTGTCGGCGTGGGCGGGCGGTCAGTCCGCGGGGCTCGGCCCGCCGTGCGCCGCGAACCAGGCGAGGATGTTGCCCGTCTTGGCGATCAACCCCGTCGGGCGGGCGGCAATGCCGTGGTACGCGCCGGGGATCCGGACCATCCGCGTCTCGACGCCGCGCAGCTGGAGCGCCTGGTAGAACTGCTCGGCTTCGGAGATCGGCGTGCGGCGGTCGGCCTCACCCGAAAGCAGCATCGTCGGCGTTGTGACATTCCCCACCAGCGAGAGCGGCGACCGGCGCCAGTAATGCTCGGGCTCTTCCCACGGCGGGCCGGGGAACCAGTACCGCGTGAAGAACGGGTAGAAGTCCGCCGTCAGCACAAAGCTCGCCCAGTTGATCACGGGCTTGGCGACGACGGCGGCGTTGAAGCGGTCCGTCTTGCCGACGATCCACGCCGTCAGGACGCCCCCGCCCGAGCCCCCGGTGACGAACAGCCGATCGGGGTCGGCGACGCCCATCTCGATCGCGAGGTCCACGGCGCTCATGAGGTCGTCGTAGTCCTGCCCCGGGTAGGCATGGTGGATGAGGTTGCCGAACTCCTCCCCATAGGAGGTCGACCCGCGCGGGTTGACGTACAGGACGGCATAGCCCGCGGCGGCGTAGAGCTGCATCTCAGCGCTGAACCGCGGGCCGTAGTTGGCGAAGGGCCCGCCGTGGATCTCCAGGATCAGGGGCAGCCGCTCGCCGGGCTCGGCGTGGGGCGGGCGCATGAGCCACGCCTGCACGGGCCGACCGTCGGCGCTCGACTCGACCCACAGCTCCTCCGCGCCGGCGAGGTCGAGGTGGCCCAGCGCGTCCTCGTTGAGCCTCGTCAGCAGTCGGAGCCCCGACCCGTCCGTGACGGCCACGTCCGCGGGTCTGCGCGGCGTGGTGACGACGGTCGCGATCGCGCCGCCCGGCCCGACGGTGAACGACGCGGCGCCGTAGGGCCGGCCGAGCGTCGAGCCGCCCAAGCCCTCCGCGACCGTCTCGACCGAGCCGTCCAACCCCACGCGCGCGACCTTGGTCACGCCGCGGTCGTCGAACTGGACGTAGACCGCCGAGCCGTCCGTCGCCCAGCGCGGACCCGACACCGAGCGGTCCAGCTGCGCCGTCAGGACGCGCGAGCGCCCGGTCCGCCGATCCAGGACGGACAGCGCCGTGACCTGGTAGCCCTGCTCGCGGTCGTCGAACCCGGTGTAGGCGATCATCGAACCGTCGGGGGAGACCGCGGGCTCGGCGTCGGGACCGTCGCGGGTGGTGAGTTGCGTGACGGCGCCGGTCTCGACGTCGAGCACGTGCAGATCGGAGTCGACCCGGTCACGCTCCCAGTCCTCGTCGAGGTTGGCGCTAAAGACGATCGATGCGCCGTCGGGCGTCCAGGCCAGGGGGCCGGACTTGTTCTGCGGGCCGGTGGTCAGCTGCCGCGGTGTGCCGCCGTCGGCGGGGAGGATGAAGACCTGCGTGGCGCCCTGCTCGAGGAGGCCCTGGCCGTCGGCGCGGTAGACAACGCGGTCGATGACGCGGGCGGGCGGGGCCCACTCGGCGCCGTCGGGCTTGGCCGGCATGGGCGCGGGCTTCGGGCCCTCGTCTGGGACGAACATGAGGAACGCCACCCGCGTCCCGTCTGGAGACCACGCGGGCGACCCGGCGCCGCGGGGCAGGCGGGCGAGTGTCGTCGTCTCGCGCGTGTCCATGTAGAGGACGCGGAGCGCCGGGGCGCCGTTCTCGGTGGCGGTATAGAGCAGACGGTCGCCCGTCGGCGACCAGCGCGGCGAGCCGAACGAGCCGTCGCCCTGCACGAGGGCTCGGTGGTCGGCGCCGTCGACGCTCACCATCCAGATCGACGAGGCGAAGCGGTCGCGCATGACGTCGCCCGAGCGGCGCACGTACGCGACGCGCGCGCCGTCCGGGCTGAGCCTCGGGTCGGCGGCGTATTCCAGGGCAAAGACGCCGCTCGGTTGAAACAGATCCGGCGCCGCGGCGGCCGCCAGCGACGACAATGAGAACGCACAGCAAACGGACAGGACGCGCATCGGTCGACTCCCGCGGGCGGTGGTGAGCACGGACGCGGACGCCGCCCCGTGCGTGGCGAGAGTGTACCGCCGGGGCCCAGCGGGCTCCTAGGGGCACGGCCCGAAGCTGTTGAGCACGAACGAGATGTCCCCGCCGTTGACGACGCCGTCGGCGTTGAGATCCGCGGGGCCGCCTGTCGAGCCGAACGCGTTGAGGATGAACGAGATGTCCCCGCCGTCGACCAGGCCATCGTGGCTCAGGTCGGACGGGCACACGCCGCAGCCGCCCAGCGCGGCCAGGAACGCGCCGCGCCCGTGCGTGAACGCGACGAGCTGCGAGTCAGACGGGAAATCCAGAGACTCGACCACCGTGGTGGGCACGTTGGGGTTCGCGGGCGCCCAGGACGCGCCGCCGTCATCGCTGGCGAAGACGCCCAGCTCTGTGCCCAGGTAGAGCTGGGACGCGTTGCACGGCCGAACCTCGATCCAGTGGACGGGCAGGTCGGGCAGCGCCCCGGCGCCCGCGCCGTCGATGGGGGCCCACGTCGCCCCTCCGTCGGTCGTTTTGTAGACGTGCCGCCCGCCGAACGTCGAGTACGTCGCGTAGGCGATCGCGGGGTTGAACGGGTCCACGGCGACGCTGCTCACCCACGCGCCCGGGCGCAGCCCCGTCGAGGAGACCGTCCAAGAGGGCGTCGGCGCCAGCGCGTTCGTGGTGCGCGCCACGCGCCCGTTGTTGAACCCGAGGTACACGACGTTGCTGTCGGTGGGCGAGATCGCGATCGCGGAGATACGGCCCGCGCCGGCGATGGCGGGGCCGGCGAGGGTCCAGTTGGCGGCGCCGTCGACCGTGCGCCAGGGCCGGGTCCCGCCCGTCCAGAGCACGTTCGGGTTCGACTGATCCATCGCGAACGGCGTGATGAACACGCCGTCCGTATCCGTGATGCCGTTGACGGCGAGGGCGAACGTCAGGCCGCCGTTGGTGGACTTGCGGATCTCCGGGAAGAACTGGATCTCGACGTACATGGTCTGGTCGTTGTTCGGATCGATGGCGACGTACCCGCCGTCGCCCCCGAAGACGGGCGCCCACGAGTTGATCGCGCCCGTCGCGGTGACCAGGCTGGTGCCGTTGTCCTGCGCGCCGCCCGCGAACACGGTTGATGTCTTGGCGCTGTCGCCGTGATAGAACTGCGTGACCCCGTACCCGTTGTTGAGCGCCGTCCACGCGACGCCGGGCAGGGGCTGAATCGCGGGGAGCGGGCAATCCTCCTGGCTCGTGGCGGCCCCGGCGTTGTCGGTGCGGAACAGGCCGCCGTCGTTGCCCACGTACATGGTCTGGTTCGTCAGCCCGTCGTAACCGGGATGGAAGACGATCGCGTGCTGGTCGGCGTGGGCGTAGTTCGATTGAGGGACCAGCACGGTCTGCTGGCCGAACCAGTAGCTGGCCAGGCCGAACGTGCGCCCGCCGTCGTCGGAGCGGAACAGATCGATCCCGCCCACCCACACGCGGTCGGGGTCGACCGGGTCCACCGCGATCGCGTTGTCGTGCCAGCCCTGCGAGTACACGGGCGCGTTGATGCACCCCGTCGCCAGCGTGAGGTTGCTCAGGAGCCAGGGGCTGAACGGGTGCGCGGGATCGGTCCGCGGCGTCCAGGTGAGCCCCCCGTCGGCCGAGCGGAACACGTCCACCAGTTTGCCGACCGCGGCGCCCAGCCCGTTGTCGGCCATCGAGATGTACATCACATCGTTGTTGCTCGGCGCGATCGCGAGGGCCATCCGCCCCTGGTTGATGGGGGTGGTGAACCTGACCCACGTGTCCCCGCCGTCGGTGGATCGATACAACCCGTCCCGCTCGAAACTGCCGAACGCCGCCAGAAGGACGTCCGGATCGGTGTCGGTGCGCGCGACCAGGTCGAGGCAGCCGACGTCGCACCCGCCGGTCACGGGCACGCGGACGGGGCTGAGGTAGCGCGGGTTGGCCAGCACGACGCTCCAGGTCGCGCCGGCGTCCAGGCTGCGCCACACGCCGGTGCGAGTCGCGGCGTAGACGCGACTGGGATCGTTCACGCTCACGACGATCTTGTTGACGTAATGGAACGCGTTCGCGGGCACGGCGTTCGCCGTCGCGGGGAGCAGCGTCCACGTCGCCCCGGCGTCGGTCGACTTAAAGATCCCCACGCCGCGCGGCGAGCCCTGCCCCGGGAACACGCCCTCGCCCGTCCCCGCGTAGAGCACCGACGGGTCCGCCGGGTCCATGGTCAGCGCGCTGACCGAGAGATTGGAGAGGAAGTCGTCCAGGGGCGCCCACGACGCGCCCGCGTCGGTCGACTTGAAGATCCCGCCGTTGACGCCGGCTGAGTACATCACCTGAGGTTGGACCGGGTCGATCAGCAGCGCGCGCGTGCGCCCGCCGACGTTGCCCGGGCCCAGTTCTTGCCAGGATTGGATGTCGCCCGGGCTCGCCGCGCCCTCGAGCGCGCTGACGGCGCGGAGCCTGCGGGCCTCCTCGAGCATGCGCTCCATCGGGTAATCCGGGACCGCGGCCGACAGCCGTTGGGCGCGGAAGAACTCCGCCGCGGCTCCCGGCTGGTCCGGCTGGCGCGCTCGATCGAACTCGAGCCAGGTCCCCGGCGCAGGCAGCGACGCGGGCGCCGCGCCCCCGCCCTGACACCCGGCGATTGTGAGGCAGACGGACCCGATCAGAAAGGCGCCGAGCGGCGGATGATGACGATTGCGTTCCATGACGGGGCCTCGCTGGTGGGGGACCGCGACCGCCCGCGACAGGACCGCCGCATCACACAGCCTAGATCACCTGAGGAGGCCGCCCAAGGAAAAACCGCCCTCCGTCTCCGGAGACGCCGCCGAGAATGACCCCACGGGGATTCGAACCCCGGTTTCCAGGATGAAAACCTGGCGTCCTGGACCTGACTAGACGATGGGGCCGGGCCGACCGCCGGTGGGCGCCCCCCGGCGGGTCGGGCGGATTCTAGGGAATCCGGCTCGGCGCGTCCGGGAAGGGCGGTGAATCTGAGGCCGTTTCGCCGGATGAACGGGTAGTATCGGGGCGAGGGCCGGCTGTTTGCCCCGATCGCGCGGATCGTCGACCCGATCGTGCCGATGAATCAGCCATGAGGATGCCCCGCCCAGTCGATGCGCCCAGGCCGTCGTGGCGCCACGCGCGGCCGGCCCTGGCGCGGGCCTCCCTCGCCCTGGCGCTGGCCGTCGGCTTCCTCTGGGCCGCGAGCCGGATCGACCCCGGTCAGTCCAGCGCGGTGACCACGCTGGCCCCCACCGACGGCGTTCATCCCGAGCCCGCGCGGCGCTCGATCGGCGCGCTGGAAGGGTTCGACCACACGCTCGTGGTGGTCGCGACGCCCGAGGGCCCGCGGTACACGATCTACGACGCGGCCGGCGCCGTGATCGCCCAGCGCGTCACGCGCGAGGAGCTCTCGAGCCTGCGCCCGGACCTGAACCTGGACAGCCTGATCGCCGGCCCGCTGATGCTCGCGCCCGACGATCGGTGACCGGGCCGGGTGCGGACCGCACGGATCGTGCGCGCCGCCCCGAGAGGGTCAGGGGGCGTCGGGTGTTTGACGGCTGAGCATCGAGTCGAGCATGGTGCCGATCAGGGCGGTGGTCTGGGCGTCGGCGCCCGGGGCGCCGCTGGCGCCCGTGACCATGACCCGCGGCGTGATGTTGATGCCGCGTTCGCCGACGATCTTGAGCAGCTCGATCAGGGCCGCGTTGCCCGACCCGATCTGCGCCGCGATGACCTCGTAGGCCCGGGCCTGGGCGTCGGCTTCGATACGGATGGCCTCGGCCTGGGCCTGGGCGGCGATGATGCGCTCGGCCTTGCGCTGCTCGGCGATCTGCACCTCGTACTGCGCCGTCGCCAGGCGCCGTTCTTCCTCGGCCTCCTGCTGGGTGCGCGTCAGGGCCTTCTGCTGCTCGGCGGCGCGCTGCTGCTCCTGGAACGTGATCTGTTGCTGCAGCGCGATCTCGCGGTCCGTCTGCGTCTTGAGCAGCGCGCCGAGCGTTTGCTCATCGCCCACGTCCCCGATGCGCACGCCCGAGACGGTCACCCCGATCTGGGCCATGTCCGCGGCGATCATGGCCAGCGACTGCGTCTCTTGCTGCGAACGCTGCCGGACGTAGTCCAGCGCCTTGACGGTCTCGGCGTTGTTGCGGAACGCGGCCCGGACGACGGAATTGAGCACCGCCTCGAGCGGGTCGCCGTCCCCGCCCAACTCAGCCACCACCCGTGGGGCGTCGGCGGGCTTGATCTCGTACTCCACGCGCACGTCCACTGGGAACGTGAACCCGTCGCTGGAGCGGACGGTGATCTCGCGCTCCTCGCCGGTGCTGTTGCCCTTGGTGAAGCGGACGACGCGCTTGGCCGTCGAGATCGTGGTGACCTCGTACGCCGAGGGGTTCAGGTAGTACTCGGCGGGTTCGAGCCCGACGCGCCAGATGCCGCGCTCCCCGCGGTCGACGAGCCCCGCCGCGTCACCCCGAGTTGGTCCGACGTTCGACTTGACGACGCCGACGGTCGCCTGGGGGATGTTGGTCAGCGGCACGATCTCGACTTCGAAGAGCCGCGTGTTGAGCCGGTACTTCCGCGGGCGGAGGACGGTCGTCTGCGGCCCGCCGAACCCGCCCCCGTCGCCGAGGAAGTGCTCCGCGTCGAGCATGTCCTCGAACTCGTCGTCGCTCCACTCCGGCGCGTAGACCTCGCCCTCGGGCAGCGGCCGGCCGTCGCGCGCTGTGATGACGCCGATGGACCCCTCCGGGATCTCCGTCACCGGGACGAGGTCGACGTCGTACACCACCGGCCACAGCCACGGGTGCCAGCCCGGGGGGAGCACCCGCGCCTGCGGGCCCTTCTCGCCGCCCGTCGCGATGATCTTGCCCGGCGCCAGGCTCGGCCCGATGTTCTTCACCACGATCCCGACCTGGTTCTCACCCACGTACCGGAACGAGGACACGAACACCGCCACGAACAGCACCGCCAGCGCCGCGGCGATCACGCCCGCCCGCAGGGGCTTGGGCGTGCGCGGCAGGGTCGTGAGGATCGCGCCCGCGATCACCAGCCCCGCGAGAATCACAAGCATGGTCCACATGGCCACCTCCCGTTGATCCGGGCCTGGTCGGCGCACGTTTGCGCCGCCGCCGGCCCCGTCCGATTCTTGGCGCCGGCGCCCGCCCGGTTGCCGGCCCGAGGGCTGCGTGTCCGATACGGCGTTCCGCGGGACACGCCGGCGCGACCCGGCTTGCCTAGTTTCACACTATCCGCCGGCGAGGACCACGCCGCAACCTTCGCCGCCGGGTCGCCGGCTCACGCCCAGCGCGTCACGTGCCAGGTCTTCTTCCCCCTTCGGAGGAGGATCACGCCGCCGGGCAGGAGGTCCCGATCAGTCAGGCGAGCGTCGGCGCCGACTCTCTCGCCGTTGACCGTGACGGCGCCGTTGGTCAGGAACTCGCGCGCCTCGCGCTTGCTCCTGGCGAGCGAAGTCCCCGGCAAGAGATCCACGAGGAGGACGCCCCCGCCGGCGAGCGCCGCCCGGTCGTGCTCCGTCGTCGGGACCTCGGCGAAGACCTCGCGCAGCGCCCGCTCGTCGAGCGCGGCGACATCGCCCGTAAAGAGGGCGCGGGTGGCGGTCTCGGCGGATTCCAGACCCGCCACGCCGTGGATCAGCCGCGTGACGCGCTCGGCGAGCGTGCGCTGGGCCTCGCGGGCGCCGGGGTCACGCGCGTGGCGGGCGACGAGGGCGTCGATCTCCTGGACCGGCATCAGGGTGAAGAGTTTGAGGTAGCGCTCCACGTCGTCGTCGGCGGTGTTCAGCCAGAACTGGTAGAAGGCGTAGGGGCTGGTGCGCCCCGGGCTGAGCCAGACGGCGCCGGCCTCGGTCTTGCCGAACTTCCCGCCGTCGGCCTTGGTGACGAGTGGCGCGGTCAGGCCGAAGGACTCGGCCGGTGGCGCGGGCGCCGCGCCCGTCGGCGATTCGCGCAGCGCGCGCGTCCGGCGGATGAGGTCGCATCCCGCGACGATGTTGCCCCACTGGTCGGAGCCGCCGACCTGCACGGTGACGCCGCGGTCCTCGTAGAGGCGCAGGAAGTCATACGCCTGGAGGATCATGTAGGAGAACTCGGTGTAGGAGATGCCCTGCTCGCGGTGGTGCAGGCGGTCCTTCACCGACTCCTTCTGGATCATCATGTTGACGGAGAAGTGCTTGCCGATGTCGCGCAGGGCCTCGATGTAGCCGAGTTTGCCGAGCCAGTCGAGGTTGTTCACGATCACCGCGCCGTTGTGGCCCTCGAACGAGAGGGCGCGCTCGAAAATCGGCCGCTGGCCCGCGACGTTGCGCTCGATCTCCTCGGGCGTGCGCAGCTGGCGCTCGGCCTCCTTGCCCGAGGGGTCGCCGATGAGCCCCGTCCCGCCGCCCATCACGACCACGGGCGTGTGCCCGGCCCGCTGGAAGTGCGTGAGCAGCATGATCGGGACGAGGTT
>RFGI01000064.1 GCA_003696725.1 Planctomycetota bacterium | reverse complement strand
TGGTGATCGACGACACGATGGCTTCGGCGCTGCGCGGCGAGGACGGCGAGACGGCGCTGGCCCGGCATCAGCGCACGGCGCGGGCTGTGCTCGACACGCTCGGCGCCGGGGATCGGGCGGCGGTGGTGACGCTGTCGTCGCCCGCGCGGGGCGTCGTCGCGCCGGCGTCGGCGGACCTGGCCGGGGTGGCGTCCGTGATCGAATCGCTGGCGCCCACGGACGCGCGGGCGGACTGGGACGGGGCGCTGGCCGCCGTGGGCCGGGCGATCGAGGACCAGACCGACGCCCGAGGCACGCGCACGGTGATCGCGCTGAGCGACTTCCGCGCGGGCTCGGCGGACCTAACGCGGGCGCTGCCGGCGGCGCTGGAGGGGTCGGCGAGGACGCGGCTGGCGGCGTCGGCGCCGGCGCAGGCCCCCGCGCCCAACGTGCAGATCGTCGCCGTCGAGCCCCTGCGCCGGCTGGCGCTGGCCCGCGACGAGAGCGGGTCGATGGACGTGCGCGTGCGGCTGCGGCGGACCGGGTCGGCGACGGCCCAGCGCGGGGTGACGAGCGTGCGGGCGGCTTTGGCGCGGTCGCTGGCGCCGACCGTCGAGGGGGCGAGCGCGGCCGTGCGCTGGCGCCCGGGTCAGGCCGAGGCCGAGACGGTCGTCTCGCTGGAGACCGCCTCGATGGAGTCGGACGGCGCCGCGGCCCTGGTGGCGTGGATCGACCGCGACGGGCTGGACCGCGACGACCGGCGAGCGAGGCCGGTGGTCGTCCGGCGGGCGATCCGGGTGGGGGTCGCGGATCGGCCGCGGTTCGGCCCGCTGCCCGGGGCGGACGAGCTGACCCCGGCGGACTGGCTGCGGCTGGCGCTAGCGCCGACCGAGGCCGTCCCGGTCGAGGTGACCGACGTGGACCCGGCGGCGCTGGACGCGCCGACGCTGGCGCGGCTCGACGCGCTGTTCGTCCCCCGCCCGGACCTGATCGTCGAGGAGGGCTGGCGGCGTGTGGGCGCGTTCGCCCGCGCCGGGGGCGTCGTCGTGGTGACCCCGCCGCCGGGCCTGACGGTGCACCTGTGGTCCGATGCGATGACGCGGGCGCTGGGGCTGCGCTGGCGGCTGGCGCGTGAGGCGTCCTCGGCGGATCAGGCGCAGAGCGTGGCCGGGGCGTCGGATCGGGCCGGCCTGTTCGAGTTGCTCGCGGGGGAGCTGCCGGCGCTGGCGCGCTCGGTGTCGGTGCAGCGCGTCCTGCCGGTGGTCGACGGGGCGTCGTCATCGACGGCGGCGCTCTCACTGACCGACGGCACGCCGTGGCTGATCCTGTCGGCGCCGGGACCGGAGGCGGGCGCGGGCCAGACCGAGGGCGAAGCGCCCGCGCCGACCCGGGGGCTGGTGGCGTACCTCGCCAGCGCCCCGGCGCTGACCTGGACGAATCTCCCGGCGAGGCCGTTGTTCGTGGCCCTGGTGCAGGAGCTGGTCCGGCAGGGCGTGGGCGAGGCGGTCGGCGGCGGGGCGTTCATCGCGGGCAGCCGGCCGGTGGCGCCGCCGAGGTCGACGGAACTCGTCGAGCTGGACACCGGCGCGAGGATCGGGGTCGGGCCGACCAACTTGGCGTCGGCGCCCGTGCGGCGCGCCGGGCTCTACCGGGCGGTGGACCCGGCCGGGTTGGAGCGCGGGCTGATCGCCGTGAACCCCGACGAGCGCGCGGGGCTGACGGAGGTTCAGCCGGCCGACGCCGTCCGGTCGTGGCTGGCGGGGGCGGGCGTCGAGCCCGGCTCGGTGGAGTGGCTGGCGCCCGCCGGGGCGGGCGTCGCGGGGGCCGCAGCGGACGAGGAGGGGTCGGCGCTGGCGTGGTGGCTGCTCCTGGCGGCGGCCGGCGTGGCGCTCGCCGAGACGGTGATGGCGCGGCTCTTTAGCCACGCGAGCGTAGCGCCGGCTGGCGCGGGAGCGGCGGCGTGAACGGGCTGCTGACCTGGCTCCTGGGGCTGGAGAACCTGGACCTGGCGTCGGATGCGGCGAGGTTGGGGTTCGAGCGACCCCCGCCGACGTGGGCGTGGCCCGGGATCGTGGCCGCCGCGGCCGTGGCGGCGCTGTGGTCGTACCGCCGGCTGGACGGGCCGGGCCCAGCGCGGGCGGCGCTGGGGTCGCTGCGGGCGCTGTTGCTGGTGGCGCTGGCCGTGCTGATCGCGGGGCCGAGGCTGGTCGAGCGGGACGAATCGGTCGAGCGGGATTGGGTGCTGGCCCTGGTGGACCGGTCGGCGTCGATGGCGATCGCCGACGCGCCGGGCGCCGAGGGCCGACGACCGCGCGAGGCGCAGCTGCGCGAGGCGCTGGCGTCGGCGTGGCCGGCGCTGGCGGAGATGATGGGCCAGCGCGAGGTGGTGTGGCTGGGGTTCGACGCGGGGGCGTACGACCTCGGGGTCGGCGCCGCCGAGAGCCCGCCGACGCTGGACGAGCCGACGGGCCAGCGGACGGACCTCAACCGGGCGCTGGCACAAGCGCTGCAACGGGCGGCGGCCAGGCCCCTGGCCGGGGTGGTGGTCCTCAGCGACGGGCGCACCGTGGCCGAGCCCGACCGCGCCGTGGTCCGGCGGCTGGCGGCGGACCGGGCGCCGGTGATCGCGGTCCCGCTGGGCAGCGCCGAGCCGGTGGGCGACCTCGCCGTGCGCGACGCGGCGGGCCCGGGCGTGGCGTTTGTCAACGACCTGGCGCCGGTGCGGGTGGCGATCGACCGGCTGGGCGCCGCGGCGCGCTCGGCGGGCGGGACGCTTCGGCTGATCGACTCGGCGACTGGGCTGACGCTCGACGAGGCGCGCGTCGAGCCGGGCTCGGACACCGACGAGGTGATCCTTACGGCGAGGCCCGAGACGGCGGGCGCCGCCGAGTGGGTCGTCCGGCTCGAGACCGACGGGCCCGACCTCATCGAGGGGAACAACACCGCGACGGTGCAGGTGGAGCTCCTGGATCGGCCGCTGCGGTCGCTGTACATCGACGGGGTCGCGCGGTGGGAGCAGCGGTACCTGAAGAACCTGCTGCTGCGCGAGCCCAGCGTCACGTCGAGCAACCTGATCCTGGCGCCCAACCGCCGGTACCTCCAGGAGGGCGACGTGGAGCTCGGCGCCCTGCCGGTCTCACCGGAGGAGTGGGCCGAGTACGACGTGGTGATCCTGGGCGACGTCCGGCCGGAGGTTTTCACGGCCGATCAGATCCGGTCGCTGCGTGAGCACATCGAGGTGCGCGGGGGCGGGCTGATCTGGATCGGGGGTCCGGCGTGGACGCCCGACGCCTGGCGCGGCACGCCCCTGGCGGACCTCCTGCCGTTCACCGGCGCCGGCCCGCAGACCGACACCATCGGCGAGCCCGTGGTGATGGCGCCCACAGACGCCGCCGAGCGGCTGGGCGTGCTGCGTCTGGGCGCGACGGCCAACGACGGCTGGCCCGAGGCGGTGTCGGACCCGGCGTCGGGGTGGTCGCAGCTGCGCTGGGCGCAGCGGATCACTCCGGAGCAGCTCAAGCCGGCGACGGAGGTCCTCGCCGTGGGCGTCCCGGCGGCGGCGCTGGCGGGCCCGGCGCCCGCGCCGGCGGCGCGGGACGCGGGCTGGCCCCTGGTGATGTCGATGCGGTTCGGCGCCGGACGGTCCTTGTACGTCGCGACGGACGAGATCTGGCGCTGGCGGTTCGGCCGCGGCGAGGCGCTGCCCGAGCGGTTCTGGCTCCAGATGGTCCGGCTGCTGGCGCGGGAGAGCCTGTCGCGGTCGGCGCGGCCCGCGGTCGTCACCCTGGCGCCCGGGCGCCCGACGGTCGGCGAGCCGGCGCGGGTCACGATTGAACTCCTCGACGAGGCGCTGGTGGAGCTGGATCTGCCGGAGCTCGTCGTGCGGGTCCAGCGCCGACCCGGGCCCGGCGAGTCGGAGATCGAGGCCGAGACCTTCACGCGGGAGCTGACCCTCCGCCGCGACCCCGGCTCGCCCAGGCGCTACGCGGCGACGTGGACCCCGCCCGCGGCCGGGGACTGGTCGTTCGAGCCGGTGGACTCGGCGCTGGCGGCCCTGGGGCTGGGGATCGAGGCTCGGGCCGCCCTGGCCGACGACGAACTGCGCCGGCCGGAGACCGACCACGCCCTCCTGGCGCGGCTGACCGACGCCACGGGCGGGCGTGTCCTGGCCCCGGACCGGCTGGCCGAGGTCTCGACCCTGCTCCCGAACAGGCAGCTGCGGATCGTCCACGAGCGGCAGGAGACGCTCTGGGATTCGCCCCTGGCGCTGATCGTGCTGCTGACGCTGCTCACGGGGGAGTGGGTCGGCCGTAGGATCATCCGGCTCATCTGACGCCGGATTCGCCGGTACGAGTCGGCTGAGTCGATGCAACCACCGGCCGCGCCATGCCCGAGACCGCTGCGAACCAACCCGACGGCCGCGACGAGCGCGGGCCGGCGCCTCCGGCCGGCGAGCAGGCCATCGACCGCGCCCGGCGGGCGCTGATCGCCCTGGCTCAGCGGGCCCGGGCGGCGCTGGTGGCCCAGCGGGCGGCGCGGGGCGTCGCCGTGGCGCTCGCGATTGTGACCGTGCTGGTGGCGGCGGACGTCTTCCTCCGCCTGCCCGCGGGGTTGCGCGTGGCCCATCTGATCCTCGGCGCGGGCGCCGCAGGATGGGCGGTGTGGCGGCGCCTGATCCCGGCGTGGCGGCTGCGCCCCGACCCGGCGGTCGTCGCCCTGCGCGTCGAACGGCTGCACCCCGAGATCGCCGGGCTCCTGGCGTCGGGTATCGAGTTCGCCGAGGGCTCGGGCCGATCGCGCCCCAGCAGCCAGTTCGAGGCGGCGCTGGCCCGGGCGGTGGCCCGGCGGGCGGGCGCCGAGTTCTCGCGCGAGGATCTGCGCGGGGCGCTGCGGCTGGCGCCCCTCGGGCACGCGCTGCTCACGCTGGCGCTGGTGGCGATCGCGGGCGGGTCGATCGCGCTGGCCCGGCCGGAGCTGGCGCGGATCGGCCTGACGCGGGCCCTGGCGCCGTGGTCCGGCGCCGAGTGGCCCAAGCGCACGATGGTGGCGGATGTGACCGGCATCGAGGTCCACGCCCGGGGCTCGGCGATCCCCATCCGGGCGGCGCTGGTCCGCTCGACGCGCGAGCCCGAGCGAACCGACGTGACCGTCGAGCACCGGGCGATCCGCGACGGCGCCGCCGGTCCCACGCGGTCGGAACTCCTGACGTGGCAGCGCCGCGTGACCGACACGCCGGCGGGCGCCCGGGGCGAGCTCTTCGAGCGGCTGATCGAGGTCGACGCCGAGGCCGTCGAGTACCGGCTGGTCACGCTCGACGACCGGACCGGGTGGCGGCGGGTCCGGCTTGTGCCCCCGCCGGAGGTGGTGTCGGCCCGCGTGCGGATCGAGCCGCCGGCGTACGCGTCGGGGCTGGCCCGCCGGGGCGACGCGGGCCCGATCACCGAACCGACCGAGGCGGACCTCGGCGCGGGGACCGACGAGCGCGCCATCGCGCCCCCGGCTCTGGCCGGCAGCGGGGTCGAACTCGCGCTCACCCTCAACAAGCCCGTCCCCGCCCAGCCGAACGACGCCGGGTGGCTGGCGGCGACGTTCGGGCCCGACGCCGCCGCGGCGGGTCTGACGCTGACGGTGGACCCCGCCGAGCCCAACCGATGGCGGCTGCGCTGGCGGCTCGACGATTCAGTGCGCCTGGCGTTGTCGCTGGTGGACGAGTTCGGCATCGCGGGCGAGGCCGAGGCGGTGTTCCGATTCCCGAGCGTGGCCGACCGCCCGGCGTCGGCGACGATCACCAAACCGGCGTCGGACCTGACGGTGCTGGCGACAGCGGTGGTCGAGGTCGAGGGCGAGGGGCGCGACGACGTCGGGCTGGAGCGCGTCTGGCTCGAGCGGCAGCGGGTCAGGCCGGCGGGGGCGCAGGCCGGGTCGCCGTCGGGCCCGGGCGGGGCCCTCGAGCCGGCGGGCGAGCCCGTGCGCCTCGCGGAGATCGCTGCGGCGGGCGCCCGGCGGGCGGTGGCGCGCGCCACGATTGACCTGGCGCCTCTGGGCTTGACGCCGGGCGACCAGGTGTGGCTCACGGCCCGGGCGCAGGACGTGTTCGCCTCAGCCGGGGCGCCGCGCCCGGCGAGCGTCTCGGCGGTGCGCGTGCTGCGCGTGATCACCGAGGACGAGTTCATCGCGGAGGTGCGCGGCGAGCTCTCGGCGATCCGGCAGAGCGCGATCCGGCTGTTCGAGGAGCAGGCGCAGCTGCGCGAGCTGAGCCCCGACCGCCGCGCCGGCGCCGAGGCCCAGCGGCGCCAGGGTCAGATCACCGATCGGCTCCAGCGCCTCGACCAGGCCGTCGAACGCGCCCAGCGCAGGGTCCGTGACAACGCCCTGGGCGACCGCGCCCTGGAGAACGTGCTCGACGACGCGGGGCGGCTGCTGCGCGACGCGGGCGAGTGGTCCGGTCGGGCCAGCGACCGCCAAGCCCGCGCCGATTTGGAGCGCGAGGGCCCGATCGACAAGGAGGCCGAGCGCCAGGTCGACGACGCCCAGCGGCGGGTGCAGGACGAGCTGGCGAACCTCGCGGAGCTCCTGGACACCGGGCAGGACGCGTGGGTGGCCCGGCGGCGTCTCGAATCGCTCCTGGAGGACCAGCGCGCCCTCGCTGAGCGGACGGCCCAGGCCGGGCGCCAAACCGCCGGCAAGCCCGTCGAGGCGCTGACCGAGCAGGAGCGGTCCGAGCTCGACGCGATCGTCGACCGGCAGAACGAGCTCGCGCAGCAGGCCGAGGAGTTGGCCCGGGACCTCAAGGACCGCGCCCGGGAGATGGAGGAGTCCGACCCGGCCGCGGCCGCGGGCATGCGCCAGGCGGCGCGCCGGGCGCGGGAGTCGGACACCGCCCAGACCATGCGCCAGGCGGCGCGCAACGCCCAGCAGAACCAGACCGCCGACGCCGGCCGGCGGCAGGAGCAGGCCGCGCAGGACCTCGAGCAGATGCTCGAGGACATGGACCACGCCGAGCGCTCGCGCGAGGAGGTCCTCCGGCGGGTGATCGCGAGCCTGATCGAGTCGCTCGACGCGTTGATCGCCCAGCAGGAGCGGGCCCTCGCGGCGCTCGCCGCCGCCGAGGAGGCGGGCGACCTGGCCGGGCTCGACCGGGGGATGATCCGGCTCAACCAGAACACGCTGGGCGTCCTGGACCAGGCGTCCGGCGCCGGACGTGAGCTGGCGCCCGTGGCCGACCTGATCGGCCGGGCCGTCGAGGCGCAGACGCGGGCCATCCTCGCCCTGCGCGCCGAGCCCGCCGACGCGCCCGAGGCGCGCGACGGCGAGACGCAGAGCCTGGAGCTCCTGACCGAGGCCCGGGCCCGCGCCGAGGAACTCGACCGGCAGATGCAGGAGCGCCAGCAGGACCGGGCGCGGCGCGAGCTGCGCCGGGCCTACCGCGAGGCGCTCGAGCGGCAGGTCGAGCTGCGCGAGTCGGCCGGCGCCCTGGCCGAGGTGGCCGACCCCGACCGCCGGCAGCGCCTGGAGATCCGCCGGCTGGCCGCCGAAGAGCGCGACCTGGCGGCGTCCCTGCGCGACCTGCGCGACAAGACCGAGGACATCGCCCAGGCGGCGGTGTTCGACTACACCCACGACCGGCTCGACACGGCGACGGGCCGGGCCGCCGAGGCCCTCGACGCGGGCGACGCCGGGTCGGCCCTGGCGCCCGCGGACACGGCGATCGCGCTCTTGCAAGGGCTGGTCGAGGCCCTGCGCGAGGAGCCGCCCGGCGAGCGGGACTTCTCGGAGAACGCCGGGGGCGGAGGCAGCGGCGCCGGCGGCCAGGGCCAGCCCCAGCCCCTGATCCCCCCCATCGCGGAGCTGCGGCTGTTGCGGCAGATCCAGATCGACCTGGCCCGCCGAACCCGCCGGGCCGCCGACGCGGGCGCCGACGCCGACGAGGCCCGCGCCCTGGGTGACGAGCAGGCCGAACTCGGGGAACTCGGCGCCGACCTCATCCGTCGGATGCAGGAGCAGCAGGGCGCCCCGCCCGCCGGAGGACCGACCCCGTGAGTGTGCGCGCGATCTCTGACATGAACCTGCGAGCCTCGGTGTTGGCGGCCTTGGCGTTCGTCATAGTCGCCCCAGCGCCGGCGCAACAGGCCGACCCCGCGCCCGAGCCGACGAAGCCGGAACCCGCCACACAGGGGCTGCCGGGTCTGGATGAGATGCTGGGCCTGCCGCCCGAGGACCGGCCCACCGACGCCGGCCCGACGGCCGAGGACCTGGAGCTGGACCGGGCCCTGCGCGCTCAGCGGGTCTCGGAGATGTTCCAGCAGGCCGTCCAGCAGATGGGCGACGCCGCGGCGCTCTTGCGCGACGCCCACGACCCTGGCCTGGCGACGCAGCGCGTGCAGGAAGAGATCATCGTCAAGCTCGAGAAGCTGATCGAGGAAGCGCAGCGCCAGCAACAGCAGCAGCAATCGTCGTCCCAGCAGCAGCAACAGCAACAGCAGCAGCAGCAACAACAGCCGAACCAGTCGCGGCGTTCGCAGGGCCAGCCGGGCGAGCAGCGACGGGGCGACAACACCCGCGAGAACACCCCGCCGTCCTTCCAGGAGGCCAACCTGTCGGGCGAGATCGACGCGATGCGGGCCGCGTGGGGCGCCCTGCCGGCGCGGGTCCGCGACGCCCTGCTCCAGGGCGCCGGCGACACGTACTCGTCGCTCTACCAGTCGTTGACCGAGGCGTACTACAAGCGGCTGGCCGAGCAGGAGCGCGAGCCGCGATGAGCGTCCGGACCCGAGCGCTCCCCTCGGTGTTGTCCGCGGCGTGCGTGCTGACGGGGGCGTCCATCGCGCAGCCGGCGGCGGCCCCCCCGGGCGCGGAGAACCACGCCCTGGCCGCCGAGATCACCCCCGCGCTGACGGCCGCGGTCGATCGCGGGCTGGCGGCGCTGGCCCAGCAGCAGCACCCGGACGGGTCGTGGGACGGGGGGTCGCGCTACGGCCGGCACGTGGGGATCACGGGGCTGGCGGCGCTGGCGTTCATGGCCGACGGGCACCTGCCCGGGCGCGGGCGCTACGGCGCGGTCGTGCAGCGGGCGCTGGACTTCGTGCTGGCTCACCAGACGGAGACCGGCCTGCTCGCCGCGGACACCTCCCACGGGCCGATGTACGGGCACGGCTTCGCGACGCTCTTTCTGGGCGAGGTGTACGGCATGACCGCGGGCGGACCGGACACCGCTCAGGCCCAGCGCCTCCACGAGGCGCTGGTCCGAGCCGTGCGCCTGATCGTCAACTCGCAGAACCCCGACGGGGGGTGGCGCTACAACCCCGTCCCCTTCGACGCGGACATCAGCGTGACGATCTGCCAGATCATGGCCCTGCGGGCGGCGCGCAACGCCGGCATCGAAGCCCCCAAGCGCACCATCGACCGCGCGGTGGAGTACGTCCGCCGATGCCAGAACCCCGACGGCGGGTTCAAGTACCAGCTCACCAGCGGGGGGTCGGCGTGGCCCAGGTCGGCGGCGGGCGTCGCCAGCCTGTACTACGCCGGCATCTACGAGGACGACGCCATCGACCGCGGGCTCGAATACCTCGACCGCACGGCCAGGCCCGGGCGGACCCGGCCCGGGGCCCATTACTTCTACGGGCACTACTACGCCGTCCAGTGCATGTACCTGGCCGGGGGCGAGCACTGGGGCCAGTGGTGGCCGGCGATCCGGGACGAACTCATCGACCGGCAGGGCGGCGACGGGCTGTGGCCCGACGCCCACGCCGAATCGTCCTATGGGACGGCGATGGCCCTCATTATCCTGCAAATGCCCAAGCGTTACCTGCCGATCTTCCAGAAGTGAACCGAGCCCGCACACCACGATCCGTCCGCCTGGCGCTGGCGATCCTCGCCGCGGCGGGCGCCGGCGCGCCAGCGTCGCGTGCCGCCACGCAGCCGGCGCCCCTGGATCGCGTGCTCCTGTCGGACACCCTGGCGCCGACGCGGGTGCGTCTGGTGTCGATCTCCGGCGAGGCGATCGTCTACGAGGACGAGCGCGGGCTCCGCCGGCAGGCGACCGTGGGCGGGTTCGTCGGGCTGACGCCGGCGCTCCCCGATCGGCCGGCGCCGGCGCGACGAGGCCGGGGCGCGCCCGACGGCGGCGTCCTCGAGCTCACCGACGGGCAGCGCCTGCCGGGCGCCCCGGCGCCCACGGGCGGGGAGGACGGCGCCGTCGTCTGGACCCACCCCCTCTTCGGGCGCGTCGGCGTGGCGCTGGACGACATCGCGCGGATGGCGCTGCGCGGCGGGCCCGGCTCACCCCAGACGCCGACCCTCGACGACCAGCTCGTCCTGGTCAACGGCGATCGGCTCGTCGGGTTCGTCGTGAGCCTGGGCGACCCCGTCGAGTTCGAGACCGACGGCCAGACGGTCACCATCCCCTTGCAGCGCGTCGCGGAGGCGGACCTGGCCAACCCGCCCGCGCCGCTGGCGGGCCTGGTGGTGTGGCTCGACGACGGGTCCGTGCTGGTGGTGACCTCGCTGGAGACGAGCGTGGACGAGACAGTCCGGCTGAGCCTGCCCGGTGGCGCCAGCGCCGAGATCCCCCTGGCGGACCTCCGGGCGGTGGTCTTCGAGGCCGGCCGGCTCGTGCCCCTGGCCGACCTGACGATCGCCGAGCAATCGCCGATCGGTGAGCGCGGCGTGTTCGACCCCGTGCGCGTCCTGACCGGCTCGGGGGCGGCCGGCGCCAGCGACCTCAATGCCCCGGACGTCGAGCTGCCCGGCCCCATGCGCGCGGTCTTCGAGCTGCCCGCGGGCGCGGCGAGGCTCGCGGCGGTCGCCGAACTGCCGCTCGAGGCCCTGCCGTGGGGCGCGTGCGACCTGGTGATCGAGCAGGACGGCGCCGAACTCCTGCGCGAGCGGCTCGATCAGGATCAGCCGCGCGTGGAGTTCTCGTTGGCCGTGGCGCCCGGCCCGGTCGTGATCGCGGTCGAGCCGGGGCCCCGCGGGCCGATCAACGACCGGGTGGCGCTGCGCCGGCCGGTCGTGCTGATCGATTAGGGATGCCTTGACGGATCAGTGGGACGGGCGTCTCGCCCGTCGTGGTTGACACAGTCAACGGCCCAACCGGCCCCCACCGGCGGGTCGCGGCGCCACGGGCGTCTTACGCCCGGGAAGGCTCGGCGGGGGCAGGGTCCGGCGTCGGTTCGGGGCGCGGCGCCCGGCGGCGCTGGGCGAACGGTCGGCCCTCGGCCAGGGCCCGGGCCTGCTCCTCGAATATTTTCTGCCGAGCGATCTTCACCGCCGTGACGCCGATGAACGCCGCGAAGATCAGGGCGAAGGCGTACGCGATCCGCGCCCGACCGAGGGTCACGGTCACAGCGATCACGCCGAACACCGCCCCGAGCCCGTACAAGATGAGCACCGCGGGCACGACGCCCACGGCCCGCTTGAGCAGGTGGTGGATGTGCTCGTGGTCGGGCTCGGACATGGATCGGCCGGCCATGCGTCGGCGGACGATGGCCAGGGTGGTGTCGATGATGGGGACGGCGTAGGCGATCAGGCCCGCGACGACCAGGGGCGTGCGGCCGGTGTCGCCCAGCGTGAGGATGACCACCACGGCGAGATAGCCCAGGAGCATCGAGCCGCAGTCGCCCAGGAAGATCGTCGCGGGCTTGAAGTTGTGCGGCAGAAAGCCCAGGCACGCGCCCAGGGCGGCCAGGCACACGATCAGCCGGGCGCCGTCCAACGGCCCGTCGCTGGCGACGGCGAGGCCCAGCGCGATCACCAGCATCGCCGCCAGGGCGATCGCGGTCACGCCGGTGAGCAGCCCGTCGAGCCCGTCGAGGAGGTTGCTGGCGTTGCAGGCGCCGAGGATGAAGAGGGCGATGATCGCCGTCCCGGTCCAGTAGACGAGATCAACGCGGATCTCGGCGCCGACGATCGGGAGGTTGAACGACAGGATCATCGAGTCGACGCCCACGGCCGAGGCGATCGGCGCCAGCACGCCCGCGGCGACCTTGACGCCCACGTCCTCCATCGCGAGCACGGCGGCGGCGAGCAGCTGGCCGGCGATCTTGATGCGCGGGTTGAGGCCCACCAGGTCGTCGTAGAGCCCGACCCCGGTGATCAGCAGCATCCCGAAGAGGATGGAGACGGGGACGGGGCGCTGGCTGACGACGGAGGGGTGGGCCTCGACCATCGGCGCCGGCGCCAGCAGCGCGAAGCCGATCGCGGCGAGCACGCCCAGGAAGACGGCGACCCCGCCGAGGTACGCGACGGGCAGGCGGTGCGCCTTGCGGGCGAAGTCGGGCCGGTCGATCACGCCGTACGCCAGCGCCAGCCGGCGGAGGATCGGCGTGACCAGCAGGGTGACCAGGAAGGCGACAACGAGCACGCCCAGGTAGCCGTTGAAGACCCCCATCGCCGACATGGGCTCGACGGGCAGCGCGTCGGCGGGGGCGAGGTCGGTCGGCGGGGCCAGGCCGGTCAGGTCCAGGAGGGGCGTGGGCTCGTCGAACATGGGGCCCTCTCGAGGCCTCGGCGTCGGGCGGGGTCAGTCGTCGGTGGCGCCGGCGCCGAGGCGCTCGGCGCGGGCGGTCCGGAGTTCGGAGGCCAAGCCGTTCTGGTACTCGTGGGCGGTGCGGAAGTTGCGCCGGAAGTAGCCGCCCGCGGCGGAGCGAACGGCGTTGACCACCACGCCCAGGAACTCGGCCCGGCTCTCGTCGAGCTGGTCGCGCACGCGGGCGACCAGCCCGCGGGTCTCGCTGAACGCGCGGACCACGAGCACGGCGGCGTCGCAGCGGTTGGCCAGCGCCATCGCGTCGCCGGCGACGATCGCGGGGGGCGAGTCGATCAGGACCAGGTCGTAGCGGGCGCGCGCCTCATCGAGCAGCCGGCTCATCGCCGGGGTGGCCAGACGCTCGAAGACACGCGTCCCGGGGGCGCCGGCGGTCACCACGTGGACGTTGGGGTCCTCGGTGGGCTGGGCGGCGTCGGTGAGGGCGACGGCGCCGGCGAGGGCCTCGCCCAGGCCCGGGCCCTCGGCCACCCCGAAGACCGCGTGGCACTTGGGCCGGCGGAAGTTGCCGTCGATCACCAGCACGCGCAGGTCCGCGTTGGCCAGGCTCGAGGCGAGGTTGGCCACGGTGGTCGTGGCGCCCGAGCCCGGCATCCCGCCCACCACGAGCAGCGCCTTGTGCCCGCGCTGGGCGAACCGCTTGAGCACCAGGGTGCGGATCTGACGCACGGACTCGGCCAGCACGCCGGCGGGGGCGTCGGCGACGGCGCGCTCGGCGCTGGTCGGCTTGGACGGGTCCTCGTCCGCGTCGGGCACCACGCCCAGCACGCGGGTGCGGGGGATCAGGGCGACGTCCTGCGGCGTGCGGACGCGCTTCTCGAGCAGCTCCCGGAGAACGATCAGCCCCGCGGTCAGGACCAGCACCAGGATCACGCCGGCCGGGGCGATGAACTCGATGCGAGGGAAGATGGGCCGATCGGGGACCTCCGCCGAGTACAGCTCGCGCACGCGGCTGGACGCCCGGCGGTTGATGATGGCGCGCTGCTTCTCGATCTCCGATTGCAGGGACAGCTCCTGCTCGGCCAGACGCGTGGCGTCCTCGTCGAGCTGGCGGTACTCCTCCTGGATGCGCTTGGTGTCGGCGATGTTGCGGCGGGCCTCTTCGGCGGCGGCCTGAGCCTCGATCTGCGCCGCTTCGAGCGAGCGGAGCTCGGAGCGCTTCTCTTCGATCTGGCGGACGAAGATCTCCTCCAGGAGCCGCTCCTCGGCGGCGGCGGCGGCCTCGCGCACGGCGTCGAGCTGGTGCCGCGTCGCGCGCGTCTGCATGTTGGCGTCGCCCAGGCGGGCCCGCTTGGCGAGCAGGTCCGCCTCGAGGTCGGCGATCAGCGACTCGTAGCGCAGCATCGTCGGGTGCTGGCGGACGTCGGCGCGGACCGATTCGGGGTAGGTCGCCCCGCCTGGCGAGGCCAGTTGCTCCTCGTACGAGCGGAGCGTGTCGCGCGCCACCTCGACGGACTGGTTGATCTCCACGAGCCCCGGCAACAGGGCCGTCAGGTCCGCAGAGAAGACCGCGATCCGCTCGTCGAGGCTGGTGATCTGGTTCTCGGTGAGCAGCTGCTCCATCCGCTCCTGGGCCAGCCGGCGCTCTTCCTGCACGGCCCGCAGCTGCCCCGACAGCGCCGAGAGCACGTCCTGCATGTTCTGGGATTTGGCTTCCTCGTTGCTCCGGATGTAGGCGTTGCGGATGGCCGTGGCGATGATCGCCGCGTCCTCGCCGTCGGTGGTGGTCGCCTGGAGGATGACGACGTTGGACTCGCGCACGGGGTACGCGCTGACCACGTCGGCCAGCTCGCGGACGACCTCGTTCTCGTCGATCTGCCCCGTCTGCGGCGAGGTGAAGCGGCGGATCCACTTGGTCTGGGTGCGCAGGGCGTTGTCGTTGCGCACCGCGTCGAGCCAGAGGTCCTCGGACTCGAGGATGAAGAGCTGCCCGCCGATGAAGCGGTCGATCTCCTCGGCGTTGCCCTCGACGGTGGAGATGTTCTCCGCGGGGTCGTTGATCGGCGAGAACATCTCGAACGCGATCTCGGCCCGGTAGAGCGGGTAGATTTTGAGCAGCGCGAAGTGCGCCCCGACGCCGAGCCCCGCCCCGACCACGGCCGCGACGACCAGCCAGACCGCGTACTGCCGCAGCAGTTTCAGCGGGTCGATGGTCGCCGGGCCCGCGCCGGCGCCCGCGGGACGGGGCGGAGGCGCCGGGCCGGGCCGGGGGCCGACGGGTTGGGCGTTGGTCTGCATCGGGGCGACTGTCGGGCGTGGCTACAGGAAAGACGACGGCCGGCCGGCCGGGGTTCGTCCGCGGCCCGGGCGCCGGGGTTCTCGGACCGTGCGGCGTGAGGCCCAGCGGTTCATTCGGTCGAATCCAGACGCTCCATCAGCGCCGCCAGCTGCGGGGCGTACTCGTCCTGCAGGCCCGGCGCCGACCGCAGCAGGCTCAGCGCCTGCTCGGCGTAGCGGCGGGCACGCCCCGCGTCGCCCTGCGCCTCCAGGGCCAGGGCCAGGTGCAGGTAGGCGGGCACGCGCTGGGTCGTGGTCGTAGCCGTCTCCGCGGCTTTGAGTAGCGTGGCGCCCGCCTCCTCCAGCCGGCCCAGCCTCGTGTAGACCAGCCCCAGCGTGTCGAGCACGTTCGAGTCCGTCGGCGCCAATCGCGCCGCGGTCTCCGCGGGGCCCAGCGCCCCCGCCGCGTCGTCCAGACGCTGCACGCGCAGATAGGCGAGGTTGTTGTTGAACTCGAGGTCCTCCGGCGCCAGCGCCAGGCCCTCGACGTACACCCGGTCGGCCTCCTCGAACTGATCGGTGGCGTACAGCAGCTGTCCCAGCAGCCGGATCCGATCCAGCCGGGTCAGCGGGTCGGCGTCGGACACGTCCAGGTCCCGCAGCGTCACGACGAGGCTGTCCACCCGCGCCGGGTCGGTGATCTCGGCCTTGGCCAGGAGCACCGTGTACGCCGCGGCCAAGTCCGCCGGCGGCGTGTGCTCGCGGGCGAAGGCGACAAAGTCCCGGGTGGTCTCGAAGAGGTCCGGGACCCCCGTGAACCAGTCCCGGATGTCGGCGTGGGTGGTGGCGACGGCGAACGCCTCATCGGCGAGCTCGAGGGCGCGCCCGCGCCGGCCGCGCGCGTCGGCCGCCTGCGCCGCCAGCAGCCGGACCGTGCTGCGGTAGCGATGGTCGCCGTCGAAGTACGGCTCCAGCAGCGGCGCCACCTCGTCGGGGCGCGGCGGGTCCACCGTCAGATAGCTCTGCGCCAGCCGCACGGCGATCCGCGCCTGCCGGTCGCGGTCGTACGCACGCTGGTAGAAGTCCAGCGCCTGGTTCCACCGGCTGGCGGTGGCGGCGAGGTCGCCCGCGGTGACCAGCCAGCCGGAGTCATTGGGGAAGGCCTCGGCGGCCGCCTGGGCGGCGTCGATGGCCCGGTCGCGCTCCCCGGCCCGGACGTACAACTCGATCAGCGTCTCGCGCAGGCCCGGGTCGTCAGGGATCATGGCGATGGCGTCCTGGGCCTCGGTGAGGGCCTCGCGCAGCCGACCCGTCTGCACCAGCAGCAGGATCCGCAGCCGGCGCGCCTCGACCAGCGTCGGGGCCAGGGCCACCGCCCGTTCGAGGTCCGCCAGCGCGTCCTCGAACTGCTCGGTGTGCTGGGCGGTGTGCAGGGCGCGCTCCGAGAACAGGACGGCGCTGGAGGGGTGCTCGCGGACGCCCTGGTCGAGCGTCACGGCGGCGGCCTGTTCGTCGCCAGCGCCGGTCTGGGCCCGGGCCCTGAGGATGATCGCGCGGGGATCGTCGCGGTCGTCCGGCGGCATGGCGTCGATGGCCGCGATGGCCTCGTCGAACCGCTCCAGGCGGATCAGCGCGTCGGCGACGCGGCGCCGGGCCTCGGGCGATTCGCGCACTTCGAGGAACGACCGGTACAGGTCCACGGCCGACGCGTACTCGCCGCGCTCGAAGGCGATGTCCGCCAGCAGCAGGTCGACCGGGCGCCGGTCGGCCGGCTGGGAGGGGCGGGCCTCTTCGAGGATCGCCCTCGCCTCGTTTGTGCGGCCGTGACGGAGGTAGAACTGCGCGATCCGGACGGGCACGGCGACCGGCCCGTCGTCCGGGCGCGTAAAGCCGCGCAGGATGGAGGCGCCGGCCTCGGCGTCGCCGGTCAGGGCGTGCCAGTCGGCGTCCACCAGCGCGATCGACTCGTCGTCGGGCCGGCGGGCGCGGAGGTCGTCGATGATGGGCCTGGCGTCCTCGAACCGCTTGTCGGCCATCAGCACGCGCGCCAGCGTGGTCGCGTTGCGCACGTTGTCGGGGTTCTCCCGGAAGCGGCGGGTCCGCTCCGCGATGGCCAGGTCGCGGTCGCCGGCCTCGCCCTCGAGGGTCAGCCAGAGCTCATTGAGCGCCGCGTCGCCGCGGGTCAGCCGGTGCACGGCCCGGGCGACGCGCAGGGCTTGGTCCATGCGGTTGAGACGCGCCAGGGTCTCGGCGTAGAGCCGACCCGTCAGGGCGTCGTCGGGCTTGGCGTTGTACGCGTCGGCGAGGGCGTCGACGGCCTCGCTGACCCGCCCCAGCCTCAGCAGCGTCTGCCCCAACAACCGCAGCGCCAGCGGGTCGTAGGGGATGCGGTCGACCGAGTCTCGCAGCGCCGTCAGGGCCTGGTCGAACTTGCCCTCGACCATCAGCACGCGGGCGTCGTAGAGCAGGCCGTCGACGCGGTCGATGTTCAGCCGGCCGGCGTCGGCGGCGGCGGCGCGGGCGGCGTCGAGGTCGCCGTCCTCCAGGGCCCAGCTGAATCGCCGCTCGATGACGCCCGGATGGTCCGCGAACTCGTCGCCCAGCGCCGCGAGCGTCTGGGCGGCGCGGTCGGATTGACCGTTCTCGCGGTAGAGGTCGGCCTTGGCCAAGGACGCCGTGGGTTCGCCCAAGCCGGCGTTGTCGATCTCGGCCAGGCGGGCCTCCAGGGACGCGTCCGGGTCGCTCACGAGCAGCGACGTGTGCATCTGCTGGAGCCGGGCGTCGTCCGGCGCCACGGCGAGCCCGGCCTCGACGGCGCGGAGGGCCGCGTCGCGGTCGTCGATCGTCGCGTAGTGGAAGGCCAGCGCGGCGTGCAGGCGCGGGTCGTCGCCGTGCTCGGCGAGCTGGCTCGTCAGCGCCAGCAGCGCCCCTTCGGGGTCCGGCGGGTCTTCGCGCATCAGCGCCCGCCATTCGACGAGCGCCTGGGCGACGGCGTCGCTGGCGAACCGCGAGTCGGAGGGCGGCGCCTCGCCGCGCTCCTTGGCGAGCTGCGCCAGCCGCTCTTTGACGGCCTCGTTGTCCGGCTGGAGCAGCAGGATGGCTTGGTAGCGGCGCTCGGCGGCGCTGGAGTCGCCCAGGCGCCATTCGATGTCCGCCAGCGCCGCCAGGCTGGCGAGGTCGACGGGGTTGGCTTCCACCAGGCGCTCGAACTGCTCCTTGGCCGCCCCGAGAAGGTTGTTGCGGCGGAGGGTCTCGGCGAGCAGGCGGACGACGGTGGCGTCCGAGCCGCCGGCGGCCTCGTTGAGCGCCGAGAGGCGCTCCAGCGCGCCGCGGTTGTCGCCCCGGGCCAGCGCCAGCCGGGCGTCGATCATCATGACGGCGCGGGCGTCCTCGCCCTGCCCCAGTTCCTCCTGGAGCCGGTCCCGGTAGGCCTCGGCCTGGGCGAGCCGCGCCCGCCGCTGGTCGGCGGTGTCGGCGTCGTCGGCGAGGAAGACGGAGGCCTCGGCGGCCCGGAACAGCGCCTCGCGCCGGGCGCCGTACAGGATCAGCCCCTCCCGGCTGACCGGCTGATCGGGGATGGCCAGGATCGCTTCGGCTTCGGCCAGGACGCCCTCCCAGTCCTGCAGCGACTTGAGCGCCTCGGCGTGCAGGATGCGCAGCCGGGTGTTGAGCGGCTGGGCGTCCGCGGCCGCCTGCATGACCGGCGTCAGCGCCTCGACGCCCTCACGCTCCAGCAGGACCCGCAGCGTGTTGTACGCCCCGTCGAGCGTGAGGAGGTCCAACGACGCCGGGTCGGCGGCCTGGATCATCGACACGAGCGCCCGGCCCTCGGGCTTGAGCGTGACCAGGGCGCGCAGCCGCTGGGCCGGGTCGGGGATGTCCGTGATGCGCTTCTCCATGCGCGCCTGCAGGCCCCGCAGGGCCAGGAGCGGGCGCTCGCCGAGCCGTTCGATCTGCGCGGCGATCTCGTCCTCGACCTGTTGGTAGGCGGCGTCGGCCGTGGCCTCACGCCGGCTGCGCACCGCGCGCCGCCATTGCGCGACGCGCAGTTTGATCATCGCATCGGCGAACTCCACGGAGTCCGGCTGGCCTTCGATCGCCAGACGGAGATCGGCCTCGATCTGCGCCAGGTCCTCGTCGGGCAGCTCCACCTGTCCGGAGCGGGCCAGCTGGGCCATGGCCCGCAGGCCGCGGAGCGCCTTGGCGCCGGGCGTGCGATCGCCCAGACGCTCGATCGTGGTGGAGAGCTGGTTGAGGTACGCGAGCCAGGACTCGGGCGAGGCGCCGAACTCCGCGAGGTCGCGGAACTGCGTCTCGAAGTACGCGCGCTGGGCGTCCGGGTCCGACTCCTGCAACGCCGCCAGAGCCTGCAGGCTGTTGACGTAGAAATCGCGGTAGTACTGCTGGTACTTGACCTGCGACTCGGGGATCACCTTCAGGATGGCGTCGCGGAACTTGACACGCCGGGCGACGTTGGTCGGTTCGCGGCTGACGGCGTGGGCGTAGTAGCGCGAGGCGCGCTCGAAGTCCCCCTCGGCGGCCGCGGCGTCGCCGCGGGCCTCGAACTCGGCGCCCGACGTCGTGAGCTTCTCGTACGCGACCCAGGCGACGCCTGTGAACGCGACCAGCAGGACCGCGGCGAGCGCGACGATGAACTTGACGTTGACTTTGCGTGCCATGCGAGGCCTCTCGTGTGCGGCGGGTCAGGCCGGATCCGACGGCGGGCGATCCGGGGGGTACCGGCCGCGCGCCACCTCGACCCAGTCGGGGACGCGCAGCATGATCTCGGGGAGCATCTCGTTCAGGAAGTCGGCGGCGAGGTCGGCCAGCTCCTCCGGCGATCCGACCAGCGGGCTGGTGAACTGCACCTTGCCGTAGTAGGCGTAGTCCGTGGTGAGGTCGAACGCCCGCAGCCGGACCTGGATGGCGTCGCTGACGGCCCACCCGTTGGCCAGGAAGAAGTAGCCCGCGAAGAGCCGGTCGCCCTCGGGCGTCTGGAACTCGGTCACGCGCAGGGCCAGGTTTTCCAGGCCGAAGGGCATGCGCACGCGCACCCCGGGGGTGGGCGACGCGGGCCCGGTGCGCCCGCGGCGGATCACGCCGAACTCGTCCGGATCGAACTCGTCCGGGTCGATGGTGGGGTCGGGCGGGAAGCGCGACAGGTCGATCGGCACGGGGACGACCACGGACTGCCGCAGGACGCGCATCCCCCCGCCGACGAAGCACGTCTCCGGGACGTGCGGGACGGTGTCGGCCATGCCGGTGAAGTAGGTGCAGTGCAGCTCGAAGACTTCGGGCCGGCCCGCGCGGGCGCTGCCGACGCGGATGTACCGGCGGGTGAGGTAGTTCTCGGTGCCCAGGGTCTCGACGATCTCGGCGGGCATCGGGGGCGGGTCGGCGCCGAACCGCTCCCAGGACTCGGACCTGGCCGGGATCGTGCGCAGCGGCGCGGGGGCCGGCAGGGCCAGCTTGCGCACGTGCGCCCCGGTCGCCGCGATGGCCGCGTGCAGGGCCGCCGCCGCCAGCGCCAGCGTCGCCACCGCGCCCACCCGCGTCAGGGCCAGCGCCGCCGACGGCGTCACGACGCCCCCCCGATGTCCCGAACCAGCCGCTTGAGCAGCCACACGCAGCCCATGAACAGCACCAGCGCGGGCACGAGCCACACCACGCCGACCATCATGTGGGCGTTGCCCTTGGCGAACTCCGGGTCCCACAAGCTCAGGGCCCCCAGCGACGCCACGCGGAAGACGTTGACCAGGATCGCGATCGGCGCGGCCAGCAGCACCAGCGCGATCCGCTGCCACCACTGCGTCGTGGAGAAGAACGCGACCGCGGCGCCCAGCGCGTAGAACCCGATCACCATCCGCATCCCGCTGCACGCGGCGGCGACGTCCAGGGGGATCGGATCGCCCGACGCCGGCTGGATCGTGAGCGTGTTGCCGGCCACGTCCGTGGTGACGCCGGCCAGGTTCAGCAGCACCCACGCGCCCTGCGACGCGATCAGCTGGAGCTGGAACATCGCGCCCTTGATCATGAAGTTCGAGAGCGACACCCCGAACACCAGGTACGCCAGCGGGAACGCCAGCTCCGCCGTGATCCGAGGCCCCAGCGTCAAGAGCGCCAGCCCGAAGATCGTCATCACCAGGCTGAACCCGGCGGACATGTGCGACGGGAAGCCGACGGTGAACAGGATGTACGCCGTGACCCCGACGAGCGCGATCGCGGCGCCCGGCGCGAAGGGCTCGGGCCTCAGTCTCGCCAGCCGGTCGCGGCGCAGCCACACCGCGTACCCGGAGATGAAGGGCACGAGATAGGCATGGGCCCAATCCTGGCTGCCCCAACTCTTGAGGTGCTGCGCGGCGAACCAGTGGTGGGCCAGGGCGACCAAGCCGGCCAGGGCGGCCCCGGCCCAGAGCAGGAAGCCCGGCTCGAGCCACCACGGGCGCGCGCGGTCGGCGATCGCCTCGCCCGCCGGGCTGGCCCCCGCCACGCTCATGCCGATCCTCGCCCTCCGGCGCCCCCGGGGCGCCCCGACGCCACATCACAGCCAGCCCACCTCGCCGGCCGACCCTTCGCTACGCCGACGCCCGGCGCCGGGTTCATCCGGGCCCGGGCCCCGGTCACCGGTTGAAGTTCGTCGGCGGGGCGCCGAACACGTCGTTCCCGAAGTTCCGGTCGAGGAGGAACCCGAACCCGTACGACGTCCGGAAGCCGTTGCGGATGACCGCCAGGGGCTGGGCCCACCACGCCGTCCCGATGTTCACCACGTCGTCTGGCTTGAGGAAGACGTCGGGCTCGGCGCCCTCGAAAATCGCCCGCAGGTTCAGCCGGATCGTCGCCTGGCGGTCTTCGCCGACCATCCGCGTCAGGTCCGTGCGGTTGGGCACGCCGATCGCCGACAGCCCCCCCGCCGCGGCGATGACCTTGGTGAGGGTCAGCCGGCCGTTCGTAGGCAGGTTGTACACCCCGGGTCGGGCGGCGCCAGGACCCGTCACGTACACCAGCCCTGCTTCAGGCGGGGGCACGCGGATCGCGTCGCCCGGCCGGACCACGATGTTGTACGCCGCGTTGCCCTGGAGCAGCGGCGCCAGCGGCGCCTTGATGACCCGCTGTGTGACGATGTCCTCCGCCTTGGGGCCGGCATCGACCAGGGGCTCGGCGCCCTCGGCGAGGCCGCCGTCGGCGACCTGAGCCTCGCCCCGCACCCGCACCCACCGGCCGTCGAGGAAGACCCACTGCCCGGCCTCGGGCTCGTCCTGCGCCGGACGGGAGGTCGGCTCGTCCGGGGGCAGGTCGATCACCGGCCGCTCGGGCTGGGCGGGTTGGGCCGGCTCGGTCCCGGCGGGCTGTGTCGCAGCGAACGCCGCCGGCGACGGGGACCGATCGCCAGGCTCGGTCAGCTCGTCGATCAGGTTCTCGAGTGTTTCGCCGTCGTCGGCCGGGGGCTGCTCCGCGTCCCGTGGCTGGGCGGGGGCGCCCAGGCCCGACTGCGCGGCGTCCGTCAGGGCCGCCTGACGGATGACGTAGACGTAGTCCGCCGAGGGCGAGACCCCTCCGGCCTCGGTCAGGGCGTCCAGCAGGCGGTAGTCGGGCTTGGGGATGACGTACCGCCCGACCTGGCCCACGGCGCCGAAGACCGTGAATGTCGCGTCACGCTGGGAGAGCGGCACGACCGTCACTAGCGGATCCTGGACGATGATGCCCTTCTCCTTGAGCAGCCGGGCGATGGTGTCCTCGGTCTGGGCGGCGCTCTGGCCCGCGACCTGCACCACGCCCAGTTGCGGCAGGCTCAGAAAACCGCGGGCGTCGATGACCCGCTCGAACGTTGACAACGCCCCGGCGGTCAGGAAGTCGAAGATCTCGACCCGCACCTGATCGCCCGGCGCCAGCTCGTAGGCCGCGGCCTCGGGGATCAGGTCCTCGGGCAGCACCTCGGAGGTCTCGACGAAGTCGCCCTCGTCCTCCTCGATGATGTCCAGCCGTTCGAGGATCGGCACCGTCGTCGGCGTGTACTCCCACCGGCCCACCACGCTGGGGTCCATGAAGGTGTTGAGCTCGCTGCGGCAGCCGGCGCCCAATGCGGCGGCGCCCGCAAGCGGGGCCAACAGGCACGCCCGCGCGACACGCCCGGCCCGCGGCCGAACGATTCCCAGGAATCCCGCCACGGCTGACTCCTTCCCCGGCGTCTGCGCCTCGTCGCCCACCGGACGCTCCCCTCGGCCGGGGCGCGGCACCGTACCACGGCGCCCGGCGCTGTCAACGGATCGCCGCCGATCCGCGGCCCACAGCGCGCCGGACCGGTCGGCCTCGGGGTGTCATCGGCCCGCGCGGGCCCGCGGTTGATCCCCACCCGGGCAACCGCCGTCGCACGAACGGTGCTATCGGTCGCTCCGCGCCGATGCCGGGCCGAGACGCGTCTGGCGTGTCCGTCGAGCCGACTAGACTCCACGCGATGACGCCCCCGCACCCGACCACCCCCGCGGCCGCGCCCCGGCACCCCAGGCCCCTGGGCGGCGACCCCACCCGCCGGCTCGGCAAGCCGCTGGTCAGCCTCGGCGCAATGGTGCTCAACAACGCCGGGGGCGCCGTGCAGACTCCCAGCCTCAAACGCAAGCCCCGGTGGCTGCGGGCGAAAGTCCCCGGCGGCCCCGGCTACCACCGCCTGCGCGGGATCCTCTCCGAGCACGGCCTGCACACCGTCTGCGAAGAGGCCGGCTGCCCCAACATGGGCGAGTGCTGGGCCCGGGGCGTCGCCACAATCATGATCCTGGGCGACACCTGCACCCGGTCGTGCGGCTTCTGCAACGTCAAGACCGGCAGGCCCCCCGTCTACGACGAGGACGAGCCCCGCCGGGTCGCCGAGTCCATCCGGCTGATGGCCGAGGGGGCGGGCCTGCGGCACCTGGTCATCACCAGCGTCAACCGCGACGAGCTGCCCGACGGCGGGGCCGCCATCTGGGCCGAGACCGTGCGGCGCACGCGCCAGGCCTGCCCCGGTCTCTCGATCGAGGTCCTGATCCCCGACTTCCTGGGCGACCGCGAGGCGCTCCGGCAGGTGATCGAGGCCAAGCCGGAGATCCTGAACCACAACCTGGAGACCGTGCCGAGGATGTACCCCGTCGTCCGGCCGCAGGCGAAGTTCGACCGCTCGGTCGACCTGCTGGCGCGGTGCAAGGAGGCGGGGCTGGTCACCAAGACCGGGATCATGGTCGGGATCGGCGAGCGCGACGACGAGGTGCTCGATCTGATGGACACGGTCCGGGAGCGGGCCGCGACGGACATCCTGACCATCGGGCAGTACCTCCAGCCGACGCGCCGCCACCTGCCGGTGGCGCGGTTCGTCGAGCCCGAGCGGTTCGACCGATTCCGGGAGGAGGGGCTGGCCCGGGGGTTCGAGGTGGTCGAGTCCGGGCCGATGGTCCGCTCGTCGTACCACGCGGACATGCAGGTGGACCGCCTGGTGGGGCGGGAGAAGGCATCGTACGAGCGATTGCAACGGCTGCTGGGTGGAGCGAGAGAGTCCCGCGGCTCCGGCGCCGATACTATCTCTTGACTATGACGACACATGTGTCCGAGAATCCGGTGTGTGTCTCGCTGCTCATCTGCGACGATGTGTACCGAGACGCTCGGACAGGTAAGCAGGTGATCGTCGGAACATTCAATCACGTCAGGTGCCCATCGCTCCCGCATCAGCACCAGCGGCTCTGGGTCGTATTCACCATCACGGATGCGCGAGGCGAGATCAATCTATCACTCAAGATCGAGCACGAGGAATCGGAAGAGGAGCTCGTGAAGGTGCAGGGCCCGTACCACGCGGACGACCCACTCGCCATTCATGATGTCAATGTTGAGCTTGTCGGCGTTGAGTTTCATCAGGAAGGCAAACACTGGGTGAAGCTGGAATCCAACGGAGCGATCCTCGCCCAGCGCCCGTTCATGGTGCGCTGCGCTGGTGCGGAGCCCGGTCCGACGGAAGATTCATCATGAGGACGCCTTTCCTTATCAGCGATCAACTCCACAAGGCTGGAGATCACGCGGAGCCCTTGTGCCGATGGGAATGCGTGATCACCTACTCTCGTCGGTTTGAAACGTTCGCGGAGCGCGTGGAGCGATGCGCCGTGCCGAATGACTCACTCCGTCGCTGGGCGGCGAGGCCGGAGAATCAACCGCCCGCGGCCTGGCGTGAGGAGACCGAGAACCCGTTCACCGCGGATGAGGCCTGATTCGATTGTCGGCGGCGTCGCGGGAGCTGCGGCTGGGGTCAATCGTGTGGCATCCCGTTCCGGACGCGCGCGGCGACGCCAAAGAGAACCCCAGGCCGATCGTCATCCTCACGCCGACGGAGGAGATCATTCTCGATCAGCCGATCGTGGGCGTGGCCGTGTCGACGAGGGTGAGCGAGCCGCCGTCGCCGAACGAGGTCCCGCTGCCTTACAGCCGATTGGGCCACCCGGCGACGAGATTGCGCCGTCGGTGCGTCGCGGTGTGCAACTGGCTCGTCGAGGTCCGGCCCACTGAGTTGAGACCGGTGGAGGGCTACGTGCCGGCCAAGACATTGGCGCGCATCCTGAGACGTGTGCGCGAGATCAACGAAGATCCGGATATCGACGTAGAGCGATAAGAATGTGTTCGCCGCCGATCACCCCTCGACGCTGAGGGTCGCGCCGGTCGGGGCGTCGTCCGTCGCGGCGTCTCGCCCGGGAGCCGCGGCGCCCGCGCCCTTCTCCTGGGCCAGCTTGTCCACAACCAGCGACCAGGTCTCCCGCTCGTACTCCAGCAGCCGGATCACCTCGTCGACCATCTCCGGGCTCTTTTCGAGGTTCGCCTCCAGGAGGCGCGTGTACATGAAGGTGTAGAGCGAGCTGAGCCGGCCGCACAGCTCGGGGTCGACGGCGTGGTCCAGGGCGTTGATCAGCTCCATGATGATCGCCTTGGCCTGGCTGAGCCCCTCGAAGGACTTCTCGTGGTCCTTCTCGGCGAGGCCGTCCCGGCCCCGGCGGCAGAAGCGCACGGCGCCGTCGAGCAGCAGCAGGCGCAGCTCCGCCGGGCTCGCGGTGAGCACCTTGGTCCGGAAGTACGGGTTGGTGGCGTCGATGGTCATGGCGCCCACGGCTATCGGAACAACCCGGGGCGGGCTTGAGCGCCGACCCCCCGGTTCGAGGCGATCAGCCGGCGAGCCCCGCGCTGAGCGACCCCAGCGCCGACTGCTGCGCCGAGAGCTGCGCCAGGGCCTGCTCCATGGCCGCGAACTGCCGCTCGAGCCGGGCCCGCTTCTGATCCAGCTGCGTGTCGAACGCCGAGATGCGCCGCTCCTGGAGCCCGATCTGGGTGTCGAAGGTGTTCTTCCGGCGGGTCAGCAGCCCGTCGATCGAGTCGGTGAAAGAATCCGCGACCTGGGCCAGGATCTCGAAGACGCCCAGCTTGCTGAACACATCCTCGTCGTTGGCGACGGTGACGCCCGGGGCGATCTGTTTCGGCTGGGTCGGCTCCTGCTTGAATCCGGCGAAGAGCTCCTCGATCCCCGCGGGGTCCTGGTTGAGCGCCGCGCGGAACGCCTCGGCGTCGAACTCCAGCCGCCCGCCGTCGCCCGTGGTCACGCCCGCTTCGAAGAGGAACGAGAACTGGCTCTGGACGTTCTGCCCCCGGCCCTGGATCGTGGTCTGCAGGGCGCGCTCGATCTGGAGGATCACCCCGTCGCCCAGGAGGGCCCCGCGTTCCTCGGTCTCGGTGTCGAACCGCCCGTGGAACTCCACGCGGTCGAGGACCTCGTTGTACGCGTCGACGACGGCCTGGATGGATTCCTCGATCTTCGCCGTGTCCCGCGTGACGTTGACCTCGACCGGCTCCGTGCTGGTCGAGCGCAGCTCCAGCGACACGCCCCCGATGGCGCCGTCGACCGTGTTGCTGCTGCTGGTCAGGAGGATGGCGTCGGCGGGGTCGGGGGCGCCGAAGAACACCAGCGCGTCCTGCGCCCGGGTGAGCGTCGACAGGCCCAGGTCCACGCCGCCGGTGTCCGCCATCACGCGGCCGATCGCGCCCGAGGTCTCGCTGGTGAAGATCAGGCGGAAGGGCGTGGCGCCGAAGCCGTCGTCGATGACCGTCGCGTCCACGCCGATCCCGGCGGCGTTGATCTTGCTGACGACCTGGTCCAGCGTGTCGGTCGGGTCGAGCGTGACGACCCGCTCGAACGAGCCGTCGATCGCGTTGGTCGTCGCGGGGTCGCCCTCGCCGACGAGGTTCAGCCGCCGGGCGACCGTGCCCGTGGCGTCCTCGACACGGAGGGCCTGCGTCCCGCCGGCGGCGTCCTCGAGGATCAGCCCGTCGCCCGTGTCGTTGAGGCGCGCGGTGACCTGGTTGCCGGCGCCCTGGATCTTGCGGATCAGGTCGAAGACGGTGCGGTCGTCGTCGGTGATGGTGATGGTCGAGGTCACGCCCGCCGAGTCCGTCACGCGGAAGGATCCGGTCCCGATCCCGGCGCCGGCGTTGAGGTCTGCGAGGAGCGTCGCCTCCCCGATCGAGGCGGCCTGGAGGTTCCCCGAATCGGCGACGCCGGTCGTGAACGAGCCGGCCAGGCCCAGGTCCGTCGCGGCGCCGCCCGCGATCTGGAACGTCGTGGCGCCGGTGGTGGTGTCGGTCAGCAGCAGCCCGTTGCCCGCGGCGTTGAGGGTCGCGGTGACGGCGCCGGCGGTCCCCGTGTTGATCGCGTCGGCGATGTCCGACACCGAGCCGTCCGCGTCGAGCGTGAGGTTGAAGACCGAGCCGCTGCGCGTGGTGATCGAGAGGTCCGTCGCGGTCAGGCCGGACCCGCCGTTGAGGTTGCTCGCCAGGCGCGAGTTGATCGCCGCGAGCAGGCGCGCGCTGGCGACGGTGGCCCCGGCGGGCTGGCCCAAGAGGCCCAGGTTCCGGGCCGTGGGGCGGGCGGTCGGCCCCTCCATGACGGTGATCGGCCCGGCGGCGCTGGTGAGCTCGATCCGCGCGCCGTCGGCGCTGACGGCGGCCGTCACGTCCCCGCCCGTCGAGGCGTTGATGATCGAGAAGAGATCGCCCAGCGTCGAGGCGGCGTTCTGCACCACGACGGTGGCGCCGGCCTCGGCGCCCGGGGAGGTGTCGTTCTCGACGATCTTGCCCAGCACGATGTCGTGCTGGACGCCCCCGACGTCCAGGACGAAGTCCGCCACCGGCAGCGACAGCGAGCGGTTGCCGGCGTCCTCGAGGAACGCGACCCCGGCGCCGTCGCGCAGCAGGGACAGGGGCGTGTTCGCGGAGAGGGCGTGGACCTGATCGCCGTCGATCACCCCGGCGACGGCCGTCTTGGCGATGCCCAGGCTCGAGGCGGTCTGCGAGCCGAAGACGTTCTCGACCTTCTGGACGCCTTCGAGGCGCAGGCCGTACCCGTTCGCCGACGCGGTCACCCCCGTGAGCCCGGCGGCGCTGTTGATGGCGTCGAGGACGTCGCCGATGGTCGCGGCCGTCGAGAGGTCGATCTCGGCGGTGTTGGCGCCGGCGTCGGTGATGCGGATCTTGCCGCGGTCGACGCCCAGCCCGCCGTTGAGCTCGGCGAGCGAGGTGGTGGCGTCGGCCCGGCCGCCGCCGACCTCGAAGGCGATCTGCGACAGGCCCAGGGCCGAGCGGTCGCGGTCGGCGAAACCGCGGCTGATCTGCTGGTGGGTGCTGACCAGGCGGTTGACGATGAAGTTGAACGAGCCGAGCGTCGCGTTGGCGCCGGCCGTCGCGGTCAGGACGCTGGACTTGGAGGACTCGGCGCTGGCGGCGTCGAAGATCTGGTCCTTACGAAGCGCCGTCGCCGCGGTGGCGAGATTCAGGAGCCGGGTGTTGAGGTCCAGGATCGCCGCCTGCTGGGACTGCAGGTCGGTCAGGCGCAGCTGGGCGGCGGCGCGCGGGCGGGCCTCGATCGCGATGAGCTGATCGATCAGCGAGCGGGTGTCGATCCCGCTGAAGATGCCGACGCCGGAGGTGATGCCGCTCATGGTGGTCTCTCTCTATCGGGCCGGTTGCGGCGCCAGCCGCAAGCCCCGCGCCGGTTCAGGCGCCGGTCCCGGTGCGCTCGAACCGGCGCCCTCAGCCGCCCCCGCGCGGGTCGTGCGCCAGCGGCGCAAGATCGGCCTGCCCCGGGCGCCAGGCGGGGCGGTCCAGCCCGGACGCCCGCAGCGCCAGCACGTCGCGGGCCCAATGGGCCAGCATGAACCGGAACATCGCCCGGGCCTCGGCGTCGGCGCGGGCGGCGTGACTCGCGAGCAGGTCTGAATCGGGCATCGTCCGGGTCCCCTCGGCCCGGGTGTGCGGCCGCGGGCGCCCGGTGGCATCGGCGCGCACAGGGGCGGACTTTGGCCCCGAACGCCCGGGACCGGGAACATCCCGGCGGGCGCGCAAAAAAAGCCGCGACCCGGAGGCCGCGGCCCACGTCAGGAAACGGTCGGTCGCGCGGCGTCAGGCGGCGCGGCGGGCCGAGCGACGGTTCGTGGAACGCCGGCGGGCGCTGGAGCGCGACGGGCCGCCGACCAGGCGCAGCGAGGGCTTGGACGCCCGGCGCGTGGTGCGCTTGGCGGCGGGCTTGCGGGTCGTGGCGCGCTTTGCGGTCGGACGCTTGGCGGCCGGCTTGCGGGCTGTGGTCTTGCGCGCGGTCGAGCGCTTGGCGGCGGGCTTGCGGGTCGTGGCGCGCTTGCGGGCGGGCTTACGGGCCGTGGTCTTGCGGGCGGTCGAGCGCTTGGCGGCGGGCTTGCGCGTCGTGGTGCG
>RFGI01000063.1 GCA_003696725.1 Planctomycetota bacterium | reverse complement strand
CCGCGTCAAGGACGACGTCACGTTCGACGACCTCATCGGCAGCACCGCCAAGATCATCCGCCACGAGACGGGCGTCCTCCGCGACCAGCTCCGGCGCAACGGGGTGGACCTGATCCACGGCGAGGCATCGTTCGAGGCCGCCGACACGATCGTTGTCCGCCGCGCCGGCGACGAGCGCCGGGTCCGTGCCTCTCGCGTGCTGATCGCCGTGGGCTCGCGCCCGGCGCGCCCGCCGGGGATGGACTTCGACGGCCGCAGCGTGATCGACTCCAACCAGATCCTCACCATCGACGAGATCCCGCGCACGCTGATCGTCGTCGGGGCTGGTGTGATCGGGGTCGAATACGCCTGCATCTTCGCCGCCCTGGGCACGCGCGTCACGCTCATCAACCAGAGCGACACGTTCCTCGAGTTCGTCGACGCCCAGATCCGCCACACGCTCGCACACCACATGCGCAGCCGGGGGGTCGAGTTCCGCTTCGGCGAGGAGGTGACAGGGATCGAGCGCCGGGGCCCGTACATCGTCGCGGCCACCGCGAGCGGCAAGGCCCTGGCCGCCGACCGGCTGCTCTACTCGGTGGGCCGGCAGGGGAACACGGACCGGCTGAACCTCCCGGCCGCGGGCCTGACCGCCGACGCGCGCGGCCGGATCGCCGTCAACGCGGCGCACCAGACCGAGGTGGAGACGATCTACGCCGCCGGTGACGTGGTGGGATTCCCGGCCCTGGCCGCCACCAGCCGCGAGCAGGGCCGCATCGCCGTGCGTCATATGTTCGGCTGTGCCCGCCTGGGGCTCGACACGCCCATGCCCTACGGGATCTACGCCATCCCCGAGATCAGCATGATCGGCCCGACGGAGCAGGAGCTCACCGCGGCGCGCACGCCGTACGAGATCGGCGTCGCCCGCTACAGCGAGATCGCCCGCGGGCAGATCCTCGGCGACGAGGCCGGCCTGCTCAAGCTCCTCTTCGATCCCGACAGCCGCCGGCTGCTCGCGGTCCACGTCATCGGTGAGGGCGCCACCGAGCTGGTCCACATCGGGCAGGCGGCGATCGCCTTCGGCGCCCCCGTGGATTACTTCGCCGAGACCGTGTTCAACTACCCGACCCTGGCCGAGGCGTACAAGGTGGCGGCGCTGGACGGGCTCAACCGCCTGCGCATGCTCGACGCAGACCCGTCTGCAGGCCGGCTCGCCGCGTAAGCAGGCGGCCGGACGTACACTCGGCCTTGATGGCCGATCAGGACGGACTCACCCGTCGCGCGTTCCTCGCCGCCGGCGCCGCCGCTGCGCCCCTGGCGTGGGCCCGCGCCTCATCCGAGCCCGACCCGTCGTCGCCCGCCGGGCTGCCGGCGCGCGACGCGTACCCCCTCGCGCCCGGCGTGACGTACCTCAACCACGCGTCGATCGGGGTGATGCCCACGGCGGTCCGCGACGCGCTGATCGCCAACATCCGCACCCAGGAAACGAACCCCTGGCTCCACCAGTGGGGCCCGGCGTGGGCCGAGCCCGTCGAGGCGGCGCACGCCGAGGCCGCCGCGTTCCTGGGCGCGCCGGCGGACGGCGTCGCCATCAACCGCAACACCACCGAGGCGTTCGCCACGCTGGCCCACGGGCTGTCGCTCGAGCCGGGCGACGAGGTGTTGTTCAGCACGCTCAACCACGTCGGCGCCAGCGCCGTGTGGCACGAGGCCGCCGATCGGCGCGGGTTCACCGTGCGGGTGTTCGAGTTCCCGATCCGCGAGGCGCCCGGGCTGACCGCCGACGACGTCGTGCGTTTGCACACCGATGAGATCAGCGCCGAGACGCGCGTCCTGGTCCTGCCGCACGCGGACAACACGATCGGTCTGCGTCACCCGGTGGCCGCGATCGCGCGGGCCGCGCGCCGGCGGGGCGTCGAGATCATCGCCGTTGACGCCGCCCAGACTGTCGGGCTGCTCCGCGTTGACGCGCCGGCGACGGGCGCGGACTGGCTCGCCACCAGCGCGCACAAGAACCTGCAATCGCCCAAGGGCCTGGGCCTGCTCTCTGCGAGCGAGACGGCCCGCGCCGCGGTCCGACCCACCGTCGTGACCTGGGGGCGCGGCCGATGGGCCGGCTCGGCCCGGGCGTACACGGACTACGGCACGCGGGATCTGCCCTCGCTCTTGGCGCTGCGCGACTGTTTCACGTTCCAGGACGCGCTGGGACGGGATCGGATCGAGGGCCACGTGCGCCGGCTGCGGGATCGGCTACGCGACCGCGTCGGGGATGAACCCGGCCTGTCGTGGCGCTCGCCGCGCTCGTGGGCCATGGGGTGCGGGCTGGCGCTGGTCGGGGTGGGGCGGGCCGACCCGCGCGTGGTCGCGGATCGTCTGTTCCGCGAGCACGGGATCGTCGTTCGGCCGTTCGCCGACGGGCCGGCCGAAGGGCTGCGCGTCTCGGTTCACGCGCTCAACTCAGCGGCGGACGTGGACCGGTTCGTCGAGGCCGCGTCGCGGCTGGCGCGCGCCGGCTGACGCGCGCCCGGCGTCACCCGCGCGGGTCCGCGATCGCCCGGCACACCCCCCGGGCTCGCGGCGGCTCGAGGGCCAGCGCCCGCTGACAGAACTCGATCATCCGCGTCGCCTCGGGCCCCCAGCCCCGGCTCGCCGCGTCCTTCAGCGCCGCGGGCAGCATCCGGCCTGATCGGAACAGGAGCGAGTACACCCGCCGGACCTCATCGATGGAAGCGCGCGACACCCCGGCCCGCCTGAGCCCGACCGCGTTGATCCCCGCGGTGCGGTTGCCGTCGCGGTGGACGATGCAGAACGGGGGGACATGCTGGCTGACGCGGGCGCCGGCCTGGAACATGCAGCCCTCGCCGATGTCGCAGAACTGGTGCGCCGCCGCGTGCCCGGAGAAGACGCACCCGTCGCCGACCCGCACGTGCCCCGCGAGCCCGGCGTAGTTGGTCAGCACCACGCCCGCGCCGACCCGGCAGTTGTGCCCGACGTGGCTGCACGCCATGAGGTAGCAGCCGTCCCCGATCACGGTGGGCCCGGCCTTACCCGCCCCGCGGTGGAGCGTGACGAACTCGCGCACGATCACGCGCGAGCCGATCTCGAGCGATCCCGGGTCGTCCTCGCGGTAGGCGCGGTCCTGCGGGTCGTCGCCGAGGACCGCGCCGGCGTGGACGGCGCACGAGGCGCCCAGCGTTGTCCGTCGGACGATCACCGCCCGCGGGCCGATCCGGCAGCCGTCGCCGATCACGCACCCGGGGCCGACGACCGCGCCCGGGCCGACCGTCACCCCCGCGCCGAGCACCGCGGCCGGGTCGATCTCGGCGGTGCGGTGGACCGTGGTTTCTGTCCCGACGCCGGGCATGGCGCCAGTGTACGCCCGTGGGGGGCCGGTTAAATCCTGTTTCACGGTTCAGTGGGACGGGCGTCTCGCCCGTCGTGGTGGACACGGAAAACGGCCGAGACGGCCGTTCCACCGGCTATCCCCGATTCGGGTGACGCCCGAGCGATCCGTCTCGCAGAACCTACGCGGCGCTGCGCGCCGAGAGCGGCCGGGCCCGGGCGATCGCCAGCGCCGTCTGGTCGTCCAGCTGGTGCAGCGACCCGGACTGCTGGTCGAGCGTCCGCCCGAGCCGGTCCATCGCGGCGTCGATGCCGAACCGCTCGCGGCCGTCGCGCACCGCGGCGAGGTGCTCGAGGTAGCGGTCGTTGGCGGCGGATGAAGCGCCGTCCTCCGGGAACGCGGTCTCGAATCCGTCGGAGTGGATGACCAGGACCTCCTCGGGCTCGAGACGGAACGAGACCTCGTTGAACAGGCCGTCGTCGAAGACGCCCAGCAAGCACCCCTCGGTCTCGATCTTGCGCACGCCGGCCGGCCCGAGGCGCAGCGGCGGCGGGTGCCCGGCGCCGGCGAGCGTGACCACGCCGGTGCGCGCGTCGATCACGCCGCACACCGCCGTGGCGAACGTCTGCACCCGGCCGGTGCGCCGCATCAGCGACGCGTTGAGCCGCCGGAGCGACTCGGCGGGCCCGACCACGGCGCCGTCCTCGTCGAGGGTCGGCATGGCCTTGGACAGGACCATCGTCATCAGCGCCGCGGGCACGCCGTGGCCCACCGCGTCGGCGACGAAGAACCCGGTCAGGCGGTCGTCGATGCGGGCCACGTCGTAGATGTCGCCGGACACGTACCCGCACGGGCGGAACACCAGGCCGAACTCCAGCCCGTCGATCTCGGGGAGCGACCGCGGGATGAATTGCCGCTGGACGTGGGCGGCGAGCTGGAGCTCCTCCTGGAGCCGGTCCATCTGGTCCTGCAGCCCGCCGTGGAACCGTTTGACGGTGCGGAGTTCGGCGAGCAGCGCCTCGACGGCCGGCTGCCGGGCGCACAGCGCATACAGCGAGGACGCGACGATCTCCGCCCGCGCCGACGCCGGCAGCGCGATCACCCGGTCCGCCGGCAGCCCGGCCAGGGCGCCCGGCTCGTCGGTCAGGGCGACGGCCGGCGTCATCCGCGCGTCGAGCACGTCCAGCAGTTTCGGGACGCAGGCCCGCCCGGCGGGGTCGTCCCCGGCCAGCACGAGCGCGACGCCGCCCGACAGCAGGTGCGGCTCGCACAGGGCGTCGTCGAGCCCGATGATCTCGACCGTCGGCGCCTCGACGCCCGGCCAGCGGCCGGCGATCCGGCGCCAGCGCACCTCGCCGTCGGCCCGGTCGCGCACCACCACGGTGACTATCGAGCCGGCCATAACGCCTCCGGACCACGCGCCCCCAGACGCGACGCTCGGGGTCCATCGTCCCGACCTTGTTACGGCTTGAGCGCCGCCGACGTGACGCCCGAAGGACCCCGGCGCCGGCCCCGCAGAGCCCGCCCGGTCAGAGAATCTCCACGATCTCGAACCGCTTGACGCCGCGCGGCGTGTTGACGCGGATGACCTCCCCCACGCGGGCCTTCATCATCGCCTCGCCCATCGGGCTGGCGGCCGTCACCTCGAAGACCTCGTCATCGTCGGCGCCCGTGGATTCACCGACGAGGCGGTACGTGTCGGCCTCCCCGCTGTCGACGTCTTTCATCCGCACCGTGGCCCCGACGAACACGATGCCCTCCGGCCGCGCCGTCTCGTCGACGACGCCCGCCGACTTGAGCCGGGCCTCGAGCCGGCGGATCTCCGCCTCGGCGAGGCCCTGCTCCTCGCGGGCGGCGTGGTACTCGGCGTTCTCCTTCAGGTCCCCCAGCGCGCGGGCCTCGGCGATCCGGTTCGAGATCACCGGCCGCTGCGCCTTGAGCTCCTCGAGCCGGGCCTCCAGCGACGCCTTCTCGTCCTTGGTGATGAACTCCATATGCTGGTCCCTCCGTGCCGGACGGCGCGGATCGCGCCCGGATCACGATACCCGAGGACGAGTCAGCCGCGGGCCGGCGCCTCGGCGGCCACAGGGATCGGCACGTGCTCGACCACGCGCAGGCCGAACGCTTCCAGCCCCGGGCGTGTCGCGGGGTGGTTGGTCAGCAGCCGCAGGTCTGAGACGCCGAGGTCGCGCAGGATCTGCCCGCCCACGCCGAACTGGCGGTGCGTCGGCGTCAGCGACGCGGCGCAGACCGCGGGCGCGTCAGGGTCCCGCGCGGGGCGCCTGACGCGCTGGAGCCTCCGGTGCAGCTCGCCCCCCGAGTCCTCGGTCCGCAGGTAGACCACCGCGCCGCGACCGGCGTCCCGGATCGCCCGCATCGACGCCATCAGCAGCGCCCGCGACGGCCCGTCCTGGGCCGAGGTCGGGTCGCCGAAGACGTCGCCTAACAGATCCCGGCGGTGCATCCGCACCAGGGTCGGCTCATCGGCCTGGCGCACCCGACCGTCCGCGTCGGGCTCGCCGATCCCGCCGAGGGTCAGGGCGATGTGCGGCAACGGGTCCACCACGCTGTCGAACGCGAAGAGCCGGAAGGGCCCGGCCTCGGTCTGGATCGGGACGCCCTCGGTCGGCGCCAGGCGCGTCACGAGCGACTCCCTCGACAGACGCCGCTCGATGATCTGGGCCACCGAGACCATCTTCAGGCCGTGCTCAGCGCACAGCCGCTCCAGGTCCGGCCGGCGGGCCATCTCGCCGTCGGGGCGCATGATCTCGATGATGACCGCGGCGGGCGTCAACCCCGCCAGCCGGCACAGGTCCACCGAGCCCTCGGTCTGGCCCGCGCGCACCAGCACCCCGCCGTCGCGCGACCGCAGCGGGTTGATGTGCCCCGGGCGGACGAAGTCGCCGGGGCCGGCGGCCGGGTCGATCGCCAGTCGGATCGTGGCGGCGCGCTCGGCGGCGGAGACGCCCGTCGTCACGCCGTGCCCCGGCGCCGCGTCGATCGACACCGTGAACGGCGTCCCCCGGACGGACGTGTTCACCGACGCCTGCGGGTGCAGCCCCAGCCGGTCGCAGTCGGCCTCGGTCAGCGACAGGCACAGGTACCCCCGGGCGACCGAGAGCATGAAGTTGATGGCCTCGGGCGTCACGAACTGGGCCGCCAGCACGAGGTCGCCCTCGTTCTCGCGGTCCTCGTCGTCGACCAGCACGACCATCCGGCCGGCGCGGAGATCCTCCAGGGCGTCTTGAACCGGGCTCAGCATCGGCGCATCGTAGCCGGGCGGTGCGGCCGTCAGGGCGCGTGGCCGGGGCGCCGGATGTGCGCGATCAGGACGGCCAGCCCCGCGAGCCCGGCGCCCGCGACGAAAACCGCCGCCGGCCCGACACGGTCCCACAACACGCCCGCCATCACGCTCGCCAGCAGGCTGACGACCCCAGACATCACCGTGTACAGGCCCAGCCCCGCGCCGCGCGCCGCGGCGGGCGCATGATCCGAGATCAGCGCTCGGCCAACCCCTTCCGTCATCGCCATGTACACCCCGTACAGCGCGAACAGCGGCCACACCCCGGCCGGCCCGGTCACCGCGAACCCGACGTACACGCCCGCATACACGATCCACCCCAGGAGGATGATCCGCCAGCGCCCGAGCCGATCGCTGAGCGCACCGGCGGGCGCCGACGCGGCCGCGTACGTCAGGTTGAAGACCGCGTAGGCCAGCACGACGGCCCACGCGGACAGCCCCACGTCGCGCGCCCGGAGCACGAGAAACAGGTCGCTCGAATTGGCGAGCGCGAAGACGAGCAAGGGGCCGACCGCGCGCCAATAGGACCCCGGCATGCCCAACAGGCCGGTGGGCGCCGCGGCCGGCGTGGGGGTCCCGCGCGGCGACGGCCTCTCGCGCTCTCGCACCGCCCAGGTCAGAGCGAACGAGAGCAACCCCAACCCGGCGGCCACACCGAACACGACTCGGATCGCACGCCCCGAGCCGACTGTGTGCGGCGCGGTCTCGCTCTCGAGCGGGGAGCCGGTGAGCCACCAGAGGAGCCCGGCGGCCAGGAGCACCCCGACCAGGGCGCCCGCGGTGTCCATCGCTCGATGGAACCCGAACGCCCGGCCGCGTATGTCGGGCCCGGCGGCGTCGGCGATGAGCGCGTCACGCGGGCTCGTGCGCAGCCCCTTCCCCAGCCGATCGACGAGCCGGCCCGCCAACACCATGGGCCACCCGACGGCCAGCGCCATCATGGTCTTGCCGACCACAGGCAGGCCGTACCCGATGCGGACGAACGGCGTGCGTCGGCGTCGCCGATCGCTGGTGAATCCCGCCCAGACCGTCGCGCACGCGACGAGGAGCGCCGCTGCGCCCTCGATCCCGCCGAGCGTCGTCGCCGACGCCCCGAGGACGCCCACCAGAAAAATGGGCATCAGCGGATAGATCATCTCGCCGGACACATCCGCCAGATACGACACCCAGCCGAGCACGACCACGTCCCGTGGCAGCCGGCGTCGCGTCGTCGCACGGGGGGATCTCATCCGAGCGGTCGGCACGCCACGCTCTCCGGTGCGGGTCATAGTGTCACGGATGCGGGATCGCGGCCGTCCGCCCTCACCGGATCGACCGCACGCGGATGGTCTCCCCGATCGCGGCCAGCCGCCGGCAGATCTCCCGGTCGCGCCCGCGGTCCACGTCCAGAATGACGTAGCTGCGCCGGGCGTCGGACTGGAGGTGCTCGGCCGCGATGTTCACGCCGAGATCCCCGATCGCGGCGTTGATCTGCGCCAGGACGCCCGGCACGTTGCGGTGCACGTGCAGGATCCGGTCGTGATCCGCGTGCAGCACCGGCAGGTCCACCTGCGGCAGGTTCACAGCCGAGAGGGTCGAGCCGTTGTCCATGAACCGCGCGAGTTTGCCGGCGACTTCCTCGGCGATGGCCCGCTGGGCCTCGGCCGTGCTCCCGCCGATGTGCGGCGAGAGGATGACGTTCGGCAGCCCCGCCAGCGGTGACTCGAACGGCGCGTCGGGCTCGGCGGGCTCGGCCGGGAAAACGTCCGCCGCCGCCCCGCCCAGGCGCCCCTCGCGCAGGGCCTGCGCCAGCGCCCCCACGTCCACCACCGACCCGCGGGCGTTGTTGATGAGGAGCGCGCCCGGCTTCATCTGCGCGATCTCGTCGGCGCCGATCAGGCCCCGCGTCGTCGGCGTCTCTGGCACGTGCAGCGTCACGGCGTCGGCCTCGGCGAGCAGCTCGCCCAGCGAGCCTGCGGCCCGCGCGTTGCCCAACGCCAGCACCGGCGCCGGGTCCACGTACCCCACGCGCATCCCCAGCGCTTCGGCGAGCACCGACACCTGGGACCCGATCCGCCCGTACCCGACGATGCCCAGCGTCCGACCGCGGACCTCGTGGGCCCCGTCCGCCGATTTCAGCCAGCGCCCCGCGTGCAGCGCCGCGGACCGATCAAAGAGCCGACGGCTCAGCGCGACGATCTCGGCGATCGTCAGCTCCGCCACGCTCCGCGTGTTGGCGAAGGGCGCGTTGAACACCGCGATCCCCCGCTCCGCGGCGGCGTCGAGGTCGACCTGGTTCGTCCCGATGCAGAAGCAGCCGATCGCCCAGAGCCTCGGCGCCCGGGCCAGATGGGCCGCGGTCAGTTGTGTGCGAGATCGGATGCCCAGGATGTGGGCGCGATCCAGGACGGCGTCCAACTCCTCGCTCGTCGGCGCCCCGGGCCGTTCGTGCACCGAGTACCCGCAGGCGCGCAGGGCCTCGGCGGCGCTCGGGTGAACCCCCTCGAGCAGGTGGGCCTCGATCTTGTTGCGCGGGTACGAGGTGTCGCTCATGGCTCGTCCGGCCTGGTCCGCCAAGAGTATCGGCGACCCGGGGCCGACGGTCCGGCGCCCGGACGGGCGGATCGGCGCGGCGCACGAAAAAGGCCGACCCTCGAGGGGCCGGCCTGGGGGGAATGTGGGGTGATCGTCGGCGATCAGTTGCGGTAGATGTAGGCGCCGTCGAGGGCCTTCTCGATGCGGACGGCGCAGTCCATGCAGTGGGCCCGGGTGTAGTCATCGATGCTGCCGGCGCCGGCCATCTTCTCGAGCTCGCCCGCGAGCTCGCGGAGTTTCATCCGGCTGAGGTTGGCGATGGTCCGGGTGGCCGGGCTCGCCGCGTCGCGGATCAGCGCCAGGTCGATCAGCCGCTCCATGTGCTCGCGCTGGAGGTTCCGGCGGAGGCTGGAGATCCTCGGGTTGGTGGCGGTGTAGCGCCCGGTCCCGGGCTCGTCGAGCTCGGCCCACACCGCGTCGGCGATCGTGTTGAACACCTCGGCCAGGGTGATGGGGTCGTCCTCGACCTCGGCGATGCGGAACTCGTTGTCGTAGAGCCGGCGGAGCGTGGTCGGGTTCATGATGAACGTCATCACCGCGGCCTGGATGCCGCCGATGCTGTCATGGACCGTGTAGATCGGATCGTCCTGCACAGCGGCGAAGCCCGGCGCATCGGGCCAGTACTGGAGCCCGAAGTGTCTAAGCATCTCCGGCGTCAGGCCGTAGGCGTCGTCGAAGAACGTGCTGTCAATGACCAGCTTCAGGGCCCGCCGCTGCGTCTGGGAGGGCACGTCCTCGATGGGTGTCCGGCCGCCGGGGTCGCCCTTGCGGTCCCAGTGGGTGTAGGCGCCACCGACCCAGCGGGCGGCGATCGACGCGGCCTGGATCTGCGTCCCCAGCAGCACGTTGTACCGCTGGCGCGCCTTGGCCCACGAGTCGCCGTCCTTGACGAGATCGCTCACGATCTTCTCCCGCAGCGCCCGCACGATCTCGAGCCGCTGCTCGGCGAAGTCCAGCGGGTCGGCGCCCATGTCCCAGACCTGCGCCCTCGGGTCCGGGCCGATCGTCGCGTAGGGGCTCAGGAAGACGTGGTCGGGGTCGGCGACCTGCGCCAGGATCTCCTCGCGGTCCTTCTCATCGCCGTAGCCGAAGGCGATCGCCCACTCGTCGTAGGGGCCGACGCCGGGGTTCGTGAAGGGGCCCTGCTCCTCGCCCGGCGGGACGACGTTGGCGGCGGCGTACTCCATCACCGACGCGAACAGGGGCTCGTCCGGGCCGGCGTTGTTGATCTCCTCGAGCGTGCGGATCGTCGAGGCGCCGAAGTTGTGCTGGAGCCCGATGCAGTGTCCCACCTCGTGCGCCGAGATGTACCGGATCATCGGCCCCAGGAACGCCTCGGGCACCTGATCGAGCAGATCGCCCGCGGGCTTGGCCGCGATCCCGCCGTCGAGCGCCGCGGTATAGAGCGCGATGTTGAGCGCCATCATCTCGCCGATCTTGCACGAGACGCCGTCGAACTGATCGAGGTACGCGCGCTCGGCGTCGGCGGTGTCGGGGCCCTCGCCGCGCTCGAGCGCCTCGCGGCGCTCGCGCAGGAGCCGGTCCCGCGTCGTCGGGGGGGCCAGCCGCACCCGCGGGTCCCACTCGGGGTGCTGGTCGAGCCAGGCCAGCGTCTCCGGCGTCATGCCCTGCATGGCGACCGACTCGGTGATGTTCTTGTAGAACGCGTTGATGATCGCGTTGGTCAGCCCGGCGTGCCAGACGACGTCCGCGTCGACGATCTGCCCCGTGCGCGGGTCGGCGCGGCTGGGCCCGATCGCGTAGCCCTGGTTCGACGTGTTCCAGCGGAAGAAGTTGTACCGGGCGTCCTCGGGGTCCTTCTCCATGTGGGCGCCGGTGTCGGCGTCCTGCTGGTAGACCTCGAACGCGCCGTAGATCCCGATCTTCTCGAACGCCTTGTTCCAGGCCAGGATCCCCTCGCGCACGTAGCGCCGGTACCGGATCGGCGTCGTGTGCTCGATGTACCACACCACCGGCTCCTTCGGCGGGCTCATCGCCCGCTTGGGGTCGGCCTTGTCGATCTGCCAGCGGGTGATGTACCGGCGGAAGGGCTCGTCCGTCCCAGGCTCGCCCATCTCGTTGTAATAGACGTTGAAATAGCCCACGCGGTCGTCGCCCAGACGCGGCTTGTAGGACTTGTTCTCCGGGAGGTCGCGGAACGACCAGTGCAGCGTGAGCATCCGCCCCGCGCGGTCCGGCGCCCGGTAGGCGACCTCCGTGTTCTGCGGGAACGCCTTGGCCTTCTCCAGCGTCGCGAGCTTGGCGTTGACCCCGCGGACGGAGGGCCCGAACCCGCCGAACGGGCTGGGCAGCCCGGCGAGCTCGCCCAGCACGAGCTTCTGCATGTCGATGACCGGCGCGCCGTTCTTCATCGAGACGATCGGCACGCTGAAGAGCATCGTCTCCGTGTACAGACTCTCGACGCTCCGCTTGGAGGCCTTGTCCCCGTGGCTGCGGTTGATGAAGTTCGGCTGGAGGAACGCGAGCTGGTTCTCGCCGATCTTTTTCCAGTACCCGTACCACGTCGGGCCCATGACGCCGGCCTGCTCGTCGCCGCCGGCGACGGTCGCCGCGATCATCAGGAGCCGGCCGTCGTAGTTGCGGGGGAGCACGGCCAAGAGCGCGCCGGTGTCCTCGTTGGAGTACAGCGACATCCAGGGCTTGGCGCCGTCGGCCGTGGACACGACCTCCGTCAGGCCGTCGGCGACCTTCTCGAAGTCGGGGAACTTGGGCTTGGACCGCTTCGATCGGTTCGACGACGCCGACCCCGCGGCGAGGTCGCCGGGGCCGCTCGGCGCCGCGTCCTGCGCCTGGGCGTCAATCAGCAGCCCCGCCGCCAGCGCGACGGCCGCCGCGGAGAGCAGCCCCGCCCTCCCCATTCTCATCCGTGTCTGCATGATCTGATCCTCATGTGTGTGACCGATCCGGGCGCCCCCGCTTCGTGCGGCGCGGGCCGGCCCTCATCGGCGTGCTCTGCCCCGTGGGTTCCTGGGCCACGATCGACACACCGCGGCGATCGCCTCCAGACGCCGCGGGTGCTACCGGTCACGGCCGGGGTGGGATTCAGCCGCCCACCCGGAACCCCCTCCCGACGACGTAGATCTCCGTCGAGGCGTCGCGCGTCGCCCGCGGCCGGTAGCCCCGGCAGTCGCGGAACAGGCCCCCAGCCCGGCCCAGGAGCTCCCGGTACGCCGCGCCCTCCAGCGCTTTCATCGCGAGGTTCCCCCCCGGGCGGAGCACGTCCCCGGCGAGGTCCAGCACGCGGTGGCACAGGTCCATGCTCCGGTAGTGGTCGCTCAGGTCGCCCGCCGTCGCCGGCGCCATGTCCGAGAGCAGCACATCGAACGGCGACCCTCCCGGCAGATCCGCCGGCGACAGCGCGAAGGCGTCCGCCTCGATCGCCGTCACCGTCGGCGCCAGCCCGGGCCGGACCGGCGTCAGGTCCACACCCACGACGGCGCCCCGCGGGCCGACCAGCTCGGCCGCCACCTGGAGCCACGATCCCGGCGCGCAGCCGAGGTCCAGCACCCGGTCGCCCGGTCGGATGAGCCGTTTCTTCTCCTGGATCTCCAGCAGCTTGTACGCCGACCGCGCGAGATACCCCTCCCGCTTGGCCCGCCTGAAGTACTGGTCGTGGAGCGTCCGGCGTTTCACGGCGCGCCCGGGCCGGCCGCCGCATCGGCGTGAGCGTGAGCGGCGCGCGTCTGGCCGTCTTCGAGCCAGGCCAGCAGCCGATCGCCGGGCATCGCCCCGTACGCCATCTGCACCACATCCCCGCCGGGGTCGATCAGGACCGTGGCCGGAAAGCCGCCCACGCCGAGCCGCTGGATGGTGTCGGCGTCGCGCTCCCACTCGAGATACACGGGCGTCGCGTGCCCGCGCACCCAATCGGCCACCCGGGGATCGCGCAGCCCGTTGCGTTTGTACGCCTGGCACGTCGGGCAGAAATCCGCGGTGACCACCGCGACAACGGGCCGATCGGCCTGGCGCGCCGCCTCGAGAGCCGCTTCATACGGCAGGGCCGACGCGAACGCCTCCGGGATCGGCGACACCACCCAGTAATACCGGTAGATCGGCCATGCGCCAGCGCCAATGACCATGAAGAGCACACCGCCGACCACGACCCGGCGCCACAGACGTGCGTTCATATCAATCGCATCTCCTACGGATCGAGCGTCCGGTCGTGGGCTCGCACCCGGCCGACCTGCTCACGGGGAAACAGTCTAGCGCCCGATGTCCGCCAGCGAGCGCTCGAGCACCCCCAGGGCGGCGGCGAGGCGCGCCGGGGCCCCCTCGCGGTCGAGGAACGCCGGGGTGCACGCCGCCGTCAGCGCCCGGCGGACGGTCGCGAGGCGCTGGTAGTCCTCGCCCGGATCGACGCCGAGCTTCTTGAGTTCGCGGGCGATCGCGCCCACCGGCTTGACCTTGTGCAGCGCCTCGGGCCGATCCCAGTAGACGCGTTCGAGGTACACGGCGTCGGCGACCCAGTGCCCGGGCTCGACGCGGTCCAGGTCCAGCAGCACGCAGCCGGCGGGGCCCCAGGCCGAGCCGTCGGGCCGACGCATGGCGTTGCCCAGGTGCAGGTCGCCGTGGCGCCAGAACCGCGCGGGCCGGGCGCGCCACTCGGCGACCAGGCCCTCCAGCGACCGCGACACGCGCTTGAGCGCCTCCTTCCACCGCTGCTGATCGGGGATGGCGTTGGCCTGCACCGCGGCGCGGGCGCGATCGACGAGCCGGGCCCAGTCCACGGGCTCGGGTGGTTCGTCGGGCGGACCCGCCGTGTCCAGCGCCCTGGCGTAGAAGAGCGCCGCCGACTGGATGAAATCCGCCACATCCCGTTTCGTGCAACCGTGCGCGAGCGTCTGGCCCGGCAGGCGCTCCATGACCAGCCACGCGAGGTCGTACGCGCCCAGTTCCGTCCCGCTGGCGGCCACGCGCGGCGTCAGCGCGTCGGTCTGCGCCAGCGCCCGCGTGAACCGGTGCTCGACGGGTCCGACCGGCGCCTTGACCACAACCTCCCGGCTGGTCCCGTCGCCCGCCGTCCAGACCCCAGTCGCGGTGGCCGCGCCGCCGCGCTGCCAATCGGTGCGGAAGAATCGCAGATCGCTCAGCCGGCCGTCGGTCGCGCTGGCCAGCGCCGGGCCGAGTTCCGACCCCAGCGCGGTCGGATCGTCGGCCGGGATCTGATCGGCGCCCCCCTTCGGCATCGCGCGAGAGTCTAGCCCGGCGGTCACGTGGCCCCGACCGTCAGGCCCACCGCGGGCTGGGGCGACACCTCGTGCGTCGGCTCGATCGCGATCTGGAGGGGGACGCGCGTGCCGCCCTTGGGGGGCAGGCCCTCCTCGTCGATGTGCCGGCGGATGGCGCGGATGCCCTCCAGCAGCATCTCGGGCCTGGGCGGGCAGCCGGGCACGTACACGTCGACGGGGATGAACTGGTCAACGCCCTGCACCGTGGCGTAGGTGTCAAAGACGCCGCCCGTCGAGGCGCACGCCCCCATCGAGATCACCCAGCGCGGCTCGGTCATCTGCTGGTAGATCCGCTGCAGGACCGGCATCATCTTGATCCCGACACGCCCGGCGACGATCAGCAGGTCCGCCTGCCGAGGGCTGAAGCTCATCCGCTCCATGCCGAACCGGGCCAGGTCGTACCGGCTCGACGCGGTGGCCATCAGCTCGATCCCGCAGCACGCGGTGGCGAACGGCATGGGCCACAGGGCGCTGCGACGTGAGAAGTTGATGAACCGCTGGAGCGTGGTCGCCAGGAAGCCCTGCGCCGGGAGTGCCTGTTCGATGCCCATGATGCCTCGCCGCGGCTGCGGGGTTATCGGGTCGGCCGGCGGACCGAACGCCGGCGCTCGCGGACATCCTATCGGCGCGCCGTGGCTCGGGCGTCCCGCCCGGACAACCGGCGCCCGCGGGCGCGGTGGCCGGGCCCGGGCCTGAACCGGCCGCCGCGACGGGCCGATCGGCTCGGCGTGAGAGGCTGCGCGCCGACAGCACCGGGCCGGGTTGACGCCGCGGCGGTCCTCGCCGTCGCCATGGGCGCCCTGATCGCCTTGGTGGCGCTGGGTGGGTTCGAGCCCGCCGGCGCGTCGGGGTCGCCCCGCGTCGACGCCGGACGCGCCCTGAGCCTCGCCGACGCCGCCCGCGACGCCGGCGATCTCGAGGAAGCCGACCGCCTGTACCGGCAGGCGTGGGACGACCCGCGCACCCGGGCCCGCGCCGCCGACGCCCTGCGCGGCCTGGAGCGGGCCGGCCGATCGCTGCCCATCGACGAGCCGGCCGTCGCTCAGACCGCGGCGATCCTCGGCGCCGGCTTCGCCCGGTTCGAGAGCGATCACTTCGTCGTCCTCTCCGACGCAGCGCGAGGGGCGGTCCGGGCCAAAATCCGCGCGCTGGAGCGCACCTACGACCAGTTCTTCCGCGCGATGGACCGCCTGGGCGTCGCCGCGGCGCCCCCGACGCACCGCCTGCTCTGCGTCCTCTTTCAGGAACACGCGATGTACCGCGCGTTCGCCGCGGCTCACGACGGGGTCGACGCGGGCTGGGTCGCGGGGTACTACGCGGGGCTGTCCAACCGGGCCGTGTTCTACGAGGACGCGACGGGCCCGGCGTTCGCCGACGCGCATGAGAGCCTCCGCCGCGCCGAGGCCGATCTCGACGACGCTCGCGCCGCCGCCGATCGCGCCCGCCGAGACCGCGACACCGAGACGGACCGACGCGTCCGGGCCCAGATCCACCGGGCGCAGGTCCGGCTGGCGGCCGAACGCGAGCGGCTCGATCGGCTCGCCGCGGGGACGAGCGTCGCCAAGACCGTGCACGAGGCCGTCCACCTTCTCGCGTTCAACACCGGCGTGCAGTCCCGACAGCACGAGTACCCGTTCTGGTTCACCGAGGGGCTGGCCACGGCCTTTGAGACCGACGACGCCGACCGCGCCTTCGGACCGGGTCGGTCCGGGTCGACGCGGGACGCCATCGTCGCGTCGAACGCGCAGCACGGCGCCGACCTCCCGCTCAGGGTCCTGGTCTCGCGGGCCTCGGCGCCCGACGCGACGGCCGAACAGACCGAGGCCGCCTACGCCCAGGCCTGGTCGCTGTTCGAGTTCCTGCACCGCACCGAGCGGGCCGCGCTCGCCGGCTTCGTCGGGGACGTCCTCGCCGAGCCGCCCGGACGGATGACCGACGACCGACGGCTGGCCCTCTTCGAGGCCCGCTTCGGCGACGCCGAACGCGTCGAGCGCCGCTGGCGCCGGTCTCTCGAAGCTCAGCGGGGGCGGCTGGCGGGCGCGCCCGGCTCACCCTGACCGGCCCTGATGCACCAGCGCCTGGCGCGCCGCGACGGCCAGCTCGTCGCAGCGCTCGTTCTCCGGGTGGTCATCGTGCCCGCGCACCCAGTGGTAGCGGAGCGTGTGCCGCCCGCGGAGTTCGTCCAGCCGGCGCCAGAGGTCCTCGTTCTTGACCGGCTGCTTCGACGCTGTGCGCCACCCGCGGCGTTTCCACTGGTCGAGCCACTCCTCGAGCCCTTTGAGCACGTACTGGCTGTCCGCGTAGATATCGACAACGCTTGGCGCCGTGAGCGCCTCAAGCCCCCGGATGACGGCCGTGAGCTCCATCCGATTGTTGGTGGTGTCGAGCTCAGCGCCGGCGTCCTCGATGGTCTTTCCGCTGGCCGGATGCCGGAGGAGAAAGGCCCAGCCGCCCGGCCCGGGGTTGCCGGAGCACGCGCCATCGGTGAACAGTTCGACGTGGGGCCGCGCCGGCATCGCGCATCAAGTCTAATCGCCCCCGCCCGGCCGCGAGCACGCCTCACGCAGCCGCCGCTCCACCTCGAGCGCCAGGTCCGCCCAGGTCTGCGCCGGCACGTCCAGCGCGACGCCCACGGCCTCGCCCGCGGCGATCTTGGCCTCGACGCGCTTGCACGCGGTGAAGGCCGTCGAGTGCGTGCTCCGTCGCAGCGCGTCGGCGATCTCCTGGTAGCTGCGCCCGGCGAGCGTCCGCGCCAGGTGCGACGCGAGCGACCGCGCCACGACCACGCGTCCCCGTCGGCTCGTGCTCAGGACCTCCTCGACGCTCACCCCCAGCGTCCGAGCGGTGACCCGGATGATGTCGTCCAGGCGCAGCCGGCGCCAGCGTCCGGCGGCGCCGAACTCGCTGCCCAGCGCCGCCCGCGCCGCCGCGGCGTCCACGGGGCCGCCGGTGAAACGCGCCCCCGACAGGAGCGTCCGGCACGCATCGATCCGGCTCAACGCCCCCACGATCCGCCGAGGGGATCCGTCGCACAGCCGGGCGACAACCGCGGCCGCGTCCTCGGTCAGCGGGACGGCCCGCCGTGCCGCGATCGTCCGCACGACCCGCCGCGCCGTCGCCGGGTCCAGGGCGTCGAGCCTCGCCACGACCCCGGCGCTGAACCGGGACACCAGCTCCCGGCTGAGGCGCGCGATCCGGCCCGGCGGTTCGTCCGACGCCAGGGCCACACTCGCCCCGCCCAGGTCCATCTCATCGAACGTGTGGAGGAACTCGTCCTGCGTCTTCGTCTTGCGGGAGAAGAAGTGGACGTCGTCGAGGCAGTACAGATCGAGGTTCCGGCGCCGCTCGCGGAACGAGTCGAGATCCCCCGATCGCAGCGCCGCGAGAAAGGCGTTGGTGAACTTCTCGCCCGTCTCATACAGCACGCGGGCGCCGGGGTGCGTCGCCCGGAAACGCTCGGCGATCCCGCGCAACAGGTGCGTCTTGCCCATCCCGCACTCGCCGTGCAGGAACACGCCGCGCGACGCCCCCGCCGAGCCCGTCTCGGCGATGGACACGGCCGCCTTGTGCGCCAGCTCGTTGCAGGGACCGACCACGAACGCGTCGAGTGACATATCTGATTCCACGGCCCTGCGAACCGGCGCACCGGCGCTCGGGCGGCGTTCGACCACCGCCGGCGGCGCAGGCCGGGACGCGAGCGTGTTCGCAGGTTTGGTTTCGATCCGCATCACGGCGTCATCGGCGCCGGTGATCTCGCGGGCGATCGCGTTGAGTTCGGCGCCGACGGCGCGCGCCACGCGCTGCACCGCGAACGGGCTGGGCGCGATCAGCCGCACGTTGTCGCCTGTGCGTTCGAACACGGGCTCCGCGCCGATGAGCCGGCGGAGCCGGTCATTCCCGATCCCGCGCTCGACCGCCCGGCGTACGGCGTCGGCTGGCTCCGGCCCGGTGGGGGCTCGACGGTTCTCGCCCGAGGTCCGCCTCCACGTCTCAGTTGCGCTCCCCCTGCTGGCCAGAGTGCTCACGCCGACGACCCTCCGTGCCCGGGCCCGCGCGCTGACGCGGGCCGCAACTCAGCTGGACACCGATTCCGTTCGCCGATCGGGCTCGTGCGCGACCCACCGCACGCTGTCGGAGCGCTGCGCGCACCCGCCGCCCTCGCCTGGGACCGGATCGTCCCGGCGCGACCGCGCGTGGCCGGTGTTGGCGCCCCGTTGTTGGTCGGGCGGCGTCGCCGCCCGTCGGAGAGGTTGTGCGGTGGGTCTCGTCCGTGATCCCGAGGGTCGTTCCGTGACCACGGCTCACGATAGCGACCGGCGCGCGACACACAAGACCATCCGCGCCTTGTGGCGTGTCCGATCGCCCTGACTCGCGCGCGATCGCCGCGCTCATCGGCACTTAGCGCTCGAGATTTTTTTTACACGGATTTCGACGCGCTCCCGCAGCGCGTGGAGAACACACGACGACGCCCAAAATACTGGGAGGGCTACCGGGGCGTCGGCGCCGCACGACGCAGCGGGCGCACCTCCGCCAGCCGCCGCGCAAAGTCTGTGAAGCCGGCCCGTTCGTAGAGCGCCCGCGCGGGCGTGTTCCTGGTGTCCACCGCGCACAGCACCGTGCGGTGGGACCGGTCGGCCAGGTGCGACAGACCGCGCCGCAGCAGCCACCACGCCACGCCGCGCCCGCGGAGCGCCGGCGCCAGACCGAGGTACACCAGTTCGGTGTGGCCCTGCGCCGGGACCGGGTTGAGCAGGAGCGCCCCGGCGGGCGCCCCATCGAGCCGGACCAGCCACCACAACGCCGGGTCGAAGACGCCGGTCGCCTTGTGGCTCTCGATCACGTCGTCGACCTCGCGCAGCCCGCACAGCTCGGGGCAATCCAGCGTCCCCTCGTACGACCGGGTCAGGGCCCGGGCTAATTCGGGCTCGAGGCCCGGGCGCCACGGCTGGACCGTCACGCCCTCGACCGGCGACGCGGGGCTCACCGGGCCCGGGTCCGCCCACGACCGCCGCAGGTACAGCAGCTCCCCCACCGAGGTGAACCCGGCGGCCTCGAACGCCGCCCGGGTCAGATCCTCGCCGGGCTCGAGCAGGGCCTGCGCCAGCGTCGCGTCCGCGATCTGCCCGCACGCTCGATCGAGCGCCACCGCCACCGCATCGCGTTCTCGCGGCTGGCGCACGGGCGAGGTGTAGACCATCCGCGTCCGGCCGGCGGATTTGGCCAGGAGGACCACCGCGGCGTACGGCTCGCCGGGGCCGTCCGAGGCCCCCCACATCTCGTCAAACTCGATCCCGTGGGCCCGAGCCGCCGCCAGGAGCCGGTCCCCGGCGTGGGGCCCGACGCCGGCGCCCGCGAGCACCCGGACCGCCTCCCTCAAACGCGAGGGCGGGATCCTCTCGATCAGCCGTGGCGTATCAGTCATGGGTTCGAGCCGAGCCCGCGACGGCGATGCGCCGCCCGCCCGTCGCCACACGATAGACTACCCCGCCCTGCACGCCCGGAGATCGCACGCCATGCGGACCGCCGCCCGTCGTCTCACCGCCCGACTGGTCACCACAGCGTTGGTGTGCGCCGGGGCTGCCTGCGTTGGTTCGACGGTCCCGGCGCAGGCGGCGCCCCAGCCGGACCCCGTTCCCCGCCGCTGGCAGCTGGACGTCAAGCCCGGCCCCCTGCGGCTGGCCCTGATCCAGCCGGAGGGCCTGCCCGCGCCTCGGGCCTACCTGTACTTCACCTACTACGTCGAGAACAACACCGGCGAGGACCTCCTCTTCGCCCCGTCGTTCGAGATGACCACCGATCTGGGCGACCGCCGCAAGTCCGGCGCCGGGGTCCCGAGGGACGTGACCCAGACGCTCCTGGCCCGGCTCCGCAACCCGTTCCTCAAGGACCAGATCTCGGCGGTGGGGCTGCTGCTTCAGGGCGACGAGCACGCCCGCGAGGGCCTCGTCGTCTGGCCGATCGACAACCTGGAGGTCGACGAAGTGACGGTCTTCTGCGCCGGGTTCTCCGGCGAGACCAAGACGGTCCTCCGGCCGGACACCGGCGAGCCCGTCCTGCTCCGCAAGACCCTCATGCTCCGCCACCAGACGCCGGGGGACCTGGCCGCCCTGGGCAGCCGACCGCTGACCCGGGCCGAGCAGCGCTGGATCATGCGCTGACCGCCGCTATACTGCCCGGCTCGACCATCGCCGGGGGTCGATCCCGGCGCCGACGACGGGCCGATGCCGGCCATTGACCGCAGACGGGATAGATTCCATGGCGCACAAGAAAGGCCAGGGCTCGACCAAGAACGGCCGGGACTCCAACCCGCAGTACCTCGGCGTCAAGTACTACGGCGGGCAGTTCGCCAAGGCCGGGACCATGCTCGTCCGGCAGCGCGGCACGCCCATCAAGCCCGGGTACATGGTCCGCCGGGCCAAGGACGACACGCTCTTCGCCCTGTGCGACGGCACGGTCCTGTACCGATCGGGGAAGGTGAACATCATCCCCGCCGACGACGCCGCGCCGCGTCCGGCGCGCCTCATCGCCGGCTGACGCGCGCCAGACCCCCCGCCTCATTCAAGATCGACTGATCCCCGCCGGGCCTCGGGCCGATGCGGGGGTATACTCGCCGCCCTTCACTGGCGGCGCTGGGGGCTTGACGCGCGATGGACACCTCGGGATCGTCACTGCGGACCCACACCTGCGGGGAGTTGCGCGCCGAGCACGCCGGCGCCGACGCCACGCTCGCCGGGTGGGTCGATTCGACCCGCCGACACGGCGAAGGGCTGATCTTCATCGATCTCCGAGACCGGTTCGGCGTCACGCAGATCGTCGCCGACGGGGACGACTGCTCGCCCGAGACCCTCGCGACCGCCGACGGCCTGCACGGCGAAGACGTGATCGCTGTCACCGGCCCCGTCCGTCGCCGCGACGGGGGCGCCAACCCCAGGCTCGCCACCGGCGAGATCGAGCTCGTCGCCCGCCAGATCCGCGTCCTGAACCGGGCCGATCACCCGCCGTTCTTCCCGACCGACAAGGACTCGCTGCCGAACGAGGAGCTCCGCCTGCGCCACCGCGCGCTCGATCTGCGCCGGCCGCCGATGCAACGGCTCCTGGCCCTGCGCAGCCGCGTCGCCCAGACGATGCGGCGCCATCTCGACGCCCGCGGGTTCCTCGAGGTCGAGACGCCCAACCTCTGCAAGAGCACGCCCGAGGGCGCCCGCGACTTCCTCGTGCCGTCGCGTCTTCAGCCGGGCGAGTTCTATGCCCTGCCGCAGTCCCCGCAGATCTTCAAGCAGATCCTCATGATCGCGGGGGTCGATCGCTACTTCCAGATCGCCCGGTGCTTCCGCGACGAGGACCCGCGCGCCGACCGCCAGGCCGAGTTCACACAGCTCGACCTCGAGATGTCGTTTGTCCGACGTGATGATGTGATCGCGCTGGTCTCCGACCTCTTCCGCGAGATCTGGCGCGACGCCGCCGGCGTCGACCTCGGCGACATCCCCGTCATGCCGTACGCCGAGGCGCTGAGCCGCTTCGGCACGGACCGGCCCGACACGCGCTTCGGCCTGGAGCTCGCGGACGTCTCCGAGATTGTCGCCTCGACCGGCTTCCGCGTCTTCACCGGCGCCCTCGACGCCGGGGGCGTCGTCAAGGCGATCCGCGTCCCCGCGGGGGGGGCCTCGCTCACCCGCAAGCAGATCGACGGCTACGCCGAGTTCGTCAAGCAGTTCGGCGCCGGGGGGCTGCCGTACGTCAAGCTCGAGCAGGGCGCGTTCGCCACCGGTGTCGCCAAGTTCCTCGAACCGGCGCGCGAGGCCCTGGCCGCCGCGCTCGACCTCGAGGACGGGGACCTGGTCGTCTTCGGCGCCGACACCGCCAAGATCGTCCACCGCGCCCTGGGCGAACTCCGCCTGAAACTGGCCCGCGACCTGAACCTCATCCCGCCCCACGGCGAGCGCTGGGACTTTCTCTGGGTGGTGGACTTCCCGCTTCTGGAGTACATCGAGGAACTGGGCCGCTGGGACAGCCTCCACCACCCGTTCACCGCGCCCAAGCCCGAGCAGGCGCCGTTGCTCGACACCGACCCCGCCGCTGTCATCTCCGACGCCTACGACCTGGTGGTCAACGGCTCAGAGGTCGCCGGCGGCTCGGTGCGGATCCACTCGCCGGCCTTGCAGGAGCGGGTCTTCGGGCTGCTGGGGATCGGGCCCGACGAGGCCCGGGCCAAGTTCGGCTTCCTCCTGGACGCGCTGCGGCACGGGGCGCCGCCGCACGGCGGGATCGCCGTCGGCCTCGACCGCGTCGTCATGCACCTCGGCGGGACGGACAACATCCGCGACGTGATCGCCTTCCCCAAGACGCAGACCGGCGCGGACCTGATGTCCGGCGCCCCCAGCGCGGTCGATCCCGCCCAACTCGACGAGCTGCACATCGCCCTCAAGCCCGCCGACCGGCGCGGATGACGCGCGTCGCCGTCCTCACCTGCCGGCGCCTGCCCGAGCCCGACCCCGACCACGAGCCGCTCCTGGAGTCGCTCCGCCACGCCGGCGCCGACGCATGCCCCCTCGCGTGGGACGACGGCTCGGCCGACCCGGCCGCGTTCGACGTGTGCGTCCTGCGCTCCACCTGGACGTACCACCTCGACCCCGACCGGTTCCTCGCGTTCTGCGCCCGGTGCGACGCCGAATCGATCCTGCTCAACCCGCTCGGCGTCGTCCGCGGCAACATCCACAAGCGCTACCTCCGCGCCCTCGAACGCCGCGGCGTGCCCGTCATCCCCACGGAGTTTGTCCCCCGCGGCGCGGACGCCGACCTGGCGGCGATCTCCCGGCGGCGCGGCTGGGACCGCGTCGTGGTCAAGCCGGCCATCTCCGCGGCGTCGTGGCGCACCCGCGTCTTCTCCCGCGCCGACACCGACGTTGGGCAGGCTTTCTTGTCCGAGCTCCTCCGCGACCGCGACGCGATGGTCCAGCGGTTCATGCCCGAGGTCGGCCGATCCGGGGAGCGCTCGATCGTCTGGATCGCGGGCGAGCCGACCCACGCCGTGCGCAAGGCGCCGAGGCTCGCCGGCGAGGACGAGCGGGTCTCGGGGGCGCTGCGGGTGTCCGACGAGGAGGTCAGGATCAGCCGGGCGGCGCTGGGCGGCGTGGAGCGCGAGTGCCTCTACGCCCGCGTGGACCTCATCCGCGACGACGCCGGCGGGCCGCTCGTCTCGGAGCTCGAACTCATCGAGCCCTCGCTGTTCCTGATCCAGCATCCCCCGGCGCTGGCGCGTCTGCGCGACTCGATCCTCACCGCCGCCGGCGGTTAGTCCCCGTGAACGACGCGCGGCTTTCGGTCCGCACCGACGATGTCCAGCCTGCGCACGGGCGCGTCGGCGGGCGCGCGGGCCAGCGACGCCGGGTCGGCCTCGATCTCGTCGGCGATCCGCTCCATCACGGCGACGAACCGGTCCAGGACCTCCAGCGGCTCGGTCTCCGTCGGCTCGATCATCAGGCAGTTGCGCACCGGCCAGTGCATCGTCGGCGGGTGCACGCCGTAATCGATCATGCGCTTGGCGATGTCCAGCAACGTCACGCCGCTCGACAGCAAACGCGCCGGGACGGTGACGAACTCATGGGCGCAGAACCGACGCGCGCCGGGGTCGAAGTAGGGCGTCTCGTAGCGGTGGCGGAGCCTCGCCGCGAGGTAGTTCGCGCTGAGGACGGCCTGGTCGGCGACCTCGCGCAGGCCCTCGGCGCCGCACGCCCGCAGGTACGCCCAGCACCGCACCAGCACGCCGAACTGCCCCACGAACGACCGCACCTTGCCGATGGACTTGGGCCGATCGAAGTCCAAGGCGTACACGCCGTCGCGCTCGACGACCTGCGGGACGGGAAGGTACGGCGCCAGCGCCTCGCGGACGACGATGGGGCCGGCGCCCGGCCCGCCGCAGCCGTGCGGCGTCGAGAAGGTCTTGTGCGTGTTGTAGTGCATCGCGTCGGCGCCGAAGTCGCCGGGCCTGGTCCGCCCGAGGATCGCGTTCATGTTCGCGCCGTCGAGGTAGAGCATGGCGCCCGCGTCGTGAACGATGCCCGCGATCTCGTCGATCTTGCCGTCGAAGAGGCCGGCGGTGTTGGGGTTGGTGATCATGAGGGCCATGATCGACTCGGGGCCCTCCGCGTCGATGAGGCGCTTGAGGTCGTCGACGTCCGTGTACCCGCCGGGCGCTTTGACGGCCAGCACCCCGGCGCCGCACATCGCGCACGACGCCGGGTTGGTGCCGTGCGCGTTCTCGGGGGCGAGGACCTTCGTGCGCTGGGGCTCGCCCCGGTCCTTGTAGTACGCGCGGATGACCTTGAGCGCGGTGTACTCGCCGTGGGCGCCGGCGGCCGGCTGGAGCGACGCCTCGTCAAGCCCCGCGATCGCCTCCAGGTAGCGCCGCGTCTCATAGAGCAGGCGCAGCGCGCCCTGGAGGTCCGCGTCGTCCTGCATCGGGTGCAGGCTCGTGAACCCGGGCAGGCTCGCGGCGTGCTCGTTGATCCGTGGATTGAACTTCATCGTGCACGAGCCGAGCGGGTAGAACTCCCCGTCGATGGAGAAGTTCCGCTTCGACAGGTGCGTGTAATGCCGGACGGCCTCGAGCATGCCGACCTCGGGCCAGTCGGGCGCGGGCCCGGCGAGGTCGGCCGGGATCGGCGTCGGCTCGACGTCCGGCGCGGGCAGCGTCACGCACCGTGCGCCCGGCGAGGTCTTCTCGAAGATCAGCGGCTCGGGGGCGCGCTCGCCGAGGGTGCGCAGCGCCGGCGTGTCGGCGGGGGCGGGCGGTGTGTCCGGCTGGGGCGTCATCGTGGTCATGGCGGGTGTGTCGATCGGGGCGTCAGGGCGCGGCCGAGTCGGCGCCGGCGGACAGCAGCCGCTCCATCAACGCGGGGTCATCCGGCAGCAGGTCCGACGCGGGCAAACGCCGGAGCGTCTCGCGCCAGTCCCCCTCGGTGTCCTTGAACGCCTCGGCGAGGTGCGGCAGGGCCTCCTCGACACGCCCCGCGCCGGCGAGCGACACCCCCGTCCAGAAATGCATCTCGGCGACGTTCGGCGCCAGGGCCATCGCCGCGGCGTACTCGCGCACCGCGGACTCGACGTCGCCGTGCTCGATCGCGAGGTCGCCCGCGTTCATGTGCTCGTACGCCGAATGAAGGGTGAGCAGCCGCCGCAGTTCGCCCAGCGGGTCGGGGTGATCCTCAACGCGCAGATCGACCAGGCGGTCGCCAGCGGGGCTGCCGGTCGGCTCGGCCCGGACCACGAGGATCGCCGCGGACTGCTTGCCGCGGATGTCGCCCCCCTCGCGCTGGGCGGCGGCCAGCGCCGCGTAGAGCCGATCGGCGAGCGGGCCCGCGGACCCCTCGAACGCCTGGGCCATCGCCGCGGGGACGGTGCTCGGGCCCATGAGGTTCGCCTGCACGGAGTATGCCGACCCGTCCGACGCCCTGCCCGTGACGTGCCCGGCGTGGGCGATGCACAACCCGCCCGTGTGCGCCGCGACTTCGCCGTCGGCGTCGATCATCGCGACCTGGCGGTAGTCGGCGCCCGGGTCGACGCTGGTCAGCGCGGCCAGCGCCTCGCCCGCCGACTTCCCGCCGCGCATCAGCTCGAGCCCGAGCGGGCCGTACGACACCTCGACCAGGCTCTGCGTGGCGACCGCGCCGACGCCCGCCTCGGCCCATGGCACGCTCGTCCCGACGCTGAACCAGTGGCTCTGCACGGCGACGCCCAGCTGCCCCGTCGCCGCGTCGCGCGCCACGATCGAGTACGTCGCGACGGGCCGGCTGGGCACCCGCGCGCCGAAGTCAGCCGGGATAACCGCGGCGCGTTCGGTCGCCGCGCACCCGGCCATCAGGGTCACCGCCGCGGCCATCGCGGCCGCGACGCCCGCCGCCGGCCCGATCCCGATCCGATGTGCCGGTCGCTTATTCATGCTCAGCCAGCGCCTCGATCAACGCGTCCATATCCGCACGGGTGCGCTTCTCGGTGACGGCGATGAGGAGCTCGTCCTCGGCGCCCGCGCGGCCGGCGCGATCCCCGGCCAGGGCGACGCCCGCCAGCACGCCGTGCTCCTTGGCCGCCGCGACGATGTCCGCCGCGGGCCGCGGGCACGCGACCACGAACTCGTTGAAGAACGGCGCCGCGTAGCGCAGGCGGTAGCCCGGCAGCGAGCCGATCCGCCGGGCCAGGTCGTGGGCCTTGTGCCAGCACCGCTCGGCGACCTCGCGCAAGCCCGCCGGCCCCATCGCCGTCATGTACATCGTGGCCCGCAGCGCGAGCAGCCCCTGGTTCGTGCAGATGTTGCTCGTGGCCTTGGCGCCGCGGATGTGCTGCTCGCGGGTCTGGAGCACCAGCGAATACGCCCGCCGGCCCTCGGCGTCGGCCGTCTCGCCGACGAGGCGCCCGGGCATCCGCCGCAGATGCTCACGCCGGGCCGCGAACAGGCCCAGGTACGGCCCGCCGAACTGCATCGGCACACCCAGCGGCTGCCCCTCGCCGGCCGCCAGGTCCGCGCCGCACGCGCCCGGCGTCTTGAGCAACCCGCAGGCGATCGGGTTGAACACGGCGACGGCCAGGGGCTCGACACCGGCGCCGGCGGCGCGCTTCGCCGCCGCGAAACATCCCGCCCAGTCCTCGATCAGCCCGTAGAAGTTCGGCGACTGCACGATCAGGCACGCCGTGTCCCCGTCCGCGGCCCGCTCGACGGCGCCCGCCAGCGTCGTCCCCGTCTCGGCGCACGCGGGGATCTCGACGTACTGGGCCGCGAGATCCTCCAGGTATGTGCGCAGCGTCTGGCGCGTGTGCGGGTGGACCGCGCCCGAGACGAGCACCCGGCGCTTGCCCGTGACGTTCAGGGCCAGCAGCGCCGCTTCGGCGACGGCCGT
>RFGI01000062.1 GCA_003696725.1 Planctomycetota bacterium | reverse complement strand
CTCGACGCCTTCTGCGGCTGCGGGACGGCGCTGGTCGCGGCGCAGAACCTCGGCCGGCAGTGGATCGGGATCGACATCTCCCCCACCGCGTGCCGGGTGATGGCCAAGCGTCTGCGCGACGTGTGCGGCTTGAAGGAGGACGAGGCGCTGTGGCGCGCCGGCCGGGGCTTCGTGGTGCGGGAGCTGCCGTTCACGCTGAAGCAACTCCGCGAGATGCCGCCGTTCGAGTTCGAGAACTGGGCCATCAACGCCCTGGGCGGGCAGACGAACCTGGCGCAGGTCGGGGACATGGGGATCGACGGGCGGATCTTCCCGGTGTCGGCGGCGCCCCAGAAGCCGGGCGCGCGGGCGGGGGAGACGGCGCCGTTCGCCGAGTTCATGGACCAGTGGTACCCGATCCAGGTCAAGCAGAAGGACAAGGCGGGCCGGCCGGACATCGACTCGTTCGAGGCCGTGATGGTGCGCGAGGAGCGGGCCAAGGGGTTCTTCGTGGCGTTCGGGTTCACGTCCGACGCGATGACGGAGATCGACCGGTTCTTCCGGCAGACGGGGAAGGTGATCGTGCCGCTGACGGTCAAGGACATTCTCGACGAGCAGATCGCGCAGAAGCTGGCGTGACGCCGGGCGTCGGCCGGGGCGCGGCGAGCGGCGGTCAGGCGCCGGGCGTCCCGTGGCCGGTGATCTCCAGGGCGGGGACGCCCGCGACGGCCGCGCCCGCCGGGACCTCGCGGATCACCGCGGACCCGGCGCCGACGGTGCACCGGTCGCCCAGGCGCACGCCGGGGAGCACCGACGCCCCCAGACCGATCAGGCAGTCGTCGCCGACGCGCGCCTCGCCGCCGAGCGTCGCGTTGGGCGCCAGGTGCGTGTTGACGCCCACCCGGCAGTGGTGCTCGACGACGGCGCCGGTGTTGATGATCGCGTGGTCGGCGACCGTGGCCTGGGCGTGGACCACCGCCCCGGGTCCGATGAACACCCCCGCGCCGATCCGGGCGCTGGCCGACACCACGGCCGAGGGGTGGACGACGGCGCCCGCCTTGAAGGCGTGACCCTCCAGCAGCCGCCGGCGCAGGGGCAGGTCGCCCACCGCGAGGATCACCGGGTGCTCCCCGACCAGGTCGGGGCGGTCGAACATCGAGAGCCCGCCCAGCCGCTCGACCCGGCCTGCCAGGTCCCGGCCCAGAGGGGCCCGATCGTCGTCGTCGAGGAAGCCCGCCAGCGCCAGGCCCGCGGCCAGGGCCGCCTCGGCCACCACCACCGCGTGCCCCCCGCCCCCGATCAACAGGAGCGCATCCTTCGACATCGCGTCGCCCTCCTGTGGGCATGATCCCGGCGTTGAGGGCCCGCGTCCAGAGCGTCGCTCAGTGGCAGGCCGGGCCCGGGCCGATGATGACCACTCGATGCCGGACGACGCGACCGAGCTCGACCGCGCCCGCGATTCGTTCCTGCGCTGGATCCGCGTCGAGTGCGGCCTGGCGCCGGCGACGCTCGAGGCCTACGGCCGGGACCTGCGCGAGCTCCTGCGGTTCCTGGGCGGTCGGGGCGTGGTCGAGCCGGCCGCCGTGGGCCCGCGGGACCTGTCCGAGTTCCTGGTGTCGCAGAAGGTCGACGAGGGCAAGGCCGCCGGGACGGTGATCCGCCGTCTGGCGGCGGTGCGCGTGTTCTTCCGGTATCTCGAGGCCGAGGGCGCGATCGAAGAGAACCCGGCGACGTGGCTGGAACGGCCCACGCGCTGGCGCCGGCTGCCGGGCGTCCTCTCGCCGGGGCAGGTCCGCCGGCTGCTGGAGGCGCCGACACCCGAGCAGGACGGCGCGGGCCGACCCCCGCTGTGGCTGCGCGACCGGGCGATGCTCGAACTGATGTACGCCTCGGGCCTGCGGGCGTCGGAGGTGGGCGCGGTGGGCGTGGCTGACGCCTACCGCGAGACCGGGCTGGTGCGCGTCCTGGGCAAGGGGTCCAAGGAACGGCTCGTCCCGATGCACGCGGCGGCGTGGTCGGCGCTCGAGCGGTACCTCGCCGACTGCCGGCCCAGGCTCGTCAGGCCCGACGGGCGCGACCGCGGCCGGCTGCTCCTGTCGCGGACGGGCCGGCCGCTGGAGCGCGTCGCCGTCTGGCAGATCGTCAAGCGCCAGGCCGCCCGGGCGGGGCTGGCGAACGTCCACCCGCACACCCTGAGGCACTCGTTCGCGACGCACCTGCTGACGGGGGGCGCCGACCTGCGCCTGGTGCAGGAACTGCTGGGCCACGCGGACATCGCGACCACGCAGGTCTACACGCACGTCGACCGAGGGCGCCTCAAGAGCGTCCACAAGCGGTTTCATCCGAGGGGTTAGGCCCCAGCTGGAGTACGACGACGGCGCAGCGTGCTCAGGCCCGCGAGCGCGACGACCAACCCGGCGCCCGGGGCGGGAACCAGCCTGGCGCGCAGCGTCGCGCCGGCCGCGAAGAAGTCGGCGCCGGACTGGAATTGGTCGTTGAGCGTGAGGTCGATGAGCGAGCCGTCGCCGAGTGTCGCCTCGAGGAGCGCGCCCCCGCGGACGTTGATCAGGAGCCATTCGCCTTGGGTCAGGGTGACCCCGGCGCCGTCGAGCAGCAGGTCCCTGACGACGAGGTCGATAAAGCTCCCATCGCTGGCGAAGACGGTGAAGAGATCGTCGGCGCCTCCGCCGGAGAGGGTGACGCGGCTGCCGTCCCGAGTTGTAAGAGCACCGAGGCTGCCGCCGGAGACCTGCACCGCGCTGCCGTCCAGGGCGAGCAGAAAATCCACTCGGCCGCCGGCGATCTGCACATCGCTGCCGCCCGACGCGACGGCGCTGCTCACCTGACCGCCCGTGATCTGCACCTGGCTGCCGGCATGGGCCGTCAGATCACGGCCGATGACCCCACCGGAGATGTTCACCGTGGAGCGGGCCGTGCTCAGTCCATCACCGACGGTTCCGCCCTCGATGTTCAGCGTCGCGTCAACGGCGGCGAAGTTGTTGCGTAGCGTCGCGTCGCCCGTGACGGTCAGCGTCTGACCGGCGCGCAGGCCGTTCGGCCCCGAACCACTCGAGACGGTCATCGGGGTGGGGTCCGCCGGGCTGAGCGGGGCGGTCTGGAGCGTCACCGCCCCCGGTGCGACGCTGGCGCCAGCCTCGGTCGAGAGGATGAGCACCGAGCCGTCGGCGAGCGTGCCGGTGAACAGCGCGCCGTCGGGCAAACCGCCGGAGAGATCGGCGATCGGCGCGCCGCCGAGCTGGAACTCCCCGCCGGTCAGGGTGACGTCGCTCCCCGAACTGGCGGTGAACCCCGCGCTAAAGCCCCCGCCGGCGATCTCCGCGATGCTCCCGTCCCGGGCGAAGAAACTGGAGAGCGCTGCCCCGCCCGTTCCGATGTCGCCGCCGGTGATCGTGGCCGTGCTCCCGTGACCGAGCAGGAGCGCGTCGACCATCCCGCCGCTGATGTGCGCCTCACTCCCGCTATTAACGCTGGTCGTCCCGAGTTCACCGCCGGTCATCGTGAGCCGGCTGCCGGTGAAGACGTCGAAGCCGAACCCGACCGTCCCGCCGGTGATCACGACCTCGCTGCCGTCGAATGCGTTGACGCCCGGCCCGACGACCCCGCCGTTGATGGTGACCGCCGATCGCGCGAATTCGAGCCCTTCGCCCACGCTGCCGCCGTTGATCGTGAGGGTCGCATCGACGGCGGCGAAGTTGTCCCGAAGCGCCGCGTCGCCGGTGACGGTCAGCGTCTGCCCGGCGCGCAGCCCCTTCGGGCCGGCGCCCGCCGAGACGGTCATCGGCGTCGTGTCCGCCGGGGCGAGCGGTGCGGCTTGGAGGGTCAACGTGTTGGGCGCGATGCGGTCGCCGGCCCCCTGCCCGAACGGGCTGACATCCGGCGAGAAGATGAACACCGAGCCGTCGGCGAGCGCGCCGGTGAACACCGAGCCGGTCCCGAGCCCGCCCGAGAGGCCGGTGATCGGGGCGCCGTCGAGTTGGAACTCCCCGCCGATGAGCGTGGTGGCGCTGCCGAGATCCACGGCGAACCCGCGACCGACCGTTCCCCCGCTCATCGTGACCTGGCTGCCACCGGTGATTTCGAAATCAGCGCCGATTGCTCCGCCCGAGATCGTCGCGACACCAGCGTCGACCACGCGAAACCCTCCACCTATGCGCCCGTCGGTGAGTGTCAGCTGCGAGTTGTCGAGGCTCAGGCCATGGCCGATCGTCCCGCCCGACATGGTGACCACGCTGCCGCCTGTGAAGCTGCCGACGGTGGCGAAGGAGCCGGGCGCGCCGATCATTCCGCCGGTGATCGACACGGCGCCGCCGGAGGCGAAGAAGGTGTTATTGACGTTCCCGCCGGAGATGCTGACATCGGCGTCGGTGGCGAACACGTTCCTGTTGATGGCGCCGGCGGTGATGTTCAGTTGGCTGTCGGCTAGGGCGGAGATGCCCGCGTCAACCGTGCCGCCCGCCAGATTGAGGATGCTCCCGGATTGCGCGCGGAGCGAACGGAACGGGGTAAACCCGTCATCGATCCGGCCGCCCTCGAAGAGGTTGAGGACGAAATTCGACGCGATCGCCGATCGCACAGACAGGTCCCAGACGCCGCCGGAGTTGACGTTGACCGTCGAGCCGGCGAAATCGAACACCCTCGGAGGAGCCGCGAACAGGTCGCCCACCGGGCCGATCTGACCGCCCGAGTTGATGTTGAACGTCGTCGTCGGGCCGAGCGTGAACGACACGTTGTCGAAGAACCCGGCGAGGAGGTCGGTCTCGGCCAGAAACTCGCCCTTGTCGACATCGACGACGGTTTGGGCGAGCGAGGCGGTGGTGATCGCCGCGGCGAGGGCGCCGAGGGCCGACGGATGAGGGAAGCGCAGCATGGGAGAATGCGTCCTTTCTCACTCCCCCGGATTCATCCTGCGGGCGCCGAGCGCGTCGGCGGCCGAGCAAATACCTAACGTATTTCTGGATAATAATATAGAGCCGCGACGCGCAGGCGTCAACCAACAACAGCGCACGCACACCGCTCACCTGGCGCGCTCTGTTTCGATTGGGCACTCTTCACCGGCCGGCGCGTCCGTCGGCTCAGATCGGCCGGCGCAGGCCGGCGCCCGCGGACGGCTCGTTGATGCGGCGGTCGCCGCCGGATCGCCGCTCGGCGAGCGGCGCCGGCTCGGGGATGGCCGCCGGCGCGAGCGGGTCGGCCGGCGCGTCGCCGATCGCCCGGTTCAGGGCGCCGACGGACCGCGGGGCGCTGACCGCGCCCATCTTGATCGACGACATCTCCCGGCGGAGCTTCTCGTCGAGCTCGCTCACGCTGGTCGCGATCACGCCCTGCTCGACCCCGCGGTGGAAGCGGATGACGATCATCGCCGTCACGGCGATCACGACGATCGGCGCCACCAGCGCCGACGCCAGGAACTGCGACCCCCCCGGCGCGGCGGGCGCCCCGGCCCGGATGGCCTCGCTCGCCGCGGTCAGCCAGTCGTACGCCGGCAGGGCGCCGCGGAACGGCACGCCCGGGAGCGTCGACGCCGTCGGCAGGCACACCAGGGCCACCACCACGGACCACGTCGACGCGGTGACGACCTTCTCCACCCCGGGGACCGACGCGCCCCCGGCGACGGCGACGCCCATGAGCATCATGATCGCCAGCGCCGCCGCCGCGACGGACCCGATCGATCGCGCCAGATCGCTGATCGCGTGGAACCAGTAGTCGGCGCGGCTCAGCGCGCGGTTGACGTCCGCCGGGGTCGGCGCCGCCTCGTCCGCGGGCGTCTGGGCGTGGGCCACGCGCGAGCCCCGGCCGGTGAGCGATCGGGCCGAGTCCGTGTTGGTCTCGACGACGCGGAGCTCGGGCTCGGCCGGCCGGGCGGGTTCGAGGGTCGTCCAGCGCAGGTCGGTGTAGTGAACGAAGCCGAAGATGAAGAGTTGCGCAATGAGCGCGAGGATCAGGGCGCCCCCCGCGGCGGTGATCGTGAAGCGAAGGTGCTGAAGGGCCGCGGAGACGTGCGGCTTAGGCTGGAACACGGGGGGACCTCCCGGGGTCGGCGTCGGCGCGAGCCGGACCCCGGTCGCTATCGGCCCGTTGAGCGCCTCGGTGGAGCGGGCGGGTCCGAGCCCGCGGGCGGGCGGCGCGGTGTGGACCGGTTGCGCCGGACCGATAGACTGGCGTGCCCCACCCGTCGCGGCCAATCGCCGCGCCGAGCCCAGCGCCGATGACCACGCCCCACGCGCCCCCGCCGACGCGACCCGACCTGGACGCCCTCGACCCGGGGCTGCTGGACGCCGTCGCGCACGGCGCGGCCCGGCTCACGGGCGAGCAGGCGCTGGCCCTGCACCATCGGGCGCCCCTGTTCGAACTGGGCCGGTGGGCCGACGCCCGCTGCCGGGCGATCCACGGCGACCGGCTGCGCACCTACGTCATCGACCGCAACATCAACTACACCAACGTCTGCACCGCCCGGTGCACGTTCTGCGCCTTCCGCCGCGACGGCGACGAGGCCGACGCCTACACCCTCGATCCTGAGCGCATCTACGAGAAGGTCGCCGAGCTGCGCGAGGCCGGCGGGACGCAGATTCTCATGCAGGGCGGGATGAACCCGGCGCTGCCCCTGGAGTGGTACCTGGATCTCCTGCGCGGCGTCAAGGCGCGGTTCCCCGATATCCATGTCCACGCGTTCAGCCCGCCGGAGTTCGTGGAGTTCGTCAACTTCTTCGACCCGCCGGGCGACTCGCTGGCGGACCAGCTGCGCTGGGTGATGACGCGGCTGCGCGACGCGGGGCTGGACTCCATCCCCGGCGGGGGCGGGGAGATCTTCGCCCGGCCCGTGCGCCGCAAGATCGGGCTGGGCAAGTGCGACGCCGAGGCCTGGCTGACGGTGATGGCCGTCGCCCACGAGATGGGCATGTTCACCAGCGCGACGATGATGTTCGGGCACATCGAGGGGGTCGCCGACCGCGTGCATCACATGCTCCTGGTCCGTGAGTGGCAGGACCGGGCGCTGCGGATGGACAGCGACGGCCCCGACGGCCCGCGCGGGCACTACGTCGCGTTCATCGCCTGGCCCTTCCAGCGCGAGAACACCCCGCTGGGTCGGCTGCGGGAGTGGGGCCAGCGCGAGGGCGAAACCGGCGAGCCCTTCCCGGGCGACGTCGTCGCGACGCTCACCGGCGACGGCGACGCCAAGGCCCATCCGGAGTTCGGCCGTCGGCTGCGCATGGCCGGCGCGACCGATTACCTGCGCACGCAGGCGCTGTCGCGCCTGGTGCTGGACAACATCTACTCCATCGGCGCCTCGTGGGTGACCATGGGCCCG
>RFGI01000061.1 GCA_003696725.1 Planctomycetota bacterium | reverse complement strand
GGGCTGCCCGCCTTCGACCACATGCACCGCTTCCTGCCCGCGTTGGTGCGGCGCAGCGGCCGGCGAACGGTGTTCGTCGGCGTCTCCCACCGTCCCCGCACGCGCGGGCGCAGCAAGTACGGGCTGCACAACCGCCTGTGGGTCGGGATCGTGGACCTGGTGGGCGTGATGTGGCTGATCCGCCGGCCGCTGGCCCCCACCGTGCGCGAGGACCACGCCGGGTGAGCGCGTTCTGGTTGATCTTCGGGTTCTTCGGCCAGGCGCTGTTCTTCATGCGCTTCGTGGTGCAGTGGATCTCCAGCGAGCGACAGAAGAAGAGCGTCATCCCGCTCGCGTTCTGGTGGTTCTCCATCGCCGGCGGGATGACCCTGCTGACCTACGCCATCTACCGCAAGGACCCGGTCTTCATCGCGGGCCAGTCGATCGGGCTGTTCGTGTACCTGCGCAACCTGATCCTGATCGGGCACGAGCGCCGCGCGGCGGGCGCGGACGCCGCGCCCCCGTCGCCCGTCCGGCTGCTGGCGCCGATCGCCGCGGCGGCGGTGGTCATCGGCGGCGGGGTCTGGGTCTGGGACCAGCACGTCAAGGACCACCTGATCCCGCGCAACACGGGCGTTGTCGAGCCCGGGTCGCTCTACCGCGCCGGCCGGCAGACGCCCAGCACCTTCCGCATGCTGCACGACCGGTGGGGGGTCCGGACCATCGTCGACCTGGGCGCCTACCGCCCGGGCACACCCGAGGAGCGCGCCGCGCGCGAGACCACCGAGCGGCTGGGCATCGAACGCCACCGCTTCTTCAACCTCCGCGGCGACGCCACCGGCAACCCCAACGAGTACGTCGCCGCCCTCCGCCTGATGAGCGACCCGTCCAAGCGGCCGCTGCTGGTGATGTGCGCCGCCGGCGCCCAGCGCACGGGACTGGCCGTCCTGCTCTACCGCCGCATCGTGCAGGGCGTGCCCTTCGAGCGGGCCTACCCCGAGCTCGAACGGTACGGGCACGAGCCGGGCAAGGACTGGCGTTTGCTCACGTACCTCGCCGAGCATTACCACGAGATCAAAGAGGCGTACGAGACCGGCGGCTGGATCCCGGGTTCCCCGCCGCCGGAGGAGGTCGTCACGGGATCATCGGCCCCGACAGCCGACGCGCCTCGATGAGCGACAGCCCGGCCAATGTCGCGACCCCGCCCCACAGGACCGCGAGCCCGACCGCGGGGTTGTCGGGGACGGCGTTCTCCCCGCCCGAGATCGTCACCACCGCCGCCAGCGCGGGGAAGAACGACCACAGGTAGACCTGCAGCGCCCCGCCCTGGCGCCGACGCAGCGCGACCGCGGCGCTCAGCAGCGCGATGAACACACACGCCGCGGCCAGCGCCCAGCGCTGCTGGTCGTTGCCGAGGATCTCCCGGTGCAGCCGGCGGACGCGCCATTGCAGGTCGGCCAGCGCGGCCTCGAGCGCCGCGTCGTCCGGGTCGCGCGCCAGACGCTCCCGCGCCCGTTCGATGAGTGCTCCGGTCGATCGCGACATCAGGCCCGGCAGCGGGTCGTCCGCGAGGGTGAGGCCGGGGATCTCGACGCGCTGGCTCGGCGGGGCGCCGCCCGGGCGCTGGACGCCGATCAGTTCGAGCGTCGCGCGCACGCCCTCGGCGGGGTCGCCGGCGTCGGGCGTGATCCGGCCGGCGCGCGCCGTGAGGGTTTCGGTCGCGTCGGCGCCGGCCCGCTCGAGCGAGATCCCGCCGGGGCCAGGCGTCAGCTCGATCGCCCCGTCGCGAGCCTCGGCGCCGCCCGCCCACACCGTCAGACGCCCGCCGCGTCCGTCCCCGAAGACCGCGCGCCCCTCGCTCTCGATCCCCGCGACGACGCGATCGGCGACTTCACGCAGCGCCAGCGCCCGCGCCAGCGCCCGCCGGCGGACGTCCACCGCCGGGTGCATCTGCGGGCGGCGCGCCAGCTCGCGCAGCTCGCCGAACGTGTGCAGTCTGGGCGAGTCCTCGAACGCGTCGGGCACGACCCACGGCCCGATGGTGACCGAGCCGACTTCGCCCAGCGCCTCGCCCTGGCGCCGCCCGACCGCGCCGCGCAGCAGCATCCGCACCACCGTCGCCGGGCGCTCCTCACCGGGCCGGCGCTCGCTGGTGAGCAGGACCTCGGCCCGCTCGGCGGCGACCTCGGCGCGGATCTCGCCGTCGGGCGTCTCCTCGTACGCCACCACGCCGAACAGGAACAGCCGGTCGGTGATCCCGCGCGCCCGGTCGGGCTCGCCGCGGATGGCGCGGTCGGCGTGGATCGCGAAGCCGCCGAAGTGGGCGGCCTCGCCGCGCTCGACCGCGCCGATCAGGACCCTCGCCGCGTCCCGCGTCACCAGCGCCTGCATCGACCGCAGCACGTGCGGGATCGCCAGGTGCGCCAGCGCCGCCACGATCAGCGCCATCGCCAGGCCCGTCAGCGCCGCGGGCGCCAGGATGGTGCGCCGGGGGACACCGGCCGCTTCGAGCGCGAGGTCCTCGTTCTCCGACACGAGCCGGTGGTGCGAGAGTGTGGCGGCGAACCCGGCGGCGAACGGCGCCGTGAACTGGAGCATCGGGATGAGGGCCAGCCCCATAAACCGCAGGGCGTCGGCGGGCTCGAGCCGACCCTCGGCGAGCGGCCGGACCCCCGCCGAGAACGCCACGATCGCCGTGAGCACCGCCGCCGTCACACCGACGAGCCGCCACACCTCGCCCGTCAGGGCGCGCCAGTATCGCCGGGGGGGACGCTGCACAGCGGGCCATCTTCCCGCCCGCGGTCGGGTCCGACAACCGGCCGGCCGCCCGCGGCGCGAGAAGCTGCGCGGGCCCTGCCGCCTCTGACGGGCGCCGCGCCCGCATGACCGGCGCCGACGCCTGCCCGCGCTCGCCCCGCCCGGCCCTGGTTTCGATGCTCGATGTGGCCGTCGGGCATCCCCGCCGGTCGGCCCGCCGTGTGCGGAGGAGCGAACGACGTGACCGGTCTCCGAATAACCCGACCCGATTCCCGACGGCGCGGGTTCTCGCTCCTGGAGAGCCTGATCGCGTCGGCGGTGCTGGGCGTCGTGGTGCTGGCCGTCGGGATGGCCGTCTCCGCGTCGCAGAAGGCGTCGTTCGAGGGCGACAAGGCCGTCCTCGCCGCCATGGCCGCCGACGACCTGATGAGCGAGCTCGCCGCCGTCCCCTACGCGAACTTGCCCACGTACAACGGTCTGACCCACCCCGTCGGCGCCATGGTGACGCTCGGCGGGCAAGCCTACCCCGACACCTACTGGGCCCTGGGCCGGCGGGTGCTGGTCGAGGACACGCGGTACACCGAGCCCGGCCTGGGCGTGGAGATCGACGGCCGGCGCATCGTCGTCACCGTCTTCGACGACGCGCGCGACATCGTCCAGATCGAGACCTTCATCCCGGAGCCCGTGTCGTGAACCGCCGACGCCGAACCATCGCGACCTCGCGCCGGGGGCTGACGGTCGTCGAGCTGATGATCGGCATCGTCGTCACGGCGCTTGTGGGCTTGGGCGTGGCGTCCATGCTGACCATGGTCGCGGACGCGTCGGCCTCGGCGCGCGACGGGCGCAGCGCCCTGATGCGCGGCAACCTGGCGCAGAACCGCCTGCGCACCTACTTCGAGCCCTCCCTGTGCGTCCTCGCGATCGACCCCACCCAGGGCGTCGCGTTGTGGCTCCAGGACGACACGCCGGGCCAGACCGTCAACCTGCTCGAGCTGCGCATCATGTGGTACGACGCGGCGGCCGGCCGCATCTCCGTCGAGCGCGTGCAGTTTCCGGAGACCTGGACCCCGGTGATGGTGGACGCGGCCAATATCACGCTGCCCAAGACGGCGGATTTCTTCGCCGCGATGCTCGCCCAGCGGCAGGCCGGCTACACCGTCACCGACACACTGATGGAGTCCGTGTCCTCGTTCACGGCGACGGGGAACGGGCCGGCGCTCCAGTCGTCCGATCGCGTCGACGTCGCCCTGACGCTCACCAGCGACGCGGGCGACGCCGTTCCCCTGCTGATGACCGCCGGGCTGCCGAGCCATACCGAACCCGCCTCCTGAGTTCCCGGAGACCGCGCCATGACCACCCCGACTCGCCCCGCACGTCCCGCCCGCCCGCGCCGCGGCGTCGCCATGATGCTGGTGATCGTCGCCCTCGGGATGGGCGCGGTCCTCGCGACGACGTACGTCACGACCAAGAGCACGACCAGCGGGGTGGCCGCCAACGCCGCCCGATCGGTGCGCGCGGCGTGGAGCGGGCGCGGCGCCGCCGACGTCGCGCGAGCCATCTTCGAGACCGACATCGACTGGCGCACCGCGATCGCCGACGGCGTCCTCATCGACAACCAGTCCGTCTTCGGCGCCACGATCTCCGTCGAGTGCACGGACCTGACCGGCGCCATCCCCACGCCGGACACGCGCATGCTCGTCGTCACCGTGCGCTCACGCGTCGACGGCGTCGAGGAGGTCGAGCAGAAGATCTTCCGGGTCATCGCGGACGGCGCCCTCGAGGACGCCGTGGACTTCTCCTTCGACGAGTTCACTGTCTGGGCCGACGCGCGCTTCGGCGTCGACGCGACCAGCGTCGTTGGCATCTGGCCCAAGAGCCCGGAGGCCACCGGGCTGGCGCCGGTCAAGATCGGGCTCGGGTTCGTCGGGACGCCGGGCTTCGCAGTCGACCCAGCGGCGCAGATCAGCCGGGCCGCGTTCTACACGCCGGTCGACGCCATGGCGGCCCTCCACGGGGTCATCGACTCCATCCCCGGGTGCGCCGGCCATGAAACCCTCCCTGTTCATCTCAGCGCCTACCCCGCATCAGCGCCGATGGCCCTGAGCGCCCTGCCCCCCGCCGCCGCCGGTCCGGTGACAATCTCCGCCATCACTCAGACGCTCGCGCCCGGCTATTACCCATCGCTGACCATCGACAACGGCGCCGAGGTACTGCTCGACGGCGCCGCCGGCGACTACGCCTTCGGCGACCTCACCGTGCAGGATGGGTCTGTCTTGCTCATCAAGGACACCGTGCGCGTCAGAATCGAGAACGGATGGGTTATGAAGTCGCTCTCGGCCGTTGAGTACGCCACTGGTTCGTCGATGCTCCGTGTCTTCGCCGATGGAGCCATTGTGTTCGACAACTGCGCGGTCGGGTTCGATCGGTCTGTCGCCCGGGATCCGATCCGCGACCCGTTCGCCGTCGATTACTTCAAACCGAAGCGGCTCTACATCAACATGATCGACAACCCGATGCTCATGGCCCAGAGCCTGACGGTGGACAACGGGGCGCTGTTCGTGGGCGCCGTGCATGCGCCAAAGGCGGTGGTCACCGTGCGCAACGGCTCGACGCTCTTCGGCCGGGCGACCGGCTGGCGCGTCAGTGTGCAGGCCAACAGCATGATTCTGGGCGACCCCAGCCTCGACCCCGGCGTGGCGTTCACGCGCACCGACGGTGTCTTGTACGACGACCCGACGCTCCTGGCCGACGCCCTCGCCGCTGTCACGCCCGGCGCCGACGCGGCCACCGCCGAGGCCCAGGTCGTGGCGTTCATCCAGATGGGCCTTCTCGGCGCGAGCCCATCGCCCATCCCGATGGGGAGTCCGGTCCCCTTGGGGACGCCGCCCACCCCGCGCTTCCCCGGCCGGGTCTTCGGCCGGGACTGGCCCGAACGCGTCATGGTCTTCGAGGCCCGCAGCCGCAACACCGGTGGAGGCGGCGGCGGCGGCGGTGGGGGCGGCTCTAACGACGGCCTCATCCAGAATGTAATGGTCGAAGGCGCGACGGGCGCGCCGGCCATCCAGTAAGGAGCCCCCGCGCGCATGAGTTCACCCGGCTGCGTGATTCCCGGCGACCGCTCGGCGAGGCCCTCTCGGCGCGGCTTCACGGTCGTCGAGCTCCTGATCGCGCTGGCGATCCTCGCCGTCGCCGTGGGCATCGTCGTGCCCAGCCTGGAGCCCAACGACCGCGCCCGCCTCGTCGCCGCGGCGGACATGGTCGCGGCGGACCTGGAATACGCCCAGGCGTTGTCCGTCTCCAACCCCGACGACCTGGCCCATGTCAAGTTCGACCCCGCCGCCCCCGCGGGCCCGACGTGGTGGGTGGGCGTGGCCTCGGCGCCCAACACGCCCATCCTCAAGCCGTTCACCACGACGCCCTACCGGGTGACCCTCGGCGAGGGCGCCGCCGCCTCACTCACCGGGATCTCCATCTCGCTCATCGGCGTCACGGACACGGTCGCGTTCGACGCCTTTGGCCGGTTGACGACCACGACGCCGGCGCGCGTGCGCCTGACCAACGGGGGCGGATCGCTGGACGTGGTCGTCAACGACGTCACCGGTTTCGTCACCATCGAGAACGGGCCGTAGCCCGCGCGCCGCGGTTCGGCCCCACGTACCATCGGCGCGTGACCATCGGCCCCGGAGTCTGGCGGCTCAGCCCCACGCGGGCCGTGACGCTCGAGCGCGCCCGGGTCATGGCCGTGCTGAACGTGACGCCCGATTCGTTCTCTGACGGCGGGTCGATCGCGACGCCGGCCGACGCCGTGCGCGCCGCCCGCGCCGCGGCCGACGCCGGCGCGGACCTCCTCGACATCGGCGGCGAGTCCACGCGTCCCGGCGCCGGGGCCGTTCCCGAGGCCGAGCAGATCGCCCGCGTGGCGCCCGCGATCCGGGCCGTCCGCGAGGCCGGGCTCGACGCGCCGATCACGGTCGACACGACCCGCGCCGCCGTTGCTCGCGCGGCGTTGGACGCCGGCGCCGACGCGGTCAACGACGTCTCCGCGGGCCTGGACGACCCCGCGATGCTCCCGCTCATCGCCCGTCGGCGCGTCGGTGTGGTGCTGATGCACAGGCGGTCGGCGCCCGCGCGCGATCGGTATTCGGACCGCTACGTCGCCGAGCCCGACTACGGCCCCGCGGGCGTGGTGCGGGCCGTGCGCGACTTCCTCGCCGAGCGCCTCGGGGCGGCTCGCGACGCCGGGGTCGCGCCGGACTCGATCGCGGTGGACCCGGGCCTGGGGTTCGGCAAATCGGTGGGGCAGAACTTCGAGCTGCTCGCGTCGATCGATCGGCTGGTGACGCTGGGGGCGCCGGTGCTGGTGGGCGCCAGCCGGAAGAGTTTCCTCGGCGCCGTCACGGGCGAGGCCGACCCCGCCCGCCGGTTGAGCGAATCGATCGCGGCGGCGGTGGCGGCGAGGCTCGGCGGGGCGTCGATCGTTCGCGCGCACGACGCCGGGCCCCACCGCCGGGCGCTGGCCGCCGCCGACGCCGTGCGAGCCGCCCGGATGGGCCGGGTATGGCCCGGTTGAAACGCGGACGCTACGATCGGGCTCCAACCCCGTGCCGGACCCGACCCCGCCCCGCAGGAGGCCGCCATGCCCACCAAGAGCAACGTGCACGAGTTCACCGACGCCAGCTTCGAGTCGGAGGTGCTCCAGTCCGACGTGCCCGTGCTGGTCGATTTCTGGGCCGAGTGGTGCATGCCGTGCAAGATGCTCAGCCCGACGATCGACGAGCTCGCCGACACCTTTGACGGCAAGATCAAGGTCGGCAAGGTCGACACCGACTCGAACCGCGACACGTCGATCAAGTACGGCGTGCAGGCCATCCCCACCGTGCTGCTCTTCAAGAACGGCGAGGTCGTGCACAAGTTCGTCGGGCTCAAGAACAAAACCGAGTTCGAGCAGGCGATCAACGCGGTTCTGAACTGACGCCCGCCGCCCGGTCCGTTGCCTTGCCCCACCCGCCAAGGGGCGCGGCGCCGCGCCGCCGAGTGACCACCCACAGGGCCACGGCGCCGGACAGGATCATCGCCGCGCTGAGCCACTGCCCGCGCGACAGGCCCATCACCCTCGGCACAGCGAGCGTGTCGTCGGGCAGGCGCCACAACTCGGTCACGATCCGCAGCGCGCCGTAGATCATCAGGAACCACGCCCCGACCACGCCCGGGCGGCGCGGCCGGCGCCAGATCAGCCACAGCGCGGCCAGCAGGACCGGGCCCTCGGCGAGCGCCTGGTAGAGTTGCGACGGGTGGCGGGCCGCCAGCAGCGGCGCCAACCGCTCGGTCAGGCCCGGCGTGCCCCGCTGCACCGCCTCGATGAGGCGCTCCAGCGCCGCCGTGGCGCCGGCTCCGCCGGGCTGGTCCCACCCCGGGGCGACCTGATCCAAGAGCGCCAGCAGCCGGGCCTGCTGATCGTCCGTCAGCGCCGGCCGGTGCCCGGTCAGCAGTTCCTGCGGGAACCGCACGGCCCACCACGGCGCCGGCTCGCCCGGCATGGCCACGATCCGGCCGAGGAGCTCCCCGTTGACGAAGTTGGCCAGGCGCCCAAAGAACAGCCCGATCGGGGCGGCCAGGCTCACGGCGTCCAGCAGGTGCAGCGTCGGGACGCCCGACCTCCTCGCCGACCACACGCACGCCAGGATCACGCCGATCATCCCGCCGTGACTCGCCATCCCGCCCTGGTTGATGGCCAGCATGCCCCACCACGGCGGGCTCGAGGTGAACGTCACGAACAGCGACGGTTGATAAAACACCGCGTACCCGATCCGCCCGCCCAGGAAGACGCCCAGGACCAGGGCCAGGATCGCGTCGCCCACCTGCTCCGGCGTGAGCAGGATCCACCTCCGGCGGGCCATGGCGCGCAGCAGCCACCATCCGCACAGGAACCCGGCCAGGTACGCCAGCCCGTACCAGCGCACGCCGAACGTGTGCGTAAACCGGATCGCGAAGGGGTCCAGCGTGTGCAGCCACGCGGCGTCGGCCATCACCTGGCAAGGGTACCGCGTCGGGGCCCGGCGCCGGGGGCCGTAGACTGGGCGCGATGCCCGCGGGCCAGGCCGTCATCTGGATCGCCGGCGCGTCGGCGGCGCTGGTCGCGGCCGGGGCGGCGCTGGCCGGTCTGCTCAGGCGCGCGGGCCTGCCGGGGGGCGGGCCGGCCGCGGCCATGGTGGGGGGG
>RFGI01000060.1 GCA_003696725.1 Planctomycetota bacterium | reverse complement strand
GATCGGGGGCAGCGCCGCGAGCCGGTCGTCGTCCCCGGGCCCGACGCCGACGTACGGCCGGATGTGGTCCTCGATCCGGTCGGCGATGGACCCCGTCTGCTCGACCGAATAGCCGGGCGGGATCAGCAGCCCGCCGAACACGAGGTTGCGGTTGCCCGCGGGCAGGTAGTCGAGGTCCGGCATCAGTTTGACGGCGCCGACGAGGCTCGCCGCGGTCAGCAGGAGGATCAGCGCCGGCCGGATCGTCCAGCCCCGCCAGCCGGTCATGGTCCAGAGCATCGCCCGCCCCGCGGCGTCGACCAGGCGGGCCAGCGCCGGCGCCAGCCCGAAGAGCGTCTGGAACGACCGCAGCAGCCGCGAGCGCATCATGTGGTGCTCGGGGAGCCACATGGCGCACGCCGCGGGGATCACCGTCACCGACACGATCAGCGACAGGGACACCGACGCGACGATGGCCAGGGAGATGTCGCGGAAGAGCTGCCCGGCCTCCTCCTGGATCGTCAGGATGGGGACGAAGACGGCGACCGTGGTGAGCGTCGACGCGAGGATGGCGCCGAAGACCTCGCGCCCCCCGCGGTGGGCGGCGACGGTCGCGCTCTCGCCCATCGACCGCCGGCGGTCGATGTTCTCGAGCACCACGATCGCGTTGTCGACCACCATGCCCACGGCGAACGCGAGCCCGGCCAGCGACACCACGTTGAGCGTCCGCCCGAGCCCGAGCAGCGCCAGGAACGTCCCGATCACCGAGATTGGGATGGCCACCGCGATCACGCCCGTCGCGATGAAGGAGCGGAGAAACAGCAGCAGCACGAACGCCGCGATCGAGCCCCCGACCCAGAGGTTCTGGACCACGAGGTCGATCGACGAGGCGATGTACGTCGTCTCGTCGTACACCTGGCGCAGGCGCAGGTGCGGGCCCGCGTCCGGGTGGATCCGCGGCAGGACGTCCCGCTGGACCTGGGCCAGCCGCCGCCGGAGCTCCGCCATGAGGTCCATGACGTTGGCGTCGTTCTGGCGGATCACGTTCATCGCCAGCGCCGGCCCGTGGACCGACCGGACGAACCCGCGCGGGCGGTCGTACCCCAGCCGGACCCTCGCCACGTCCGCGACGCGCACCGGGTCGCCGTTCTGGTGCGCGATGACGGTCGCGGCGACGTCCTCGGCGGAGCGGTACTTGCCCATCACCCGGATGCGATAGTCGCGCTTGCCCTCGGGGACGGCGCCGGCGGCGACGTCGCGGTTCTCGGCGCGCAGCGCCGTGATCAGCCGGTCGTACGTGATGCCCCGCTGCGCCAGGGCGACGGGGTCAATCAGCACCTGCATCTCACGGGGCCGGCCCCCGAAGATGTTCACCTGGGCCACGCCCGGGATCCGCTCGAGGTACGGCTTGACCTCGCGGTCCAGATCGTCCTGGAGCGTCGTGATGTCGAACCCGCCCAGCGCCTCGCGGGCCTCGGGCGGCAGCTCGATCATGATCCAGGCGATCGCGTTCTCATTGCTGCCCTCGCTCGCCTGGATCACGGGCTCGGTCGCGTCCTCGGGGTAGTCTGGCACGCGGCGCAGGGCGTCGGACACCTCCAGCCTGGCGCGGTCGATCTCGGTTCCCAGGTAGAACTCGAGAGTCACCGTCACGCCGGTGTCGGACGTCACCGAGCGCATGGACTTGAGGTTCTCGACGTTCTTGAGGACCTCCTCCTGCTCCTTGGTGATGCGGTCGACGATCTCTTCGGGCGTCCGGCCGGGCCAGTTGGTCGTGACGGTGATGATCGGCCGGTCGACGTTCGGCGTCAGCTGGATCGGGATCGCGCCGACCCCGATCAGCCCGAACATCACCACCATCACGACGCCCACCGCGACGGACACGGGCTTCGAGATCGCCAGCCGGATCAGGTCCATGGCTCAGCCCGCGCCCCCCGGTCCCGCGGGTCGCTCGGAGATCGCCCCGGGCCCCGGCTGGGCCGGCGCGATCGGCTGGCCCGGAAAGAGCCGCTCGTTCCCCTCGACGACCACCCGGGCGCCGGGCCCGAGCGCGTCGCTGTCGACCACCACTCGGTCGCCGACGGCGAATCGGACCTGCACGGTCGCCGGCTGCGCCACCCCGCCCGCGTCGAAATAGACGAACGTGCCGGTCTCGCGCGTGAGCACCGCGTCCTTGGGCAGGGTGAGCATCCGCCGGCGCTCTCCTGTCGGGATGAGCCCGACGATGCTCATGCCGGGGCTCATGGCGCCGTCCTCGTTGGTGAGGCGCACGCGGACCGGGAACAGGCGGGTGAGCTCATCGGCACGGGGGACAACCGCAGAGACCGCGCCCTCATACACCCGGCCCGTGGCCCGCACCCGGATCTGGGCCGACCCCCCCTGCGACCGCAGCGGCGCCAGCAGCGACTCGGGCACGTTCAGCCAGGCGTCGAGCGTGCGCAGGTCGAGGATCCCGACCACCGCATCACCGACGCCGATCCACTCTCCGATCTCGGTCATCTTGTCGGTGATGACGCCCGCGTATGGCGCGACGATGGTGAGGTCCTCGAGGTCTTGCAGGGCGCGGTCGAGCGCCGCCCGGTCGGCCGCCGCCGTCGCCCGCGCCGCGGTGAGGTTCGCCTCGGCGATGACCACCTCGGAACGCGCGTCGAGCAGCTCCTTCTCGCTGGCGGCTTCCCCGATCGCGAGCAGGCGGTCGTAATCCCGCTGCGCCTTGACGAACCCGGCCTCGCGGGCCTGGACCTGGGCGAGTTGAGCCTCGAGTCGGCCGCGAGCCTCGTCCGCGGCGGCCTTGGCGAGCGCGTCGTCGAGCCGCGCCAGGACGGCGCCGGCCTCGACCCGGTCCCCGGCCTCGACCGCCAGCGCCACCACAAGGCCCGCGGCGCGGGACGCGACGGTGCTCTGACGCACGGCGCGGAGCTCGCCTGTCACCTCGCGCCTGGGCTGGACGAGGCGCATCTGGACGGGTTCGAGCCGGACGTTTGCAGGCGGGGGGCCGCCCTCGGTCTGGGCGCTCGCCTCGGGTCCGCCGAGCACACACACCGCCGCGATGGCAAGGATGGGATTGCGCACCACCGTCCCTTTGCACGGGCCGGGCGCACGCGGCCACGGACCTGTCGATCCAACCGGGCGCCGGCGCCGGGGTTGCTGATTGAGAGCACACGCCGGCGCGGTCGCCGGGCCCCAACGGTAGGCGGGCCGCCGGCCGCGTCAACGCCGAACGGCCGCTCGGGCCGGATCAGGCCGATTCTTTGCGCTGGACACGAAGATCGTCCAGCCGGAGCCCGCCCCTGGCCACGTGTGGGGCGTCGATGACGTACTCGACCCCGGTGTTGTCGCGGTCGGGCAACTCGTACATCAGATCGAGCATGATCTCGTCGAGGACGGCCCGGAGGGCTCGGGCCCCGGTCTCGCGCTCCTGGGCCTTGACGGCGATGGCGCGGAGCGCCTCATCCGTGAATGTCAGCGTGGCGTTCTCGAGGCCGAACAGGTGCTGGAACTGCTTGACGAGGGCGTTCTTGGGCTCGGTCAGGACGCGCGTCAGCCCCTCCACGCCCAGGGGCGCCAGCGGCGTCAGGATGGGCAGCCGACCCAGGAGCTCCGGGATCATGCCGTACTGGAGCAGGTCGTCCGGCGTGACCTGGGCCAGGACCTCGCCCGTCTCCTTGGCCGTGTCCGCGCGCTCGGCGGTGGCCGCGAACCCGATCCGCCGGGCGCCGATCCGCCGCTTGATGATCTCCGGCAGCCCGACGAACGTCCCCCCGCAGATGAACAGGATGTGGCTCGTGTCCATCTGGATGTACTGCTGCTCGGGGTGCTTACGGCCGCCCTGCGGCGGGACGTTGGCCAGCGTCCCCTCCAGCATCTTCAGGAGCGACTGCTGCACGCCTTCGCCGGAGACGTCGCGCGTGATGGAGACGTTCTGCGTCGTGCGGCCGATCTTGTCGATCTCGTCGATGTAGATGATCCCGCGCTGCGCGGATTCGAGGTCGTAGTCCGCTGCCTGAAGGAGCTTGAGCAGGAGGTTCTCGACGTCCTCACCGACGTAGCCGGCCTCGGTGAGCGTCGTCGCGTCGCCGATGGCGAACGGCACGTTCAGGACCCGCGCCAGCGTGCGCGCCAGGAGCGTCTTGCCGCAGCCCGTGGGCCCGATCAGCAGGACGTTGGACTTGTCCAGCTCGATCGGGGCGTTCTCGTCCTCGACCTGCGTCAGCCGCTTGTAGTGGTTGTGGACGGCGACGGAGAGGGTCTTTTTGGCTCGTTCCTGCCCGACGACGTACTGGTCGAGGAACTCGTGCAGCTGCCGGGGGCTGGGGATCGTGCCGAAGACGGGCCGGCCCGTGCTGACCCGGCGGCGCTCCTGCTTGAAGATGTTCTGGCACAGCTCCGTGCACGAGGAGCAGATGTAGACGTCGTTGGGCCCCTCGACCATGGGCCCGACCTCGCGCGATGTCTTGCCGCAGAACGAGCAGGTCGTGACGCGTCGGCCTCGGAAACCGCCGTCGCCGCCGTCGCCGTTGGTCTGGTCGTGCCCGCCGTCGGTTCGGTTCTTGGTCATGGACGCCTCAGAGTGTACGGGGTTCATGCCGGCCGGGGTCGGGCGCGGCGGGCCCTTGGGTATCGGCGGCGACCGGGGCTCGCTTGGCGCGAACGGGCCGGCGCGGCCGCGGGAGGTTCCGAACAGCCCGCAAGGATGGGCGCTGCGAACTGGGTTGTCTACGTCCGTTCCGGTTCTTCACCGGATATTCCACCCCGGGCTTTCCCGCGCTGCCCGGCCCGCGCCTGTTCAGCCGTCCGGGGATCGATCGCGGGTTTCCGGACGGTCCTCCGGCCGCGCGTCCCCGGCGCCCCACGCGGCCAGCGCCGCGGCTCGGAGGTTCTGGAACTCCTGCTCGTCGATGTCGCCGCGGTCGCGCATCGCGCGGATCTCGCCGAGGGTCAGCGCCGGCCCGGTCGCGCGAGCCCCGCCCTGCTGGCGCAGCAACCGGCGTCGGATCCACCACAGCGCGGCGCCGGACACGAGAGCGGCAACCATCAGCGCCCCGAGCAGCAACAGCGTCCGCCCGGTCGGGTTCACGGCTGGTTCTTGAACACGGCGCCGTCTTTCATCACAAACGTGACCGACTTCAGCGCCGACACGTCCCGCGTCGGGTCGCTCGCCACCGCGATCAGGTCGGCGCGCTTGCCCGGCTGGATCGTGCCGATCTCGTCGCTCAGGCCGAGCAGGTCGGCCGCGTGGACGGTCGCGGCGGCGACGGCCTCGGCCGGGCTCATCCCGCCTTCGACCATCAGCTCGAACTCGCGGGCGTTGTCGCCGTGCGGGCTGACGCCCGAGTCGGTTCCGAACGCGATCTTGACGCCCGCGGCGTGGGCCTTGCCGAAGCTCACGATCATCTCCGGACCGACGGCCAAAGCCTTGGCCCGCACTTCGGGTGTGAAGTAGTCGGGGTTCTCCTGCGCGGCGCGGACGGTCACCTCGCCGGCCATCAGCGTGGGCACATAGTACGCCCCGGTGCGCAGGAACAGGCTGATCGATTCGTCATCGAGGTACGAGCCGTGCTCGATGGAATCCACCCCCGCGCGGAGCGCCGCGTTGATCCCGCGCGTCCCGTGGGCGTGGGCGGCGACCTTCTTGCCAAGAAGGTGCGCCGCCTGCACGATCGACTCGAGTTCATCCGGGAAGAACTGCTGCTCGACTCCGGCGCCGATGCGGGAGAGCACGCCCCCCGTCGCCGTGATCTTGATGACGTCGGCGCCGCGCTTGACCTGAGCCCGCACAGCCTTGCGGCAGGAATCGGCCCCGTCGGCGACCCCCTGGTATTCCGTCGGGATCGCGAGCAGCCCCTCGCGGTAGCCGTGCACGTCGCCGTGCCCGCCGGTGGGGGTGACGGCCTGCCCGGCGCACAGGATCCGCGGGCCGGGCACGACGCCCGCGTTGATCGCGTCGCGCAGGGCGAACGCCGAATCCCCCTCGGACCCCAGGTTGCGGATCGTGGTGAAGCCGGCCTCGAGCGTGCGCCGGGCGTACACCGTCGCCCGGATCGCGACGTCCGCCTCGCTGTCCTGCACGGCGCGCAGGGCGAAATCCGGCGACATCTGCCCCGTGATGTGCGTGTGGCAGTCGATCAGGCCGGGCAGCACGAACCGGTCCGCGAGGTCGATGAACCGGGCGTCGGCGCCGAACCGCGCCGGGTCGACCAGCCGCGGCCGGACCTCGCGTACTAAGCCGTCCTCGACGACGACGGTCGCGTCGTGCACGGGGGCTTGGCCGGGCACGGCCAGCAGCGCCCCGCAATGGATCACGGTGACGCCGGCGTGGGCGGGCGGCGCGCTGATCAGCGCGAGCGCGACGAGAACGAGAGCGATGCGACGCATCAGGTGGCCTCCTCGGCGTCGCGGCGGGCGGGCCGGGCCGCCGGCGACGGGTTATTTCTTCGAGGTCTTCTTCTTGGATGAGCTCTTCTTGGACGACTTCTTTGCGGCGCCCTTGGACGACGCTTTCTTTGAGGTCTTCGTCGTCGTCGCGGGCGCTGGCGACCCACCGGCCAGGCGCTTGTTGAACTCCTCCAGCGGGACCTCCGTCACCTTGACCTCGCCGAGCATCTGGTCGAGCACTTTGTGCTCGCGGATCTGCATGGCCAGGGCGTTGATCGCGCCGGTCTTGACGAGCTCCTGCCGGAGTTCGTCGGGGCGCCGGCCGCGCTCGGCGGCGAGCTGCGCGATCCGGCCGAGCACTTCCTGCTCGGTGACCTCCGTCCCGCGGGCCATGGCGGCGGCGCCGAGGATGAAGTACAGCTTGAGCTCGTTGATCGCGGCGGCCTCGCTGGACCGGCGCAGGGCGTCCATCTGCTGGTCGATCTCCTCCTCGTCGACGCCGCGGTACATCAGCTCCATCCGCCGGCGGGCGATGTTCCGCTCGGTCTGCTTGGCCGTCACCTTCTCCGGGAGATCCAGGGGGATCATCTCCAGGAGCGTGCGCCCGAGCTGCTGGCGCATGGCCGCCTGCTGCTCGATCAGGGCCCGCTGATTGAGCCGGAGCATCACGGCTTCGCGCAGCGACTGCGCGTCGGGCATCCCCAGCCGCTCGGAGAGCTCGTCCACCGACAGCGGCCGGATCCGGTGCGCCGCGGTGATCGAAAACCTCACGGTGATCGGCTCGCTGCGGATCGCTTCGATCTCGTGCTGGTCGGGCCCGGTGGTGTTCAGCACGACCTCGTCGCCGACGCCCTTGCCCGCGAGCGCCTCGGCCAGGTTCTCGAACCGGACGCCCAGCGCCATGCCGGCCCCGTCGCCGGCCCCCCCCTGAGGGATGCGCACGACGGCGCCCTCGATGTCGTGCACCACCGCGCCGTCGGAGTCGCGCGTCATCACGCCATGCCCGACGAGGTAGTCGCCCGGCTGCGGGTCGCCCGCGACCTCTTCGAGGTCGCCCTCGTTGAGGCACAGTTTCTCGATTTCCTCGTCGGCGCGGGCCTCGGTGATCTCGATGATCGGTTTGAGGATCTCCACGCCGGAGAGATCCGGGATCTCGACCTCGGGCGCGACCTCGACCTCGAAGGTGAACTCCAGGTCCGACTCGCCGGACAGATCCGCGTCGGCGAGCGACTCGCCGCCTTCCGGGTCGCCGAGCACGCGGAGCCCGTGCTCCTGGACGGCCTCGCGGACGGCCTGCGACGCCAGCTCCCGACGCGTCTCGTCCCGCGCCGCCCGCCCGAACCGCTTCTCGACCAGCCGGCGCGGCGCCCGACCGGGACGGAACCCCGGCAGCGTCGCCTGCTTCGCGACCGTGTCGAACGAGTCGCTCAGCTTCTCTCTCACCCGCCCGGCGGGGATGCGGATCGTGACTCTCTTCCGGCAGACGCCCGTGTCTTCCACGGTGCTCGTGCTGATCCGGTCGGCGACGGTCTCGGCCATGGCGTCCTCACGGTGACTCGGGGCCCAAGCCCCGTCGGTGCGAACCCGGCAGCATAGCGGCGGGGCGCCCGGCCGCCCGTCCGGTCTCCGCAGGCGCACCGGCGTCGCGGTACGATGCCGGTCATGCTCAGGCTCGCCTACTCGACGCTCGCCTGCCCGGAGTGGACCCTCCCGGCCGTCGCCCGCGCCACGATCGACTCGGCGTTCGAGGGCGTCGAGCTGCGGACCTTCGGCCCCGGGTCGAGCCGACTGGCGTGCGACCCCGCCCTGACGGCGCCGGTCAAAATCGTCGAGGAACTCTTCGCCGACGACGGCGTGGAGATCGCCGGGCTCGCCGCGTCCTCGCGCTTCGACGAGCCCGTGCGCCCGCCCGTCATCGGCTGGGCGATCGGCGACACCGAGCGCGACGTGCGGGACGCCAAACGCCACATCGACCTCGCCGAGGCCGTCGGCGCCTCGTACGTCCGTGTTTTCGCCTTCGAGCCCGCGCCGGCGGAGCGCCCGTCGGCCGCCCTGCGGCGCATCGCCCGCCGGCTGGCGCTGGTCTGCGACCACGCCCGGCAGACGGGCGTGCGTGTGGCGCTCGAGAACGGCGGGGGCTACCCCCGGGCGCGCCACCTCGCCGAGATCATCGACCGGGTATCGAGCCCTTACCTCGACGCGTCGTACTCGATCGCCGTCGGCGCCATGGCCGGGGACGACGCCGACGAGGCCGCGTCCCTGCTGGGGGATCGCCTGCTGGTCGGCCGGATCAAGGACCTCCGCAACGGCCGGCCGTGCCTGCCCGGCGACGGCGAAATCCCCTGCCGCGCGTTCCTCGAATCGCTGGGCGACGCCGCGGCGTGGGCCGTCTTCGAGTGGGACCGGATGTGGCTCCCGGATCTGGCGCCGGCCGAGGAGGTCCTGCCCGCGGCGGTGGCGCGGCTCACCGAGTGGGCGTACGCCGGCAGCGCGTGACCGTCCCCGCCGGACCGATCCTCGACGCCTGCCGCGACGCCGGGTTCGCCCTGGCCGGGGTCTGCCCCGCCGAGCCCAGCGCGTTCGCGGACGAGTACCGCCGCTGGATCGACGCCGGCCGGCACGGGTCCATGGCGTACCTGGCGCGGAACCTCGACGTGCGCCTCGACCCGCGCGTGTTCCTGCCCGGCGCCCGGTCCATCATCATGGTCGCGGACCAGTACGAGCGCCGGCCCGCGCCGGCGGGCTCCGAGGACGCCCCCCATCGGCCGGCGGGGCGCATCGCGCGCTACGCCCGCGGCCGGGACTACCACGGCGTGATGAAGAAGCGCCTCCACGCGCTGTGTGATGCGCTGCGTGATGAGCACCCCGCCGCCGAATTCCGGGCGTTCGTGGACACCGCGCCAATCCTGGAGCGGGAGCACGCCGCCCGCGCGGGGCTGGGTTGGGTCGGCAAGCACACCCTCCTCATCCACCCGAGGCTCGGGTCGTGGCTGTTCCTCGGCGGGATCGCGACAACCCTCGACCTGACGCCGGCGCCCGAGCAACAGCCCGTCACGGATCATTGCGGCGCCTGCACCCGGTGCATCGACGCGTGCCCCACGGGCGCCATCACGCCGTACTCCGTCGACGCCACGCGGTGCATCGCGTACCTCACGATCGAGCATCGCGGCGAGATCGATCCCGACCTCCGGGGCCTGATCGGCGGCCGCGTCTTCGGGTGCGACGACTGCCAGGAGGTGTGCCCGCACAACTCGCACAGGCCCGGGGACGTGGGCGAGCCCCACCCGGCCTACACACCCCGGCAAGAGACGCTCGACCCGCTCGCCGTGCTGGAGTGGTCGGAGGAGGACCGCCGCCGGGTCCTGGGAGGCTCGGCCATGACTCGGGCGACGCTGGCCATGCTCAAGCGCAACGCCGTGGTCACTCTTTCAAACACGCCCGGGGCGATCGGGAACCCCGCCGTGCGCGCCGCCATCACGAGGCTGCGCGACGATCCCGCCGAGCCGGCTCTGGCCCGCGCCGCCGCGGCGCAGGCCCTGGGATGACGGCTCAGCCCGCCGCGGCGTCGAAGCGCGCGCCCACCGCGGCCCAGTCGATCACGTTCATGAACGCGGCGAGGTACTCCCGCCGGCGGTTCTGGTACCGCAGGTAGTACGCGTGCTCCCACACGTCGACGCCCAGGAGCGGGACGGCGCCCTGGATCCCGTCGTTCTGCTGGTTCATGGTCTGGGTGATGCGCAGCCGGCCCGAGACCGGCTCGTACACCAGCCACCCCCAGCCGGCGCCCTCGACGCTCGCCGCCGCCGCGATGAAGTGCGTCGTGAACGCGCCGAACGAGCCGAAGTCACGGTCGATCGCGCGGGCCAGGGCCCCGGCGGGCTCTCCGCCCCCGCCCGCGCCGGCAGGCGCCATCGTGCGCCAGAAGATCGAGTGGTTGATGTGGCCCGAGGCGTGGAACGCGAGCTGCCGCTCCCAGTGCTTGATGAGCCCCGCGTCGCCGACGCCGGCGCGGATCGCGTCGAGCGCCTCCAGCGCCGCGTTGGCGCCTCGCACGTACCCGGCGTGGTGCCGGTCGTGGTGGATCCGCATGGTCTGGGCGTCGATGTGCGGCTCGAGGGCGTCGTAGCCGTACGCCAACGGCGGGAGCGTGTACCGGCCCGCGGCGTCGTCCCACACGCCGGCCAGCGCCGGACCGCCCGCCTGCTGCGCAAACGCCCGCCCGCCGACCGCCGCGGCGCCCAGCGCCCCCATCGCCCCGATCGCCGTCCGGCGCGACACGCCGACAGAACCGTTCAGAACACTCGGTTCGCGTTCACTCATCTCGATGTCTCCCGTG
>RFGI01000059.1 GCA_003696725.1 Planctomycetota bacterium | reverse complement strand
TGCACGATGTCCGGCAGGCCGTTGCCCGTGAAATCGACCACGGCGGCGTCGGTTGTGAACGTCGGCAGTGTCTGCCAGAGCGTGAAGCCGCCGCCGCCGTCGTTGAGGTAGAGGCGCGTCAGAGGCTCGACCGTGATGAAGGACGAGATCGAGAGCACCAGGTCACGATCGCCGTCGTTGTCGAGGTCGCCGAGCGTGGCGCTCCCGCGCGGGAAGGTTTCCACGCGCAAGAAGCCGCCGGCGGGCGTGCGGTCCAGCAGCGTCACGCCGGCGCCGTCCTGCACGAAGAGTTCTTCCTCCGGGTCGCGGTCTATATTGCCGATCTCCACGCTCCTCGGGCGGGCGAAGGGCACGCGCCGGTCCAGCGACAGGCGGCCCTCACCGTCGTTGAGGATGATGGTCAGGGCGTTGCCGAGTTGGCTGGTGGCGGCGATGTCGATGTCGCCGTCGCCGTCGAGATCGCCGACTTCCAGAGTCTCAAGGAGGAGGCCGATGTGGAGCGGCGCGCTGGGAGGCAGGAGAGCGCCGGTCCCGTCGGCGGTGTTGAAGAACACGACAATATCGGTTGGGAACGCAAAGCTGACGATGTCGGGCCAGCCGTCGCCGTTCATGTCGGCGGCTCGGATCAGGCCCGCGCTCGTCGGGTAGAAGGTCGGCTCACCGAAGCAGAAGGCGCCGCCGGCGGCGTGATTGTGCGTGCAGTTTGTGGTCTCAGTCTCGGCCGGCGCGGGCCAGCCCGCGTCGCGCTCGACGACGACCGGTGCGTGCTTCGCGGCGGGCCGAGGGCCCGCGTCTGCCACACCCGGCTGGGCGCAGGCGCTGGCCGACACCACGAACACAAGCGGCGCGGTGGCTCGGGGGAGGCGCCGGTTCATCAAGGATCGGCGGGCGGGCATGGCATGTCTCCGCTGGCTGCTTCCCCCTCGCCGTGAGGGGGCGACGCCAGTCTGGGCCGGCGCCCCTCGCGGCGTCAAGGGGCTATCTCCCGATAATGCAAAAAAATAGTATGCGCGCCGCATATCCGAATACGGCGAACAGGGGGAACGGGCGATCACGGGACGCGGGCTGGCGGGAGACACCTGCCCGATCGGCGCGGCGACCGAGCGCGACGTTCGGTTGCTCGCGAGGGATCGCTACTCGCGCGCGGCGCGGGTGACGATGGCCGGGGTGTCGGCAGGGCGGACCCAGACGGCGCCCGGGCCGCGCGGCTCGTCGCGCGTCGCGGCGAGGTGCGCCAGGTACAGCCTCAGGGCCGCGGGGCGGAACTCGGCGAGGAAATCCCTCGTCGCCGTGGGGTTGAGCGAGCGGATGTCGTCGACCAGGCGGTCGCGTTCGGGGTCAGGCGCCGGCCCGATCGGCTGGGTCCGCGAACGGGGCGACAAGAGCGAGCCGAGCGTGGCGACCATGGTCGTGCCTCCGTGCGTCACGGACGCGGGCGTCCGGGGCGGGATGTGATCGGAACACCGCGGCGGCCGGCCCCAACGCATAACCGTCGCGGACTCGGATAACCGCGCGGGACGCTCGGGCGGGGTACACTCGGACCCCCGGCGGGCGTCCCGCTCGCCCGGCACACACGGAGCGACTCATGCCCACGCCCCCGACGCTCGACCACCCGACTTTCGCGATCGTCAGGGCCGAGTTCGGCGACGCCCGGCTCCGCGGGACGGAGTTCCGCGGCCAATCGACGCTCATCGTCGAGCCGGGCGACCTGCACCGGGTGATGCGGTTCCTGCGCGACGACGAGCGCTGCGCGTACGACTTTCTGTCGGACGTGATCGGGATCGACTACCTCGGGTACCCGGCGCCGACGCCCGGCCGGTTCGCCGTGGTGTACAACCTCTGCTCGTACCCGCGCGACGACCGGTTCTTCGTCAAGGTGTTCCTCGACCCGAGCCTGCCGACGGACGGCGTCGAGGAGGACCCGGCGCTGTACCTGGACAGCGTGACGGACATCTGGCCCGGCGCCGAGTGGCCCGAGCGCGAAGTCTTCGACATGTTCGGCATCCGCTTCCGCAATCACCCGGATCTGCGCCGGATCCTCACGTGGAAGGACTACCCGGCGCACCCCTTGCGCAAGGATTACCCGCTGCGCGGCCGGGGCGAGCGCGAGCGCTACCGCGTCGTCGATCGCACGGACGCCTGAGCGCGCCCGGGCGGGGCGGCTGCGCTACCCGTCGCCCCGACCGATCCCGTCCCAGAGCGCCGGCGCGGCGACCGCGTCGGCGAGGCGCCGCATGTACTCCTCGTGCGGGATCTCGACGCACCCGAGCCGGGCCAGGTGCGGGTTGACCAGCTGGGTGTCAAAGAGCGAGAAGCCTCGGCGGCGCAGGCGCTCGACGAGCGAGACGAGGCAGACCTTGCTGGCGTCGGTCCCGTCGAGCGGGTCGCGCGACCCGTCGGGCCGCCGGCGCCGGGGCCGGCTGAACATGGATTCGCCGAAGAACGCCCCGCCGATCGCCAGCCCGTACACGCCCCCGACCAGGCGCGGCTCGCCCGTGCGGGGATCGGCGCGCCAGGCCTCGACCGAATGGGCGTGGCCGGCGGCGTGGAGCAACCCGAACCAGCGCGCGATCTCGTCGCTGATCCACGTCTGATCATCGTCGGGGCGGGGCTCGGCGCAGGCGCGGACGACCTCGTCGAACGCGGTGTCGATGCGCACGTCGAACCAGCCGCTGTTGAGCCGGCGCCGCAGCGACCGCGGGACGTGGAAGCGGCCCGCCGGATCACCCGGCGCGATGGGGAAGATCCCGCGCCGAAGGGCGTAGTAGAAGCGGATCTCGCCGGTGTCGGCGTCGGCCATCGGGAACGCCCCCTGCCGGTACGCGTCGAGCAGGTTCTCGACCAGCATGGACTCCGGCGTCCGCACGCCCGGATGGTAGACGTGGCCCGGTCCGTGGATCGGCGCTTGGGCCCGGCCGGTAGGATGCCGACCGTTCGGACGTCAACTGGAGACCGGATCATGACTCAGCGGATGAGATGGACGTCGGCCCCGGCGGTGGTGACGGCTGCCCTGGCGGCGCTGGCGTTGAGCGCGGCCGCCGGGGCGCAGCCCGCGGACCTGGTCGTCACCAACGCCCGGATCTGGACGGGCGACCCGGCGGCGCCGGCGGCGACGGCGCTGGCCGTCCGCGACGGGCGGTTCGTCTATGTCGGTAACGACCAGGGCCTGAGCGGGCTCATCGGTCCGGGGACGGCGCGGTTCGACGCGGGCGGGCGGCGCATCCTGCCGGGCCTGACCGACACGCACGTGCACATCGAGGGGGCGGCGATGAGCCTCGGCCGGCTGGACCTGCGCGGCGCGAAGAGCCGGGAGGACCTCCTGCGCCGGGTCCGCGAGTACGCCATGGCCCTGCCCGAGGGCGAGTGGGTGCTCGGCCGGGGCTGGAGCGCCGAATCCTGGCCGGACCCGACGCCCCCGACCCCGGCTGAGATCGACCACGCGACCGGCGGCCGGCCCGCGATCCTCACCCGCATGGACGGGCACAGCCTGATCGCGTCGGCGTCGGCGATCGCGCTCGCCGGCGTCACCGCGCAAGGCCCGCCCGACCCCCCGGGCGGGAAGATCGGCCGCGACGCGACCGGCGCCCCGACCGGCGCGTTCTACGAGCAGGCGATGGGGATCGTCACCCGGCACGCGCCGTCGCCCTCGCTGGACCGGGTCCGCGAGCTCACCCGACGCGCCGTGCGCGCCCTGCACGAGGTCGGCGTGACGCAGGTCGGCGCGATCGACTCACGCGAGTTTGTCACGACGCACCTGATGGCGCTGGACCGCCGGGGCGAGCTGCCCCTGCGCGTGGGCGTGTCGCTCGCCGGGGGCGGGGACACGGTCCCGGGCTGGCGGCCGATCCTGGCGTGGGCCGCCGCCAACCCGAACCCCACGCCGAACGTCCGCATCCTCGGGTTCAAGGGCTACATGGACGGGTCGCTGGGCTCGCGGACGGCGTGGATGCTCGAGCCCTTCAGCGACGACCCGGGCAACAGCGGGTTCCCGCTGGCGATGGCCGGCTCGGGCGATCTGGCGGAGCTGATCTCGCTCGCGGCGAAGATGGGCCTCCAGCCCGCGGTCCACGCCATCGGCGACCGGGCCAACCGCGTCGTGCTCGACTGGTTCGAGGCGATCCCCGACGCCGACCGCCGGGCCGTGCGCCCGCGGGTCGAGCACGCCCAGCACGTGGACCCGTCGGACTTGCCGCGGTTCGCGGAGCTCGGCGTCGTGCCGAGCATGCAGCCATATCACAAGGCCGACGACGGGCGATACGCCGAGGAGCGGATCGGCCCGGTCCGCGCGCGGTCGTCCTACGCGTTCCGCGCCCTGTACGACTCGGGCGCCGAGCTGGCGTTCGGGAGCGACTGGCCGGTGGTGTCGTGCGACCCGTTCCTGGGCGTCGCCGCGGCGGTGACGGCCCGGACGATCGCCGGGGAGACGTTCGTCCCCGAGCAGTCGCTGAGCGTCGAGGAGGCGCTGGCGTGCTACACGACGCACGCGGCGTTCGCGCTGCATCACGAGGGCGACACCGGCGTCGTCCGCCCCGGCGCCCTGGCGGACTTCATCGTCCTCGACCGGGACGTCCTCCGCATCGACCCGAGCCAGATCGAGCGCGTGCGCGTGGACCGCACCTACGTCGGCGGTCGGCTCGTCTTTGCGCGGGAGGGGGAGTGACCATCCGGCGCTGGGCCGCGCTGGCGGCGCTCGCCTTGACGGTGGGCTCGGTCGTCGCGTGGGCCGCGACGGGCCGCGAGGTGATCACGAAGCGCGTCCGTATCGTTGTGCACGAACGCCCGGCGGACCCCGAGGACATCATGGACATCGCCCGCGCCGACGCCGACGGCGTGGTCCGCCAGACCGTGCGCGAGCAGGGCCTGTGGTTCGGGCTGATCCCCGGCGGGTACCCGAGGCCCGGGGCGTGGGCGCCGACGTTCGAGTGGCTCAGCGCGCTGACGGTGTCGGCCGCGGCGTGGATCGCCGCCGGCGCGGCGTGGCTGGTCGCGCGGCGGCCCCCGCCCTCACCCCGTCCACTCTGAGAGGATGAAGGTGATGTCCGCGCCGTTGACGATCCCGTCGTTGTTCAGGTCGGACGGGCCGCACTCGGCGTCGAGCCAGTCCGAGAGGACAAAGGTGATGTCCACGCCGTTGACCGCGCCGTCGCCGTTGAGATCGCTGCGCGGGCCGACGCGCACGATCTTGCGCACGGCGCCCCCGAAGTAGTCGATGACGTAGAGCTCGCCGGCGGCGTCGCGGCCGAAGGCGGCGATCGACACCCCGCCGATCTCGTTGGTGATGGGGGTGGCGCTGACGACGCTGGCCTCGCCGGCCTGGTCCAGCGCGAGCTCGAGACGCCAGGCGCCGCCCGTCACGAAGTCGCCGAACACGTACTGCCCGCGGAGGGCCGGGATCTCCGCGCCCCGGTAGACGTACCCGCCGGTGATGGACTGGGCGATCGGCTGGCGGACGACGTGCAGCGGCCCGGTGAGGGTCGGGTCCGCGGGGTCGCAGCCGACGTCGGTGAAGACCGGGATGTCGCCCTCGACGCAGTCCCACCCGTAGTTGCGGCCGCCGGGGACGCCGGCGGGCTCGTAGTCGATCTCCTCGCGGGCGTCCTGGCCGACGTCGCCGGCGATGAACGCGCCCGTGCCGCACGCGCCCGTGTCGAAGGAGAACTTCCACGGGTTGCGCCAGCCGTAGGACCAGACCAGGTCGTCGCCGGGGACCGCCTGCTGCGGGAGGTCCGCGAAGGGGTTGCCCGGCGCCGGCGTGAACCCGGGGGCGCTGGACACGTCGATGCGGAGGATCTTGCCCAGCCGGCTGTCGATGTTCTGGGCGTTCTCGGAGGGGTCGTTGGCGAGCCCGCCGTCGCCGGACGCGATCCAGAGCATCCCGTCGGGCCCGAACGCCATGTGCCCGGCGTTGTGGTTCTCGAAGGGCTGCGTGATTGAGAACAGCAGCTCGCGCGTGCCCGGGTCGCCGGCGCGCGGGTTGCCCGGCATGTGCCGGTAGCGGGCGATTCTCGACGTGCCGGTCTGGTCCGTGTGGTACACGTAGAAACAATCGTTGCAGGCCCCGCCGGCGGGGTCGCCGTAGTTGGAGGGGAAGGCCAGGCCCAGGAGCCCGCGCTCGCCCGAGGAGTTGACGATCTCGGGCGTCAGATCGATGAACGCGCCCGAGAGCACGCCGTTGACGACGAGCGCCGCGACGCCGCCCTGCTGGAGGATCACCTGAGCGGCCGGGTCGTTGGGGATCTGCACGAACCCCACCGGCCGGGACAAGCCGGACACGAACGGCTGGGTGGTGATGGTCTGCCCCGACGCGGGCGCCAGCGCGGTCAGAAGGGCGGCGCCGAACACACATCTGCGCATGGGAGTGGTTCTCCGTTATGCGGACGCCCGTCGCAGGCCCGGCCGGTGACGGATCGGGCCGAGCGGGGACGGGCTTGATCGTCTCTCTCGGACCAGAGGGTAGCGGCCCCGGTGATGATCCGGCCGGGACCGGGCGTCCATCTCCGACACATCAGCCGGGGATGGGCTCGACGGCCGCCGGTTTCAGGCCGACATGTCCGTTGACTGAGCCCGCCGCGGCGCGATCATGAGCGTGGGAGCGACCGTGCCGAACCCGATCCGGACAGCGAGTGCTCGGCCCAGCGGCGGATCCGTGTCGCTGCCGGTTCTCGGATCGGCGTCCGCGGTTCGGCCCAAGGCCCGGCGAGTGGGACGCTCACGGATGGGTCGGCGGCGGGCGGCGGTCTTCATCGCCCTGCACCTCGTGTTCATCGGGCACCTGGTCCACTGGCGCCTGGCCGGCCGGACGCTCTCGCCGGTCGAGCCCAGCGAAGCGATGTACACCCTCGAGCGGGGGTGGGTCAACGCGGGGGCGATCTTCTTCGCGCTGGCGCTGCTGGCGACGCTCATCTTCGGCCGGTTCGTGTGCGGGTGGGCGTGCCACCTGGCGGCGCTGCAGGACCTGTGCGGCTGGATGATGAAGAAGATCGGCGTGCGGCCCAAGCCGTTCCGCTCCCGGCTGCTGGTGTGGGTCCCGCTCCTAGCCGGGCTGTACATGTTCGTCTGGCCGACGTTCAAGCGGGTGGCGCTGGCGCCGGCGCTGCGGGCGGGCGGGTTCGACGGCGCCCTTCGCGTCATCGGCGAGCCGCCGCCCTTCCCGGGCTTCTCGAACCACCTCGTCACGGACGGGTTCTGGGACACGTTCGCGACGTGGCCGGTGGCGATCCCGTTCCTCCTGATATGCGGCTTCGCGACCGTGTACTTTCTCGGCGCCAAGGGGTTCTGCACCTACGGCTGCCCGTACGGCGGGTTCTTCGCGCCCCTGGAGCAGCTGGCGCCCGGCCGGATCCTCGTCGACCCGGACAAGTGCCACCAGTGCGGGCACTGCACCGCGGTGTGCACCTCGAACGTCCGCGTGCACGAGCAGGTCCGGGAGTTCGGCATGGTCGCCGACCCCGGCTGCATGAAGTGCATGGACTGCGTGAGCGTCTGCCCGAACGACGCGCTGCGGTTCGGCTTCGCCCGACCCGCGGTGATGAAGGGGGCCCCGAAGCACGCGCCGATCCGGCGGACGTACGACCTGACGTGGGGCGAGGAGGTCGCGCTGGCCGCGTTCTTCGCCGTGGCGTTCGTCGCCTGGCGCGGGCTGTACGGGCTGATCCCGATGCTGATGGCCATCGGGATCGCGGGGTGCTCGGTCTTCGTCGTCTGGAAGGCGTGGCGGGCGCTGCGCGACGAGAACGTGCGGATCCTCGGGGCGCAGCTGACCCGGGCCGGCCGGCTCAGACCCGCGGGGGCGGCGTTCGTCGCCCTGGCGGCGCTGGCCGTCGTGGCGACGGCGCACGCGCTGACGCTTCGCGTCGAACGGCTGCGCGGCGGGATGCTCGACGCGCGGGTCGCGGTGTCCAAGGCCGACGCCTTCGCGCAGACACCCGGCGCGATCCCGGACGCGCAGCGCGATCTGGCCCGGCGGGCGCTGCGGCACTACCGGCGGGCGCTGGCGCTGGACCTCGGCGGGTGGGGCCTGGCCGACCACCCCGAGGCCGCGACGCGCGCCGCCTGGCTGCACGCGGTGCTCGGCGAGCGGAGCGAGGCGGTCGCCCTCCTGCGCCGGCTGGACGACCGGCTCGGCGTCGCCGACGCCCGCGCCGTGGACCTCGCCACGCTCCTGGCGCTGGACGGGCGCGAGGAGGAGGCCGTCGCCTCGCTGCGAGAGGCGCTGCGGCTCGATCCCGATCTGCCCGCGGCGCGCGACACGCTGGCCCGCGCGCTCGAGCAGCGGGGCGATCTCGCCGGGGCGATCGAGGTCCGGCGCGCCGCGGTGCATGAGAACGACCCGTCGCCGGCGCGCGAGTCCCGGGCCCGCGCGGCGCTCGCCGCGGCGCTGATGCGCGCCGGCCGGCTCGGCGAGGCCGTGGATGAACTCGAACGGGCCGCGGCGCTGACGCCGGCGGACGCGACTGTCCTGAACGACCTGTCGGTGGCGCTGTACCTGGCGGGTCGCCGGGACGAGGCGGCCCGGTGGATGCGCGCCGCCGCCGACGCCGACCCGGACGATCCCGAGCGCTGGCGCCGGCTGGGCCAGATGCTCACGCAGATGGGGTGGTCGGAGGAGGCCGCCGCCGCCTTCGCCGAAGCCGACCGGCTCAACGCGACAGAGCGCTAAGCGCCGTTATCAGACCACCGCCGCGGTGGCGCCTCGGACCCGGCCGGCGCACCGGGCGACGATGTCGATCGCCCGGTCGATCTCATCGGCGGTCGTCTCGCGGCTGAGGCTGAAGCGGACCCCGCCGTGGGCGAGTTCATCGGGCAGGCCCATCGCGCCGAGCACCGCGGAGGGCTCCAGCGAGCCGGAGCTGCACGCCGCCCCGGCCGAGGCGCACAGCCCGTGCTCGGACATGGTGATGACGAGGGCCTCGGCCTCGAGTCTTGGGAACGCGATGTTGGTGGTGTTGGGCAGCCTGGGCGCCGGCTCGACGCCCGCGGGGAGGGTGTCCCGCCCGACGACGGCGGCCTCGGGCACTCGGGCCTTGACGCCGGCCTCGAACCGGTCGCGCAGGTCGGCCACGGCGCGGGCGTTGGCGGGGTCGGCGAGCCAGTCGCGGGCGAGTTCCGCGGCGACGCCGAAGCCCGCGATGCCGGGCGTGTTCTCGGTGCCGCCCCGGGCGCCGGACTCCTGCGAGCCGTGCAGCCGGGCGGGCAGCCTCAGGCCCCGCCGGGTCCACAGGGCGCCGACGCCCTTGGGCCCGTGGAACTTGTGCGGCGCGAACGCCAGGGCGTCGATGGCGAACGCCGAGACGTCGGTCGGCGCCTTGCCGACGCGCTGCGTGCCGTCGCAGATGAAGTAGGCGCCGGCCTCTCGGGCCATCGCGCCGATGGTCTCGACGGGTTGGACGATCCCCGTCTCGTTGTTGGCCCACAGCGTGCAGACGACCGCGACACGGCCGTCGAGGGCGTCGCGCAGAGCGTCCAGGTCCATCACGCCCGCCGGCGTGACGGGGACGAGGCGCAGGTCCGCAAAGCCCTGCTCGGCGAGACGCGCCGCCAGGCGCCTGACGGCGGAGTGCTCGGCGTTGGAGATGACGATCGCGTCGCGTCCGCGGGCCCGCCCGGCCTCGAGCAGCTCGCGGATGGCCCAGTCCAGGGATTCGGTCCCGCCGGAGGTGAAGGCGATCTCGCGCGGCTTGGCGCCGATCAGCGCCGCGACGCTCATCCGGGCCCGCTCGACCATGGCCCGCGCCTCCTGCCCCGGCCGGTGGACGGACGAGGGGTTGTGCCACCGGCTGCGCAGGGCGTCGAGCATGGCCTCGACGACGGGCTCGGCCGGGCGCGTCGTGGCGTTGTGGTCCAGACAGATCATGGCGTGATTCTACGGAATCGTGGCGGGTTCACGAACGCAAAAAGAGCCGACCCCCGGGGCGGCCGGCTCGGGCCGGGTCGCCGCGGGGGTCGGGCTCGCGGTGTGGTGTGTCAGGGCCGGGTCACTGCGGGAAGCAGACCTGGTTGAAGATGTTGAGGATGAAGGAGATGTCACCGCCGTTGACCACGCCGTCGCCGTTGAGATCGCCCGGGCAGGCGGCGCAGCCGGTCGGGGGCCGGCCCGTGTCGTCGTCGCCGAAGCCCGGGAGCTCGGGCAGGGCGCCGGGCGCGGGGCGGAGCAGGATCATCACTTCGTCGGCCGGCTGGACCGGGACGCCGGGGAAGACGAACTGCTGCTCGCCGACGCAGCCGCAGAAGGAGAGGTTGAAGTCGTTCTCGATCACCCGGCACAGCAGCTGCACGTTCTGCCCGCCGCAGGACGCGGTCCCGCACTGGAAGAGCGTGCAGACCTGGCACAGGTCGCCCGGCGCGGCGATCCAGTCGTTGCAGCCGATCGCCGGGACCGGGCTGGGCTGGCCGTTGATCAGGAGCGTCGGCACGACGCCCAGCCGGAGCGACTCGGTCAGGCCGAGGGAGCCGATCTCGATGTCGACGACGATGTCGAAAAACGCGTCGCCCAGCGCAGCCTCGGTCGCCGCGGGCGGTAGCGACGGTGTCAGCGCCACGGCCTTGACGCCACGGTTCCAGCCGACCGGGTTGCCGGTGTGCGTGTGACGCCGGAGGTCGTCGGCGGTGTTGTTCTCAGGGAGGGCGCCCGGCGAGGGGCGCAGGAGAATCATCAGCTCGTCGCCCGGTTGGATCGACGAGGGCAGCGGCACGGGGGCGGAGATCGGCGGGAACTGGCACACCCCGTCGATGCACAGGAGCGCGGCGGACATGCCGTTGGTGATCCCGCTGCCGCACGTCCCGCCGCAGGGCCCGACCGACAATGGGTCGACCTGCAGGCTGAAGGGGACCGCGCCGACGGGAACCCCGTTGACCTGGACCTCCATGATCGTGGAGACGTCGTCCAGCGGCAGGCCGACGCCCTCGGTGAGGACCGCGGCGGGTGTGGCCTCAATGGTGAAGACGCCGGTGACGACCCACCCGCCCGGCGCCGTCGGATCGGGCGTCACGGCGATGTTCCGGACGACCCGGTTGTACGAGACCGGGCTCTGGGCCTCGGCGACGCCGCCCGCGGCCAGCGCGCACGACACAACAGCACAGGTGCAGAAACGATCCATGATCCACCGTCCTCCCGCTCACTCGGGAGCGAGCAGTTTGCGGCGGCCGGCCCGGCGCTCACGGGCGCCGGCGTGCCTCCCACACCGGCCGCGTCACCCCTCGTCAGCGTTCATTGAACAGGCTCGGGACACCCGAACCAAGGCTTTCCCCGGGGATCCGGGCAATCTGGGCTGAAAGGGCAGAGCGGGCGGGCAACTTTTTTTGGGGTGAGGCCCCTACGCCGGCGTGAGCATGGCTCGGGCGGCGGCGTCGATCCGCTCGGCGGTGCGGACCGCGGCGAAGCCCGCCTCGGCGTCGATGTCCGGGCGTCGGCCCCGCCGGGTCGCGTCCAGGAACGACTCGAGCTGGATGCGCAGGGGCTCGGCGTCGTCGATCGCCAGGCTCTCGACCGCGACGAGGTCCTGGTAGTCCAGGTCCGACAGGTCCCGCCCCTCGCGCAGGGCGTCGCGGACGGTGCGCAGCTGCGGCTCGTTGGCCGTCTTACGGATCACCACGCCCGCCTTCTTGGCGTAGTCGATGCTGACGTACGCGTCCTCCGCGACGATGCGGATCTTGCGCTCCTGCTTGAGCGCCAGTCTCGACGCCGTGATGTTGGCCACGCACGGGCCGGCGGGCGTCTCGAAGCGCAGCCGGGCGTTGCACACGTCCGCGTGCTCGGTGACGACGGCGACGCCGGCGGCCTGGACCTCCGCGGGCTCGACCCCGCCGACGAGCATGAGGACCAGGTCCAGGTCGTGGATCATCATGTCGAAGACGACCGAGACGTCCACGCTGCGGAAGGTCATGGGGCTGACGCGGTGGACCTCCATGAACCGCGGGGCGATGGTGAATCCGGCCTCGTCGCGCAGCCGGTTCAGGGCGCGCACCGCGGGGTTGTAGCGCTCGATGTGTCCGACCTGGAGGACGGCGCCGGTGGCCCGCGCGATCTCCGCGAGCGCCCGCGCCTCGGCGACCGACCCGGCCAGCGGCTTCTCGATCAGGCACGCCACGCCGGCTTCGAGCAGCGGCGTGGCGACGGCCAGGTGGTGCGCCGTGGGAACGGCGACCGACACCGCGTCCACACCCGCCGCGAGCAGCTGGTCGACCGATTCGAAGGCCCCGCAGCCGTGGCGGTCGGCGACGGCCGACCGGCGCTCCTCGTCGGCGTCGGCGACGCCCACCAGCCGGGCGCCGGGCAGCTCCGTGTAGACCCGGGCGTGGTGGCGTCCCATGCGCCCCACGCCGACCACGCCGCAGCGGATGGGGTCAGCGGGCGGCCCGGGCCTCTCGGTGGGATGATCCATCGCCCAAGCGTAGCGACACCCCGCGGTAGGCTGTCTGCATGACTCACGCACTCATCCTCGGCGTCTTGGCGCTGACCGTTGGCGCGGACCCCAGCGTGGATGCGGCCCGGGCGTGGCGCGGGGCGCACGGCGCCGAGATCCTCCGCGACTACGCCGAGTTCCTCTCCATCCCGAACGTGTCCGGCGACCGGCCCGACATCCGCCGAAACGCCGAGTTCATCCGCGACCGGTTGCGCGAGCGCGGCGTCGAGACGCGGCTGCTGGAGCTCGACGGCTCGGCGCCGATCGTCTTCGGCCGGATCGACGCCCCCGGCGCGACGCGCACCCTCGGGATCTACGCCCACTACGACGGCCAGCCCGTGGATGCGTCGGCGTGGCGGTCGACGGCGCCGTTCGAGCCCGCGATCTACGACGGACCCGTCGAGGCCGGCGGGGCCCGGATCGACTGGCCCGAACCCGGCGACGCGATCGACCCGGAGTGGCGCCTCTACGCCCGCGGGTCGGGTGATGACAAAGCGCCGATCATGGCGCTCCTGGCGGCGCTGGACGCGCTCAACGCCGCCGACCTCGCGCCGGCGTCAAACATCATCGTCTTCTTTGAGGGCGAGGAGGAGGCGGGGTCGGCGAACCTCGGTGGGCATCTCGCCGCCGCGGCGGGCCTGATCGAGCCGGTGGACCTGTGGGTGATCTGCGACGGGCCGGTGCACCAGTCGCGCCGCCCGCAACTGGTGTTCGGGGTGCGCGGGATCACGTCGCTTGAGGTCACGGTGCTGGGCGCGGCCCGGACGCTGCACAGCGGGCACTACGGCAACTGGGCGCCGAACCCCGCGATGGACCTGGCCCGGCTCCTGGCGTCGATGAAGGACGCCGACGGGCGCGTGCTGGTCGAGGGGTTTTATGACTCGACGGTTCCCCCCGGGCCGGCCGAGCGCGCCGCGATCGCGCGCGTGCCCCGGATCGGGCCGGCGCTGCGCCGGGAACTGGGGCTGCGGCACTCCGAGGCGCACGATGCGCCGTACCTCGAGCGGCTGATGATCCCGTCGCTGAACGTGCGCGGGCTGCGCTCGGCGACGGTCGGGCCGACGGCGCGGAACATCGTGCCGGACCGGGCGACGGCGTCGATCGACGTGCGCCTGGCCAAGGGCAACGAGCCCGGCGCCATGCTCGATCTGATCGAGCGGCACATCCGCGGGCGGGGCTACGCGATCGTCCGCGAGGAGCCGACGATCCAGGAGCGGCTGGCGCTGGGGCGCGTCGCGATCGTGACTCGCGGCGACGGGTACCGCGCCGTGCGGACGCCGATGGACGAGCCGGCGGTCGCGCCGGTCCGGCGGGCGGTGCGCCGGGTGGCGGGGCAGGCGCCGATCCTTGTGCCGACCTTGGGCGGGTCCCTGCCGCTGTATTTATTCGAGGAGCGGGGCGGGGCGCCGATCGTGATCCTGCCGATCGCCAACCACGACGACAACCAGCACGCCCCGGACGAGAACCTGCGCGTGGCGAACCTGTGGTACGGGGTGGACGTGATGGCGGCGGTCCTGACGGCCAACTGACGGGCCGGCCGGGGCCAAAACGCCGATCGGGAGCGCCACCTACACTTGGCGCATGGGATGCGGCCCACGCGAGAACGGCGCCGACCGACGCGTCGAGATCCGCGTCGAGGATCTGCACAAGTCGTTCGGCGGGCGGGCCGTGCTGTGCGGGGTCGAACTGGAGATCCGGCAAGGGGAGATCGTCGCGGTCGTCGGGGGCTCCGGCGCGGGCAAGACGGTCCTCCTGGATCACATGGTGGGCCTGCTCACCCCGGACCGCGGCCGGGTGCTGGTCGCGGACCACGGGCGGCGGGGCCGGCCGCTGGTGGACCTGGGCGCCCTCGACGAGGCCGGGCTCGACCGTGTCCGGCGTCACTGGGCGGTCGTGTTTCAGAAGAACGCGCTCTTTTCCGGCACGGTGTTCCAGAACATCGCCCTGTGGCTCAAAGAGAACACGGACCTCTCGGCGACGCAGATCTACGACCGGGTGCGCGACGCCCTGGACGCGGTGGGGTTCGAGGGGGACGACTCGATCCTGACCAAAACGCGCGGCGAGCTCTCGGGGGGGATGGCCAAACGCGTCGCCGTGGCGCGGGCGATCGCCATGAGCCCGGCGATCATCTTCTATGACGAGCCGACGACCGGCCTGGACCCGCAGAACGCCGCCAAGATCCACGAACTGATCTGCGCCACCCACGAGCGCGCCAGGCGGGAGAACGGCGGGCAGACCAGCGTCATCATCACCCACGACAAGGATCTCTTGCACCGGCTGCGGCCGAGGATCGTGATGCTGCACCTGGGCCGGGTGTTCTTCGACGGCGCGTACGAGGCGTTCGAGCGGTCGGATTCGGAGATCGTCCGGCCGTACTTCGAGCTCATGCCGATGCTCAACCAGGCGCCGATCCCCGAGTAGAAGCCCGCGGCGTCCCGGCGGTCTCAGGCGGCGTCCTCGGCGTCGCCCCGGTCCTCGGCGGCGCGGCGGGCGTGCTTGCGGAGGTTCTCCGCCTGACGCGTCGAGTCTCCGAGCATGAGCTGTTCGATGACCTCGCGGACGCGGACGCCCGACTCGTCCTGGGCGTGGCCCGGGATGTCCAGGGGGGCCAGCACGCCGTAGCCCAGCCCGAGGTGCAGGAGCATCCAGGCGGTGATCGAGGCGCTGAAGCGTTCGGAGACGAAGCCCGCCTCCTGAGCGGCGACGACCTCGCCGGCGACGAACTCGTGCAAGACGCGGATGTGGTGCGCCAGGGCCGCGAGGATGTCGGGGTCCGAGATCTCGGTCATCGCCTGGACGATGACTCTGTACGCGCCCCGGCCACGGTTGGAGACCAACGGGTTGGCCCCGATGAGCCGGCGGAGGCGCTCGGCGGGGTCGGGGGCCTTGTGCAGCTGCTGCTTCCACAGGCGGAGGGTCTCCTCGCCCGTGCGGTTGATGAGGGCGATGAAGAGCTCCTTCTTGGAGGAGAAGTGGCGGTAGATGATGGGCTCGGTGACCTGGGCGGCGCGGGCGATCTCGGCGGTGGTGGCGCGGGCGTAGCCGCGCTCGGCGAAGAGCCTCGCGGCGGTGTCGAGCAGCTGCTTGCGGCGCTCGGTGGCGGGCAGTCGGCTCATGGCGGTCCCGGTCGGGGTCGGGTGGGAGTCCCGGTAAGTGTACGCTCACTTGCCCCGGCCGCGGCCCGAACACGACCCGAATTCATGCGCCGGAGCCCTCGCGCCCGCGCCGGTGATGCGCCGGCGGGGGCGGGTCGAACCCGCCGCCGCCCAGCGGCCGGCACCGGCTCAGCCGGCGCAGGGTCAGCCACAGCGCCCGGTGCACGGGCTGCGTGCGGAAGACCTCCAAGGCGTACGCGCTGCACGTCGGGCGGAACCGGCAGTGCCCCCCGACGAAGGGCGAGAGCGTGATCTGATACAGCCGGATCGCCGCGATG
>RFGI01000058.1 GCA_003696725.1 Planctomycetota bacterium | reverse complement strand
TCCGCGTCGCGTACGCCAATGACTTTGACGCGACTAAGCGGCGGATCTACCGCGCCCTGCACCCGGCTGGCTCGGCCCACCTCGACGGCCGGCCCATCGCCGAGGTCGCCGCGGCGGACATCCCGGCGTGCGACCTGTGGACCGCGTCGTTCCCCTGCACGGACCTGAGCCTCGCCGGGGCGCGCGGCGGGATCCACGCCGGGCAGTCCGGCGCCGTGTGGGATCTGCTGCGCCTGCTCCGCCAGACACCCGCGATGGACGGGCCGCGGTGGGTGCTCTTCGAGAACGTGCCGGGGCTCCTCTCCAGCCACGGCGGGCGCGACCTTGCCGCGCTGGTGTCGGCGCTCAACGGCGCTGGGTTCGGCGTGGACATGATGCGCGTCAGCGCGATCCACTTCACGCCGCAGTCCCGCCCGCGTCTATTTCTGATCGCGACGCGGCTGGGCGACCCGGCGGCGCCCGTGCGCGCCGACCCGCATGCGCTGGACCCGAGCGACGCCCGGCCGGCGGCGATCATCGCCGCGATGCGCGCCTCGCCCGATCTCATCTGGCACGCGCGGGCCCTGCCGCCTCTTCCAGCCGGACGGCTGACGCTGGGCGACATCGTCGAGCGCCTGCCCGAGGATTCGCCGCGGTGGTGGCCCGCCGAAAGGGTTGAGTATTTTCTGGCGCAGGTCCACCCGAATCACCGGCCGCGACTTGACACCGCCCGCGACGCCGACGCGGTGACGTATGTGCCGGCGTTCCGGCGCGTGCGCGCGATCGAGGGAGTGAAGCGCTCGGTCGCGGAGCTGCGGTTCGACGGCGCCGCCGGGTGCCTGCGCACGCCCAAGGGCGGCAGCGCGATCCAGATCCTCGTCCGGGCCGGGCGGGGGCGCGTCCGTGTGCGGCACTTCACCGCGGCCGAGTGCATGCGACTTCAGGGCGTCGAGGCGGAACCCCCCGCGGGGATTGGCGAACGCGACCTCTTATTCGCGCTGGGGGACGCGGTGTGCGTCCCAGCGGTGCGCTGGGTGCTGGACCGGCTGACCGGCCCGGCTCAGGCGGGCGCCCCGGCGAGGATGGCCAGCGACGCCGACGCGCCGAGGCGGTCGGCGCCCGCGTCGAGCATGGCCCGGGCGGCGTCGTAGCCCCGGATCCCGCCGGACGCCTTGACCTTCAGCCCGGCGGCGTGCGTCTTCATCAGGCGCACGGCTTGAATGGTCACCCCGCCCGCGGGGTGGAACCCCGTCGAGGTCTTCACGAAGTCGCAGCCCGCGCGGCGGGCCGCGGCGCAGCCGGCCCGGATCATGGACTCGAACTCGGCGTCGGTCGCGGCGGCCGCGCGCAGCGCCGCCGTCTCCAGGATCACCTTGACCACGCACGCTGGGTTCGCGGCGCGCACGGCCTGCACCGTCTCCAGGAGGTCGGCGCGCAGGCCGTCTTCATCGTGCGCGATCAGCCGGGGCAGCCACGGGACGAGGTCGATCTCGTCGGCGCCGGCCTTGACCGACTGCGTGGCGTCGATCGCCCGGGCCATCGGCGTCGTCGCGCCCAAGGGGAACGACGCCACGGCGCACAGCGCCGGCGCCCCCTCCCGCGCGGGGCCCAGCGCCTCACGCACCGGCGACACGAAGATGGGGTTGACGCACACGGCGGCGAAGCCGTGCTCGAGGGCCTCGGCCGCCAGCCGCCGCGCGTCGGCCTCGGTCGCTTCCGGCGCCAGGAGCGTGTGGTCGATCCGGGACGCGAGCTCGGCCCGCGTCATCGCCTCGCTCACGGGATCGACTCGACGGGCGACCCTGCGGCGACGGCGCCCGCGATGAACCGCTCGACCCGCCGACGGAGCTGGCGCAGGGACGGCTCGTGGATGTACATCATGTGCCCGGACTCGTAGTAGGACATCGAGATGTTCCCGCGCAGCTCCGGCTCGAGCCCAAGATGGTCGACGGTGTACTCCGTGGCGAAGAACGGCGTCGCCAGGTCGTAGTACCCGCTGGCGATGTGGACCCGCATGTGCGGGTTGCGGGTCATCGCGGCGCGGAGGTCCTCGGCGACGTTGACGTAGCCCTGGTCGGAATCCCGCCCCCAGGGCCACGGCCGGACGCGCCCGGTGAGAATCTCGTACGGCAGGTCTGACTCGAAGCCGAGCGCCCGCCTGACGTACTCGTTCAGCGCGGCGGCGTAGGCGCCGCTGATCGCCGCCAGGCTGGGGTCGTACTCGAAGGACTCGCCGGCGGCGTCGCGGTCGATGCCCAGGAACCGCGAGTCGAGCCGGCCGACGGTGCGGCGCTCGTCGCGGCGCAGCTGCTTGGTGAACCGCCCGATGGAGACGCGGAGGTTCGCCTGTTCGATGTATTCCGCGTCGAGCCCGGTGAGCCGGGCCAGCCGGCGGGCGACGCGCGCGCGGTCCGCGGCGGTCAGCGACGCGCCCCGCGCCAGGGCCAGCCAGTAGTCGCCCAGCGCGAACGCCCGGCTCTCGGCCAGGGCCGCCTCGAGGGGGCCCGATTGCAGGTCCTCGGGCAGCCTGCCGTGTGTCCACGCCGTCGCTGTGTAGGTCGGCAGGAACAGGGCGTAGGGCAGGTCGTTGCCCGTGTCGAAACGCGCCGTGCCGAAGTCGAGGATCGAGGAGATCAGGACCACGCCGTTGAGGTACAGGTTGTGCGCCGACTGGAGCCGCCGGGCCAGGGCCGCCGCCCGCGTCGTACCGTAGGACTCGCCGGCGAGGAACTTGGGCGACGCCCAGCGCCCGTGCCGGGTGGTCCACAGGCGGATGAACTCGGCGACGGATCGGGCGTCGTTCTCCAGCCCGCTGAACTCCGACTGCTCGTGGCCCTCGGCGGGTCGCGAGTAGCCCGTCCCGACGGGGTCGATGAAGACCAGGTCGGTCGCCGCCAGCCACGTCCCCTCGTTGACGATCAGCCGGCCCGGGGGCGTCGGCGCCTCGCCCTCGTCGGTCATCGCCACGCGCATGGGCCCGGCGGCGCCCAGGTGGAGCCAGACGCTCGAGGAGCCCGGCCCGCCGTTGAAGACAAAGGTGACGGGGCGGGACGCCGGGTCGTCGGCGCCCTCGAGGGTGTACGCGACGTGGAAGACCCGAGCGAGGAGTTCGCCCGATTCGTCCCTCAGTGGCAGAAAACCCGCGCGGGCGGTGTAGGCCAGCGTCGTCCCGTCGTCGAGGGTGATCGCGTGACTGGTCTCGACGGGCTCGGCGACGTCGGCGGCGCCATCGGCCGCGTCCTGAGCCCTGACGGCCGGCGGGGCGGCAATCACGAGCCCGGCGGCGCACAGGAAGAGGCACAAAATCCGGCTGGGCATGGGCGTCACTCCTTGGGGCGCCCGCGGGCGGTCCGCTGCGCGGGGCCTTCCGCCGCCAGCGTACCGCCCGACCGGACCGGGGGCGCCGGGGGCGTGGTTCGGTTTGACGGATCGCTCAGGCGTCTTTCGATACGGGCGCAGTCGGTGGGACGGGCGTCTGGGCCGTGTGCTGTGTCAGGCACGACGGGCGAGACGCCCGTCCCATCGGTCCCGCAAGTAGAACCTACGATGGGTCGGGCTGGGGCCGCTGCGAACGCCCGGTTCAGGAGAGAGACGTGACCATCTTCAATCCCCACATGACTGCGATTGCCGCGGCGGTGATGCTCTGCACGGGCGTCGGGCCGGCGCGTGCCCAGGACGGAACCTCGTGGCGCGAGGCCGAGGCCGGCGCGCTGCGCAACCACGTGCAGGTGACCTTCCCGCGGCAGTTCGTCAAGGCCGGCGAGTCGTACTTCAGCCCCGACGGCCGGTGGATCATCTTCCAGGCCGTTCCCCGTCCCGCGCCCGGCGTCGATCCGGACCCGTTCTACTCGATGTACGTGATGCGCCTGCGGTACGCGGGCGACGGGAGGATCGTCGGCGCCGACGAGCCCATCCTCGTCAGCCCGCCGGGGTCGGCGAACACCTGCGGCTTCTTCCACCCCACCGAGCCCGGGCGGATCATCTTCGGCTCGACGATCACCCCCCCGGCCGACGGGCCGACCGCCGGCTACCAGCGCGACCGCAGCGACTACCGCTGGGTGTTCCCGCCACAGACGGAGGTCGTCACACGCGTCGTGCCCGAGATCGCCCGCCTGAGCCGGCCCGTCGACGCGATCACGCCGTTGTTCTCCGAGCCCGACGCGCTGGCGCCCGTCTGGACGCGGCCGGGATACGACGCGGAGTGCGCCTTTTCCCCCGACGGCCGGTTCATCGTCCACACCCGCGTGGACCCGGCGACGGACGACCCGGACCTCTACATCTATGACACGCTTTCGGGCCGGGCCCGGCCGATCGTCCGCAAGAAGGGGTACGACGGCGGGCCGTTCTTCAGCGCCGACGGCCGGCGCATCTGCTACCGATCCGACCGCCGGGGCGACGACCTCCTGCAGCTATACGTCATGGACCTGGCGCCCGTGGTCGGCGCGGGCGGTCGGCCGGCGACGAGGCTCATCGAGCACCAGCTGACCGACAACGAGCACGTCAACTGGGCGCCGTTCTGGCATCCCTCGGGCCGGTTCCTGGTCTACACCACCAGCGAGGTAAGCCACCGCAACTACGAGGTGTTCTCGATCGAGGCGCCGCCGTTCGGCGTTGACAGCGCCACGCGCCCCTTCACGCCGCGCACGCGCCGGCTCACCTTCGCCGACGGGTTCGACGGGATGCCCGTCTTCAGCCCCGACGGCCGATGGATGATGTGGACCAGCCAGCGCGGCGAGCTTTCCCCCGGCGAGGACCGCCCCAGCACCCAGGTGTGGATCGCCGAGGTCGTGGACGCCTCGCCGTGACGGCCTGCCCTGGCGCCTAACGAGGCTCGACGCCGCCGTCGAGCCACGCCAGCAGCCCCGGGGCGCTCATCACCCCGGTCCGGGCGTCGACGACCCGGCCGTCACGGAGCAGGAGCACCGACGGGAACCCCGAGACGCCCAGGCGCTGCACCAGATCCGGGTGGGCGTCGGCGTCGATGTAGACGGGGACGGTCGCCTCGCGGACGCGCTCGACGACGCGGGGCTCGGCCAGGGCGCCGCGTTTGAACACCTGGCACGGCCCGCACCAGTCCGCGGTGACGAAGGCGAACACGGGCTTGCCGGTCTGGGCCGACGCCGCCATAGCCTCGTCGAACGTGACGGACGTGTCGAACATCGGGGGCGTCGGGGCCACCCCCCCGCCGACCGCGGCGCGGATCACCACCACGGCCGCCAGCAGGATCAGGGCGAAGCCCAGCGGGCCCTCGGTCAAATAACAGGTCGGGCACTTCATCGGGAGGCTCCGGGAGGCGTCCCGGCGGGATTGATCGGCGCCGGGTGTGCTAGTCAGTCTATGCAATCCGCCCCGATCCTCGGCTATTCCGCGGTCGGCCTGCCGCGTTGGCAGGCCCCGGGCGCCGCGAGCCGGCGTAGGATCGGCGGATTGATCCGGCCCCTCGAACCGGCCCATCGGAGAACCCGGCCCTGCGCGTCGTCTCGGCCAACGTGTTCTGCCTGAACGTCAGGCCCGCCCAGGCCGTCCGAGCCGTCGCGGCCCAGGGCGGCGACGCGACCGTCCTGATCGAGTCCACGAGCCGGTTCCGCGGGCCCGCCCAGCGGCTCCTGCCACCCGTCCGGGCCGCCGGGCTGACCCGACGGGGCGGGATGCCGATCACCGTGCACGCGGCTGAGCCCACCCCGGTTCAGGATGTGACGGAGCATCGGCGGGGGTGGCTCGAGTGCCGGGTGGCCGGGGTGCTGCTCTTCGCGGTGCACGCCGTGGCGCCGTACCTGCCGTGGCGCCTGGCCCGTCGGCGAGACCAGCTGCGGGCCCTGGCCGACCGGATCGCCGACGTCCCGACCGGGGATCCGGCCCTGGCGATCGGGGACTTCAACACCGCGGATTTCGAGCGTGTCTGGGCGGACTTCGAGGCCGGGGCGGGCGACTGGCGCCGGCTGGCCCCCTCGGGTCGGTGGTCCGGCACGTGGCTCCTGGGCGGGGTGTGGTCGCCGATCGCGGTGGATCACGTCTTGACGCCCCCGGCGCTGGCCGGCGGAGGCGGCGCCGGCTCGCGAGCCACGACGTTCGCCATCCCGGGCAGCGACCACCTGGGCCTGCGTGTGGACCTGCCGGAGGGCACGGCGGATCCGGCGGCGGTCCCCGCGTCGCCGGCGCCGGCCCGATAACGGCCGTCCGACGCGGCGACCGGCCCGGCGGTCATCCCCCGGGCACGGCGAGCCGATATCCGCGGGCATGGGCCTGTTCCTGGGCGTCAAATCGAATCGGCCTGAGGACGACCCCGAGCGCCGCGTCGCCAACCGCCTGATTATGGAAGGGCTGCGCTGCGACCGCGGCCGCGTCGTCGATCTCTCCAAGACCGGCGCCAAGCTGGTCACCCGCTGGCCCTGGAAGGAGGGCGCCGAGCGCCCCCTGACGCTCGTCGGGCACGACACCACCGTCACCGTCAACGCGCGCTGCGTCTGGGCGGTCAAAGAGGGGCTGTTCAATCACGTTGTGGGGGTGCACTTCGTCGACCCGACGGAGGCCCAGACCCGCAAGATCGGCGTGATGGCCAGCATGTTCGCCGCCCGCATGATGAGCCTGGGCTACCGCGACCGGCCCGCCGCGTGACCCGCCCGCGCAGCGCCGATCAATCCGCCGCGGGCTCGAGGTGCGGCGTCCACAGCTCGCCCCGCCGGGTGTCGCGCGAGTACACGTGCACCTGCGTCAGCGCCGGCGAGTAGATGTGCAGCGTGATCAGGTCCTCCGGTGAGCGGTTGACGACCTCGTGCACGTCCGCGTCCCAGGAGGAGCAGATGTACCCGGGCTCGCGGATCGCGGGCGGGTGCTCCCGCGCCAGCATGCCGCCCTCGTCCAGGTCGAAGCGGATCTCGGTCGCCCGACCCTCGACGACGAGGAACGCGCAGCTCGAGGCCCGGTGGTCGTGGATGGGCGTGCCCTGCCCCGGGCGCCAGCAGACGCAGACCAGCTCGTGCCAGGCGCTGCGGGCGACCTCGTTGCGGGCGTAATGGTCGTCCTCGAACCGGACGTGGGGGCCCAGGTCCCGGCGTGTCAGGCCGGACTCCCGCAGCAGGCGCGACATCCACTCGAGGTCCGCGGGGGCCTCGAGCCGGTCGAGTTGGGCGATGAGGTCGTCGAGCATGGCGGCGCCCCCGGGGACGGCTGAGTATACCCCCGCGCCGAGGCGTCGCCGGCGCCCGCGGGGGTCACCGGGTCTTTTGTTTCTTTTTGATAGTGATCATCTCGATGTCGACGATCAGGGGGGCGTTCTCGTCGATGATGGGGTCGCGGCCCTTGACGCCGAAGGCCAGCGCCGGCGGGACCACGAGCCGGCGCAGGTGCCGGCTCTCCTCGGGCCCGTGCGTGATCGGCCCGCGCATGCCCAGGACGCCCTTCTGGAATCCGAGGAACATCTCCCCGGGCGCCGAGAAGATGATGTGCTCCTTGCGGCTCTCGAGCCAGGTCGAATCGACGATCTGCCCGGTGAAGAGGTAGACGGCGAAGTTGACCACCGCGGCGTCGCCGGGCTCGAGCGCGGGCCCCTCGCCCGGGCGCAGGTCGATGATGACGAGACCCTCATCGGTGATCTCGACATGCGCGGGCTCGTCGGTGCGCTGGAGCGTCGCGGCCGCGGCGTCGACGGCGCCCCCGGCCCGGTCGAGCCACCGGTCGGACCACGCCAGCGTCCCGGCGTGCTCGGACGCGGAGAGCGACATCGAGCGCGCCGCGCCGCGATGGACGATCAGCCCGTCCGGCGCCGACAGCCGCCAGCCCTCGGGCGTCAGGTCCAGCCGGGCCCGGCCCGCGGGCAGCAGGGTGTCCAGGTCCAGCGTCGGGAAGCGCAACGGCGCCGCCCACAGCCCCACGGCCGCGTCCGCGGGCGACATGACGAAGGTGTCCAGACGCCGGGGCGGGAACAGGAAGACGGTCGCGTCGGCGCCGGCGTCGGTCGCGTCGTCGAGCGTCCAGACCATCTGCCGCATGGGCCGGCGCTCGCCGCCGCGGGCGCTCATCTCGACGTACAGGCACAGGTCGTGCCCGCCGCAGGGCGCCGCGGCGATCCGCAGCGTGCGCTGACCATCGGTGAACGCGCCCGTGACGCGCGCGGCGATCGTCTGGACGGGGTCGTCGTCGGCCGGCTGAGCCGGTGCGTGGGCGGGCGCCAGGCCGAGCGCGACGACGGCGGCGGCGAGGGTCGGTCGGTGTCTCATAGGCGGGTCATCGGTCCGGGGCGTGGGGCACATCAGCGGCGCGGACCCCGCCCGGCGCTTTCAGCACCCGTTTCGCAGGCCCGCGATGAGGATCACGAGATCAACTGTATCCACCACCCCGTCGCCGGAGATGTCCGACGGCGCCGCCGCCGTCCCCCACCCGGCCAAGAGGGTCACCAGGTCCGCGGTGTCGACCACGCCGTCGGCGTTGAGGTCCGCCGGGCAGGACGGGTTCGCGCGGATGACGGACAGCAACCGGTCCGCGAAGAACGCGGCGGCGTGTTCGGAGCGCGGGTGGATCCGCAGCGGGTCCAGCAGGTTGCCGAAGAACTCCTCAGGGCCCGTCAGGTCCACCCGGTTCGACCCGTATTCGAAACGGTCGAACCCGTGCTCGCGGAGCCAGTCGCGGGCGGCGCTGGACCCGTCGAACATCACGCCGTCGGTGGCGTCGTAGATCGACGCCGCCGCCACGTTCGGCCTGCTGCTGGCCAGGGCGTACGCGGCGTCGCGCAGCGCCGCGAACCGCGCCGCGGACTCGGCGTCGGTCCCCCCGGCCACCCGATGGAAGTGCGGGATCACGATGCAATGACGGACGACCGAGAGCCCGACGCGGTCGGCGGCGGCCTGCGTCTGATCGACCATCCTCTCGAAGTGGTGGCGGGCGCCGTTGTGGGTCAACGGCTCGGCGGCGAGGTAGTAGAACACGTACAGCGGCTGGTCCCGGTCGAGCGTGGTCACGTCGAGCCAGTGCGTCAGTTGGTCGAGATCGAAGGTCTTCTGGTCGGCCGGGGCGCCCGGCTCGCCCGCGGCCAAGCCCCGCCCGTAGTCGGCGAACGACCAGGAGTTGTCCGCGAGCACGCTGAAGTACAGCCCCGGCAGGCGCCGGCCCGCGTGGTCCGTCTTGTACAGCACCGCGCCGGCGGGGTAGGCGGACTGGCCCGAACCCGCGAAGATCGGCGAGACGCCCACGCCGATGGGCGTCGCGCCCTGCACCGGGGTGATGGGCACGTCCACGGGCGCCGCGTTGATCTGCCCCAGCGCCGCGGCGGTCGGGGACTCCGTCGAGGGGTCGCGCCCGGACGACCACAGGGGCCGGGTCTGCGTCAGCGGGTTGAACGACACCCGCTCGAAGGGGCCGTCCACCACGCGCAGCGAGTCGGCGCTGAGCACCGCCGCGGGCTGCATGAGGTACAGCAGCCGGGCCCGCAGGCGGTCGCCCGGCTCGACGAGAAAGCCGTTGACGCCGTCGGCGACGAACCAGTCGCGCACGATGTACCGCGCCAGCCGGTTGTTCGGCCCCAAACGAAGCGTGGGCGCGCCGGAGTACTCGCGCACGAACCGCACCGGCAGACCGAACCGCGAGGTCGTCTCGCCGCCGGCGCCGAGGAGGTAGCCGTCGGCCGATGAGATCGGCTTCGCCGCGCCGGTGTCGTCCACGGTGTTGAGCCAGTCCCCGCCGAAGGCGCTCTCGATCGCCGTCCAGTCGCTGACGGGCCAGGTCTGCAGCGCCCCCACCGGCACCCGGAACCGGCTCGGGACGGAGAACGAGTCCCCCATCCAGAGCACGCGGGCGTCGCCGTCGAGCAACGGCCGCATGATGCCCACGTTGACGCCGGTGATCTTCAGCGGCTGGGCCGTCGCGGCGATGGCGCAGCACGCCCCGCAGACGAGGCCGACATATCGGGTTGCCCTGTGCATGACGCCAAGTGTACGGAAACACAGGCGCCGGTCCTAGCCCCTTCCGCCGAGTTTATGGGGTTTTTGTCCCTCAGAGAGGACGGGTCGACGTCGGGCGTGGGGCCGCCGCCGGCCCCGACAGCGCCGAGGCGGTTATGAGGTTGTATGGTCTTGTCGACCGGGCCGATTCACTTCCCGCCGCCCGTGGCCGCTCGCGGGCGCCTCCGGGACAGGTGGTCCGCGGTGTGCGAATGGTCCCACGCCGACGGTCGGGAGGGGCGAGCGCAGACATGGACGATCCAGCGGGTTCACCCTCGGAACGGTCGTTCAGATGCCACTCGTGCGGGCGGTGGTACCGCTGGCGCGCGGACATCGCCGGCCGATCCCTGCGCTGTCGGTGCGGGGAGAAGGTCCGCTGCCCGGCGGCGCTGGACGAGACGGCCACGGCCGAGGCGTCGCTGGACGACACCGTCGCGGACGTCGAACTCGAGGAGGCCCTGGACCGCATCGAGGTCGGCGCCGACGCCCCCGACGCGAGCCTCGAGCAGGCCGCCGACACCGAGGCCCTGTTCGCGGCGAGGCGCCAGCGGCGCGGGCTCTTCGGCATGACCCTCGGCGGGGAGGTGCTGTTCTACGCCGCGATGTCGCTGATCGGGGTCGCGTGCGCCATCCTCGCCGTCATCCTCGGCAAGTACTTTTGGTGGTGGATCGCCGCGGCGGTCGTCACCGGGCCGCTGTCGTGGTGGCGGCTCTGGAAGCGCTGGCGGACCTGGTCCGCGGGCCGGTCGTTCATGGTCGCGTTGGCGGACGTCTTCGGCCTGCACGACGAGCGCCCCGCGCCGTAACGCGGCCGCTCAACGAACACCGCCCGAGGGCGGACTCCCCCGGGCGGCGGGTGCGGTTCGATCAGATGCGGGACGAGGCCCGGTCACCCCGCTTCGGCGCGGGGGTGGGCGTTGTCGTAGCCCTCGCGCATGCGCCGGGCGGTGAGGTGGGTGTAGATCTGCGTCGTGGAGAGGGACTGGTGGCCCAGGAGCTCCTGCACGCTGCGCAGGTCGGCGCCGTTCTCCAGGAGGTGCGTGGCGAACGAGTGGCGCAGGGTGTGCGGGCTGATGGTGGGGTCGAGCCCGACCTGCCGGAGGTACTTGTCGAGCTTGCGCCGGACGGACCGGCTCGAGAGCCGACCGCCGTGCTTGTTGACGAAGAGCGGCTGCTCCCCGCCCTGGGCGAAGGCCTGGCTGAAGCGCGGGTCCTGCCCGGCCAGGGCCATGTAGTGGCGGATCGCGGCCAAGGCGTGCGAGCCCAGGGGCACGAGGCGCTCCTTCTTGCCCTTGCCGCGGACGACGAGGGCCTCGCCGGTCTCGTCGAGGTCGCCGATGTTGAGGTCGACGAGCTCGGAGACGCGGATGCCGGTGGAGAAGAGCGTCTCGAAGAGGGCGCGGTCGCGGGCGCCCAGGGGGTCGGCGGCGTCCGGCGCCGAGAGCAGTTTCTCGATCTGGTCGAGGCTGATGGCCTTGGGCAGACGCTTGGACTGCCGCGGCGTGCGGATGAGGGTCATGGGGTTGCCGTCGGCGTAGCCGTGGCGCGCCGCCCACTTGTAGAAGGAGCGGAGGGTGGCGATCTTGCGGGCCATCGTCGCGGGCGAGTAGCGGTGGTCGGCGAGGTGGTTGAGGAAGCCGCGCACGGTGTCGGTGTCGGCCGAGGCGATGATCGCCGTCACCGAGCCCGGGGCGATGGTGGCGAGCACGTCGCCGCCGACGCCGGCGGGCTTGGCGCGACGGGCCTCGAACGCCTTGCGCTCGTTGGCGGGATCGGGCGTGATGTTGTGTTCGTCGGCGAGATACTCGACGAACTGGCGCAGGTCGGCGCCGTAGCACTTGGCCGTGTAGGGCGAGAAGTGGCGCTCGTCGGTGAGGTACGACTGGAAGGCCTCGACGATGGGCAGCGGTGTGGCGGCGCTCATGGCGGTCCTGTGCTCCGGCGGCGCGGCGGGACGCAAAGACCGACGCGCGGCGTGGCTCGGCCCGGGAAACGTCGGCCCGGGGCGGGGGGTCGGGTTGGCCCGGCCCTCGCGGGGCCGGTCGGTCACGGATCGGTGGGCCCGCCGACGGTCTGGGTCGGCGCTTACGGCCCGGGGGCCCGGGCGGTCGCACGCTCGCGGGCCAGCCGGAGCCGCTCCAGGTCCAGGAGCGCCCCGACGAGCCGGTGGCTCGCGTACCGGGTGAACAGCGTCATGCTGGCCGTGTAGCCGCGCCATCCCAGCGCCGAGTCCGGGTCGTGCCGGCCCTCGGCGAAGGCGCGGAGGTCCATCAGGACCTCGTGGTTGCGGGCGTCGAGATGTTCCGAGACGGCGCTGAGGGGGGCCTCGGCGGGCCGGCCCGCGGGCAGCCTCGGTTCGGTCGCAGCGGCGGTCAGGGCCCGGGGGTCAATCTCGGCCGACGCATCGGCGATCCGGTCGGACCCGGGCCGGGCGTACAAGGCCAGCGACAGGCCAAGCCGCGGCGGATCATAGGGGTCCCACGCGGTCACGGTCCCGACGAGCACGCCGTCAACGCCCAGGGTCAGGGCCAGCCGGCGGGCGTCAGCGCCCGAGGCGACCCCGTCGATCCCCAGCGTCCGCATCGCCGCCAGCGTCCGGTTGACCGGGACGGCGGCGAGCCCGCGGACCTCGCCCACGGCCGACGCCAGTTCGTCGGCGACGGCCAGGGGGTCGACCACGCTCACGCCGGACTCGTTCCTCGGCGGGGCCACCGCCCAGACCACGTCGCCGTGGCTGGCGTCGTACGGCGAGACCGTCGGCGCCGGCAGGCGCAGGCCCCGGCTCGTCGTGGCGCAGCCGGTCAGGAGCAGCGCCCAGGCGAGCGTCGCCCAGAGAGTGGAGTGCATGCGCTGTTCGGTTGTCATGGCGTCCTGCCTCGCGTGTCGGGGCCGCCTCCGCGCGTCCCCCGTGTCCCTCGGCCGCCGAACGGCCCCGGCGTCCGTGCCGGGTCGGTCGGCCGGCGCTCCGTCCGTGGAGCGATTCGGTTCCAATCGCCGCGCCGGTGTCTCCGCCGGCGCGTCGGGTCGTCGGCGGGCGCGCCCGCCGCGCAGATCAGTTCGGCTCGTCCTCGTCGGGGACGGTGGCCAGCTCGGTGTTCGAAGCGGGGGCGGGCGCGTCGTCGGCGCCGTTGTCCGCCAGGTCGGTGTTCTGGTTCGGGTTGGGGCCGGTCGCCGCGAGGATGGCCCGCTCGGGCCTGAGCGACCAGATGTTCTCCGTCCCGGAGCGGTCGGAGATGAAGAAGATCCGGCCGTCGACGCCCCAGGAGGGCATGAGGTTGGCGAAGAGCCCGCCGGTGAGGTTGGCGCGCCCCGTCCCGTCGATGTTGGTGATCCAGAGGTCCGCCAGCCGCGGGGCGCCGGCGCCCTGGGCTTCGGGGTTGGGCACGACGGCGAAGGCGATCTTGGTCCCGTCGGCGTTGAACGCCGGGTTCACGCACGCCGCGACGGGGCTGGAGACGATCTCGGTGGGGTTGCGGCCCTCGCCGCGCTCGAAATCGATCGTCCAGATGCTGAAGAAGCGGTCCCCGCGCTGGCGCGAGCGCTGGAAGGCGATCTTGTTCCCCGCGGGGCTCCAGTCGGGCAGCAGCCCGTAGCCGATGAAGTGCCGCACCGCCGGGTTCAGGACGTCCGTGACCCACAGCTCCCACCGCCCGGAGGTGTCCCCGAGCCGGCAGAAGGCGACGTACCGGTTGTCCGGGGACCACGTCGGGTGCAGTTGCGGCGCCGGGTCGTTGGTGAGCTGGACGGCCTGCCCGCCGTCGGCGTTCATGATGTAGATGTCCCACGACCCGCCGCGGTCGGAGGCGAACGCGATCCGCGAGCCGTCGGGGCTGATGGCCGGCATGACGTCGTTGGCCGGGTCGTTGGTCAGCTGGGTGATGGTGTGCCCGCCGACGTTCTTGCGGTACACGTCCGCGGTGGTGGAGTGCTGGGTGCTGGCGTAGACCAGGAAGTCGCCGGTGGGCGCGACGTCGGGGTCGAAGTCGGCGCCCTCGGTGGCGAAGGAGATCTGGTCGAGGTTGTCCGCGCCGGTGTGCTGGAGCCCGAAGGAGGTCGGGCCCATGTAGGCGTCGGAGACCTCGCCGAAGACGCTGGCGCCGGGCGTGGCCGCCCAGGGCGTGAAGACCGGCCGGCGCGGGTCCGAGGGCGTCTCGGCGTTGCCGCCGGCGGCCAGGGGGTCGACGAACCGCTGGTCGTTGGCGATCTGGCGCTGCGAAGCGTTGACGACGCCGAAGCCCGCCGGCTGGTTGGCGGCGATGGGCTGGTCGGTCGGGGTGGCGTGCTCGATCGACGGGGCGTCGAGGGACTCCTCCGACGGCCCGCCGAAGCCCAGCGACGAGCCGATCTGCTCGAAGGCCGAGCAGCCGGCGGTGAGGGCCAGGCCCGCGACGGCGACGAGGCCGAGCGCCCGGCGGGTGGTCTGCGTGTGGGTGGTGCGGATCATGGCGTGGCGGTCTCCCGTGCGCGACAAGTCCCCCGCCCCGGCTGGCCCGGGCGGGCTGGTTGACGAGTCGGATCGGGCTCCGCCGATGCCTGACCCCCGGCGTGTCGTCCGGTCCCCGGCGTGACGCCGATTGCCTGAGAAGGGGTCGCTCCGCGACTGGACCCTTATCGGACCGGGCCCGCCCCGGCCTTGAACAGACGCCGGCGGGCGAGCATGCCCTGCATCGGCATCCGCCCCGGCCCGGATAAGCGCCACCCCGCGCATTCGGACACTGTTTTTCCAGACCCCGCGTGCGGATTACGCTGGCCGGGCCTAGCCCCCGGATGAGGAGCCCGCCATGCCCGACGCCGCTGCGCACCCCTTCTTCGCCCGCACCGAGGCCGTCCTGTCCATGCTCCGCCGGACCGGGCAGCACAAGAGCCTCCAGACCATCGAGGGCCCGATGGGCCCCACCGTGCGCCTGGCGGGCTTGGGCGAGTGCCTGTGCTTCTGCTCCAACAACTACCTCGGGCTCGCCAACCACCCCGAGGTCGTCGAGGCCGGGATCAAGGGCCTGCGGGAGTTCGGCGCCGGGACGGCGTCGGTGCGATTCATCTGCGGCACGTTCAGCCCGCACCTGGCGCTCGAGGCGCGCCTCGCGTCGTTCCTCGGCGCCGAGGCGGCGTACACCTTCGTTTCCTGCTGGAACGCCAACGAGGCCCTCTTCCCCACGCTGTGCGAGCCGGGCGACCTCATCATCTCCGACGAACTGAACCACGCCTCCATCATCGACGGCGTGCGCCTGGCGACCGTCATCAAGAAGGGCCTGAACAAGGCCGTCTTCAAGCACAACGACCACGCGGACCTGCGCGCCACACTCGAGCGAGCGCGCGGCGACCTCGCCAAGGACGCCGTCATCTGGGTCGTCACCGACGGCGTCTTCTCGATGGAGGGGGACCTGCCGGACCTTCCGGGGCTGCGCGCCATCTGCGACGAGTTCGGCGCCCTGCTGGTCGTCGACGACAGCCACGGCACGGGCGTCCTGGGCGCCACGGGCCGGGGCACGCACGAGCACTTCGCGATGCCGGGCTCGGCGATCGACTTCTTCACCGGGACGCTGGGCAAGGCCCTGGGCGGCGCCGCCGGCGGCTTTATCGCGGGGCCCGCGGGGGCCGTCGACCTCATCGTGCAGCGCGGCCGGCCCACCCTCTTCTCAAACGCCCTGCCCGTCACCGTGGCGCTCAGCGCCGCCAAGGCCATCGAGGTCCTCGACCGCGAGCCCCAGCGCGTGCAGACCCTCCGCGACAACACCGCCTACGCCCGTCAGAGCCTGAAGACAGCCGGCTTCGATGTCGTCGACTCCCCCACCGCGATCTGCCCGATCATCGTGGGGGACACCGCCAGGGCCATCAGCATGAGCCGGCGGCTCCTGGAGCTGGGCGTCTTCGTCATCGGCTTCGGCTACCCGGTCGTGCCCGAGGGCCAGGCCCGCCTGCGGGTGCAGATCTCCGCCGCCCACACCCGCGAGCACATCGACGCCCTCGTCGACGCCATGAAGAAACTGTGACGCCGGCTCAACCCGCGTACACCGTCGGGTCGGGGACGCCCGCGTCGGCGAAGCCCCGCCGGCGGATCAGGCACGAGTCGCAGCGCCCGCAGGCGCGCCCCTCCGGGTCCGGGTCGTAGCACGAGCGCGTCAGGGCGAAGTCCACGCCCAGGTCCGCGCCGGCGCGGATGATGTCCGCCTTGCTCATCTCGATCAAGGGGGCGCGGATGTCGAGCGTCGCGCCCTGTGACCCGGCCCTGGTCGCCAGGGCGACACACCGCCGGAATGCGTCGAGGAACGCCGGCCGGCAGTCCGGGTAGCCCGAGTAATCGACGGCGTTGACGCCCAGCCACACGGCGCCGGCGCCCTCGACCTCCGCCAGGCCCGCGGCGATCGAGAGGAAGATCAGGTTCCGCGCCGGGACGTAGGTGATCGGGACGTCCGCGGCGTGTGCGGCGTCGCGGTCCTTGGGCACGTCGATGTCCGCCGTCAGAGCCGAGCCCCCGACGGCGCGCAGCCCGACGGGCACGACGGCGTGGCGCTCGGCGCCGAGGGACTCGGCGAGCCGCGCCGCCGATTCGAGCTCGGCCCGGTGCCGCTGCCCGTAGTCGAAGGTCAGGGCGACGCACGCGAAGCCGGCGGCGCGGGCCATGGCCAGCGTGACGGCCGAGTCCAGCCCACCCGAGAGGAGCACCACCGCCCTCGACCCATCCGCGCCTGTCATGCCGCGATGCTAGCCGGCCGTGTCACCGCGCCATCCGGCGGATGGACCGCGCCCACCGGCCGTAGGCCAGCAGCCGGCGGGCCAGCTCGCGCCGCGATCGGGGCCGGCCGCGCCCGAACGCCGTGTGCCAGCGCCAGCGCCAGTACCGCCCGCGCAGGCGCAGCCGGGTGGCCAGCGCCATCCGCGCCAGTTCCAGCCCGCCCAGCACGGCGTCGGCGAACAGGCGCCCGACCCGCTCCATCATCGCAGCGACTCCGGCAGGTCCGCGTGCAGGGCCTTGAGGCGCTCGGCCTCGGCGGCGGGCATCACCAGCGTCGCGTCCTTGGTGCGCACCACCACCAGCCCGGCGAGCCCGATCGCCGCGATGGTGTGCCCGGGGTCGTCGCTGAAGAACAGGCAGTCGTCGCACTCCTGCGCGACGACGGTCGCGCCCGACGCCCGGTTGCCGCGGGCGTCGGGTTCGATGGTCTGCGCCAGGCTGGGCCAGGACCCGACGTCGCGCCACGTGAGGTCCATCTCCACGGCGCAGACGCGGAACCCCGAGCCCGGCGCCCCGGCGGGCTCCATGATCGCGTAGTCGACGCTGATCTTCGGGAGCGTCGGGAAAACGCGCGCCAGGGTCTCGTGCCGCGCGGGGCCGTCCCACACCCCGGCGATCTCGTCAAGCCCGGCCCGCGACTGGGGCGCGAACCGCTCCATCGCGCGCAGGAACGTATCGGCGCGCCACACGAACATCCCGCTGTTCCAGCCGAACGCGCCCGAGGCGAGGTAGCGCTCGGCGGTGGCGCGGTCGGGTTTCTCGACGAAACGGATCACCTCGAAGGCGCGCGGCTCGGCGCCGGGCTCGATCGGCGCGCCCAGCTCGACGTACCCGAACCCCGTCGCCGGGTGCGTCGGCCGGACGCTGAAGGTGACCAGCCGGTCGGCGTCGGCTTCGACCAGCGCGAAGCCGCGCTCCACGCACGCGCAGAAGCGGTCCACCGGCTCGATGAGATGGTCGGCGGTGAGCACGCAGAACGCCGCGTCCGGGTCGCGCCGGGCCAGGACCGCCGCGGCCAGGCCGATCGCGTTGAGCGTGTCGCGGCCCTCGGGCTCGCCGAGCAGCAGGTCGTCGGGCGTCTGAGGCGCCGCGGCCCGGATCTGATCGAGGTACGCCGCCGAGGCGCAGATCGCGGTGCGCTGAGCGCCGACGACGGTGGCCGCGCGCTCCACCGCGAAGTCCAGCAGCGACCGGCCGCGCACCAGGGGGACGAGCTGCTTGGGCCGATCCCGGCGGCTGACGGGCCAGAGACGTGTCCCCGACCCCCCGGCCATGATGAGGGCGTAGCGCATGGCCTGTACGGTAGAGCGAAGAACGGCCGAGCCCCAGCGGGGTCAGCCGGAGCCCCCCGACGGTCCCGCGGGGGGTCCGCCGCCACGTCCCGGATCGCCGCCCCGTCTGCGGCGTCCGCGCCGGCCCCGGCGACGTTTCTTCTTCTGCCCGGACGGCGCCGACCCGCCGCCGGTGGGCGCCGTCGGGCGCGGCGTTGCGTCCGCGCCGGGCGCCGGTGGGCCCTCGGACCGGCGACGCTTCTTCTTTGACCGCCGGCGTTTCTTCTTTGCCGGCCCGACGTCGGTCTCGTGGCGCCCGTCCGGCGGGGCGGCGCCTCGCATGGGATCGGGCTCGCGCCGGACGGGGGGCGCGTCGGGGTCGCCCAGCTCCTCGATGGGGACGGCGATCCGCCGGCGGTCCGCGTCCAGTTCGACCAGCGCCAGCTGCGTCAGGATCTGCGTGTCCACGACGATCCCGGGCCCCTCGGGCGTCCCGACGCGCGACTTGCGCCGCGGCAGGCGCTTGCGGAGCGTCTCGTAGGTCTCGTCCTCGTAGCGCAGGCAGCACATCAGCCGGCCGCAGCGCCCCGAGATCTTCAGCGGGTCGAGCGTGGCCTTCTGCACCTTGGCCGAGCGCATGGACACGGGCTTGAGGACCTTGAGGAACTGCTTGCAGCAGCAGTGCTGGCCGCAGCGCTCGTAGTCGGCGGTGAGCCGCGCCTCGTCGCGCGCCCCGACCTGCCGCAGCTCGATCCGGCAGGCGTGCTCCTCGGCGAGCGCCCGGGCCAGGGCGCGGAAGTCCACGCGGTGCTCGGCGGTGAAGTAGAGGGTCAGGCGCTCGCCGCCGAGGATGGGGTCCGCCTCGATGATCTTCATGGGCAGGCCGAACCGCGCCACGGCGGCGCGCGCGGACGCGACCAGCGCGGGCCGAGTCGCCTCGACGGCGCGCTGGCGGTTCATGTCCTCCGCCGACGCCACGCGCAGGGCCCGGCCCTCGGTGAAGAAGGGGTAGTCGCGCCCCCCGGACCGCTCGATGTACTCGAGCATCTCCTGCCGGGTGACGCTCTTGCCGCACCCGGCGTTGGGGCAGGTGCTGGTGAGCAGTTCGCCGATCTCCAGCCCGCGGTGGGTGCGCAGGACGAGCTTGGACCCGCACCCGGGCGTGACCTTCCCGCTGTAGGGGTACTCCCCGATCATCCCCATCACGCCGAACCGAACGACGACCGTCTTGGGGACCTTGAGGCGCTCGTAGAGCTCCCGCTCCTCCTGCGCCAGGCGCAGGTCCTTCTCGAACTGCTCGAGCGGGAAGATCGACATCGAGGGGCGCAGCGGGTCGGCGCGCGATCGCCCGTACGGGATCGGGCGCGGGCCGGGTTGGCGGTCGGACGGCGTGTTCCGGTCCCGCGCGGGTGTCCGACCACCCCCCGCGCGGGCTCATGCCGCGTGCTGCGAGGGGCAGTATAGACGGGCGGGCCGGCTCAGCGCCGGCGCGGGCCTGGCCTGGCGGGCTGGAACAGGGTGGCCACGTCGAAGTTGCCGCGGTGCTCGAGCGTTTGCCCGTTGGCGATCCCGTACACGAGGACCTTGCCCGCGCGGGTGTCCAGGACGAGGAGAACGTCCTCGTTGTTGCCGGCGCCGGCGGTGAGGACCGTCATGTCCCCCTTCTCCCAGACCAGCCCGGCCTGGGCCGCGCCCGGCCCGAGGCGCGAGGCGGCCGAGGTCAGGATCAGCCCGGCGAGGACGATCGCGCTGGCCCAGAGGACAGCCGCGCCCGGCGCGACCCGGCTCGATGGGTGGGTTCGCGCGCTCATCGGCTGCCCCCCGTCGGGCGGGCCGCGTCCTGCGACAGGCTCCGGCGGCCCAGCGGCAGGAGGTTGTTCCGCTGGCGGTCCCAGATCAGGGCGACCATCTCCTGATTCGCGGTGTCGACGAGGTAGATCGC
>RFGI01000057.1 GCA_003696725.1 Planctomycetota bacterium | reverse complement strand
CGACGGCGCGGGCCAGCGTGCGCGCGATCGCCGACTGCCCGACGACCTCGTCGAAGGACTGCGAGCGGTACCGGCGTGCCAGGACGGTGTAGGACATGGTCGCGCATGACGGGCAGGACGCCCGTCCCACTGACTGGGCGGCAGTCTTGAGCCGACGCCGCGGGGTTGGCGGCCAGGACACCGGCGGCGCCGGATGACGGCCGCTTATGGCTGCTGCGGTCAGGCTCTGACCAGGTTCACGGGCCACCCGCGCACCGGGCCCGGCCGCCAACCTCGGGGCGTCGGACGGGCCGAGTGTACGCGCCGAGACCGGCCGGCTCCACCGCCCCGGGGCTCCCGGCGCGTAGACTTCGCCCGATGGCCCGATCGAAGACGCCGGCCACCCCGACCGACGACGCCGCCGCCGGGCGCGGGGCGCTCCTGCGCCTGCTCCGGATCCTGCTGATCGCGGTGATCATCCTGGTCACATTTTTTTACGTCCTGGACATCGGCCAGAACCCGCAGCAGATCGGCGATTGGGAGATCAACCTCGTCACCGGCTGGCCCTGGGTGCTGCTGTTCGGGCTGACCCTGGCGTTCGGGGTCATCGCGATCGACGTGCTGACGCCCGAGAAGAAGATCGCGACGGTGTCCGGCGTGTTCTTCGGCATCGTCGCGGGGGTCGCCGCGGCGATCGCGCTGTCGTTCCTGCTGGACCGGATCGCCGAGGTGTACGAGATCACGGGCTCTCGGATTATCGACACGATCAAGATCCTGATCGGGATCGCGACGGTGTACCTCGCGGTGAGCATCGTGCTGCAGACGCAGGACCAGTTCCGGCTGGTGATCCCCTACGTGGAGTTCGCCCGGCAGGTGCGCGGGCCCCGGCCGCTGATCCTGGACTCGGCGGCGCTGATCGACGGGCGGATCCTCGACGTGTGCCGGACGGGGCTGATCCAGGCGCCGATCGTCATCCCGCGGTTCGTCGTCGACGAGCTCCAGACGCTCGCCGACTCCGGCGACGGGCTCAAGAGGACGCGCGGCCGGCGCGGTCTGGAGATCGTCAGCCGCCTCCAGCGCGAGGCCCTCCTGGATGTCTCCGTCGACGAATCCGACGCCGCCGGCGCGGGCGCCGACCAGATGCTGATCGATCTGGCGGCGAGGCTGCCCGGCACGGTTGTGACGACAGACTCGGCGCTGGCCCGGGTTGCGGGCATCAAGGGCGTGTCCGCGGTGAACCTGAACGAACTCGCCTCGGCGATGCGTCTGGCCGTGGCGCCGGGCGACCGGCTGGAGGTCCGCCTCGTCCGGCCGGGCGAGCAGCCGGGGCAGGCCGTCGGCTTCCTCGACGACGGGACGATGGTGGTCGCGGACGACGGCGCCGATTTGATCGGCCGGACCGCCGCCCTGCGCGTCACGAGCAGCCTCCAGACCAACGCCGGCCGCATGATCTTCGCCCGCCCCACCGACGCCCCGGCCGCCGATGCGCCCCCGGCGACGCCGACGACCGACACGGGCGCCCAGCCCGAGCGCGAGGCGTCCCCGGACGGTTCGGCCGCCAGCCGCCGTCGTGACCCGCGCAAGACCCGTGCGCGCAACCCGCGCCGGTGACGGACCCGCGCCGCCCGCGCGCCGATGGTATCGTGCGCGGCGCATGACCCGCGCTCTACCAGCCTGGTTGCTCCTGCTCGGCGCGCTGGTTATGGCTCGGCCCGCGCTGGGTCAGGCCGAGGAGTTCACCCTCGACGAGTCCGGCGAGTGGGTGCTCGAGAGAGCGCCGGCCGAGGGATCGGACGAGGCCGTGATGAACGAGATCGCGGCGCTCTTGGCCTCGGACCAGCCCGCGGCGGCGCGCGCCCTGGCCGACCGGTGGATCCGGGCCCACGGCGACTCGGACTCGCCGTGGCGCCCGCGGGCGTTCCTGCTGCGCGGCGACGCGCTCGCCGCCATGGGCCGGGAGTTCAAGGCGCTGTTCGATTACGAGCGTGAGGTCATCCAGCGCTTCCCGCAGAGCGAGGAGTACGTGCTGGCGATCGAGCGCGAGCTGGGCATCGCCACGCGATACGCCCGCGGGCTACGCCGCCGGTGGCTGGGGGTGCGGATCCTCGGCGCCGGAGACATCGCGGAAGAGACGCTCATCCGTGTGCAGGAGCGCCTGCCGGGGAGCGAGCTCGCCGAGCGCGCGGCCATCGAGCTGGCGGATTTCTACCTCCGGCGGGGGGACCTCGAGCTCGCCGCGATCGCGTACGACCTGTACGTCGCCAACTACCCAAACGGGCCCAACATCAGGCGGGCGATGGAGCAGCGCATCCGTGTCAACGTCGCGAGGTACAAGGGCCCGGAGTACGACGGCTCGACACTGATCGACGCCGCCGAGCAGGCCCGCGCCTTCGCCCGCGCGTTCCCGGCCGCGGCCGAGCGCACCGCGCTCGACGACCGGCTCGTCCAGAGGATCGACGACGCCCTGGCCGACCAGATGCTGGCCGGGGCGAGGTGGTACCTCAAGCGTGGCGACCGGCCCAGCGCACGCTTCACGCTGGGCCGGCTCATCCGCAAACACCCGGGGTCGCCCGCGGCCCAGGACGCCCGGGCCATCATGGTCAAGCGCGGCTGGCCGGTCCCCGAAGACGAGCCCGGACCCGGCGGGGGCGAGCCGTGAACCGAGCGTGGGCCGCGATCGTGGTCGTCGCGCTCGCCCCGATGGCGATCGTCGGCTGCGCGACGGACCCGGCCGAGGGGTACGCGTTCGGGACGGGGCACGACGCCGCGGTGCGGACGGTCAGCGTGCCGCTGTGGCGCAACCGCACACGCGAGCCGGAGCTCGGCGCCCTGCTCACCGAGGCGATCATCAAAGAGATCAACCGATCGACGCCGTGGCGCGTCGCCGACGTTGGCGGCGCGACGCTCACCGGCGTGGTCACCGAGGCGTCGCTGCGCCGGCTGGGCCGGGACACGACCACGGGCCTGACGCAGGAGCTGGCCTACGACCTGGCCGTCGATTTCACCTTCCGGGTCGGGCGGCGCGGCCGGGGGTCCGTCATCGAACGGCGGGGGTTCAGAGCGCAGGGCGCCTTCATCCCCATGCGGGGGGCGGGCGAGCCGATCGACGCGGGGCGGCTGGCCGCGGTTGACGCCCTGGCGCGGGACATCGTCGCGGAGCTTCGATCGTCGTGGTGATCGGCCTCCGGCCGGCCATGGCGGGGCCTATCCTTGCCCGCCGGCGTCTGAGCCGAGCCGAATCGCGGGCAAGCCGGCCGCCGAAACGCCCGATAGCCAACCCGCCGGACGCGTCGACGACGCCCATCCCTCACCGAGCCCAGCATGCCGCAGGACGATCAGCAGCCCCGACGACCCAGCCCCGGCAAGCCCGAGGGCAAGCCCGGCCGGACCCCGCCCCCCCCGCCGACCCGGTTCAGCCGGGGGCTGTTCGGGTGGGTCATGGTGTTCGTCCTGGTGGCCATGCTGATGCTGATCTTCCAGAACGTCAGCGGGCAGGTGGAGACGCTCAAGACCTGGGACGAGTTCAAGAGCCTGTACGTCGCCGGGCAGATCGTGGAGGACACGGTCGAGCTGCGCGACCGGGAGATCCGCGCCGTGCGCGAGGCGGGCGTGGACGGGCCCCAGCGCCCCGTGCGGTTCGAGATCGACCCGACGATCAAGGACAAGTACGCCGAGTGGCTCAACGACCTGACGGGCGGGAAGTTCAAGGACGCCGGCGGCCCGCCGCTGTGGCAGATGATCCTGTTCAACCCGCTGCTGATCACCGTGCTCCTGATCGTGGTGATCTGGGTGATGATCCTGCGCGGGCTGCGCAACGCCGGGGGCGGGGGCGGGATGCTGGGCAACTTCGGCCGCTCCAAGCACCGCGTCTTCCAGAAGGAGATGACCAACGTCACCTTCGCCGACGTGGCGGGCATCGAGGAGGCCAAGGACGAGGTCGAGGAGATCATCCAGTTCCTCAAGAATCCCAAGAAGTTCACCCGGCTCGGCGCCCGCATCCCGCGCGGGGTGCTGCTCGTCGGCCCGCCGGGCACGGGCAAGACCCTGCTGGCCAAGGCCATCGCGGGCGAGGCGGACGTCCCCTTCTTCTCGATCTCCGGGTCGGACTTCGTGGAGATGTTCGTCGGTGTGGGCGCCAGCCGCGTGCGCGACCTGTTTAAGACGGCCAAGGAGTCGTCGCCGTGCATCATCTTCCTGGATGAGATCGACGCCGTGGGCCGCAAGCGCGGCGCCGGGTTCACGACAGGCGGACACGACGAGCGCGAGCAGACCCTCAACGCCATCCTCGTGGAGATGGACGGGTTCGAGACATCCGACCAGGTGATCGTGATCGCCGCGACCAACCGGGTGGACGTGCTGGACCCGGCCCTGACCCGCCCCGGTCGGTTCGACCGCGAGGTGGTCGTGCCCCTGCCCGACGTGCAGGGCCGGCTCGCGATCCTCCAGGTGCATGCGAAGAAGGTCCGGCTCGGCCCCGGTGTGGACCTCGAGAAGATCGCCCGGGGCACGCCGATGTTCAGCGGCGCCGAGCTCGCGGCGATCATCAACGAGTCGGCGATCATCGCGACCCTCGCCGAGAAGGACTTCATCGAGCAGGAGGACCTCGAGGAGGCGCGCGACAAGGTCAAGTTCGGGCGGGCCCGCAAGAGCCGGGCCGTCGAGGAGGACGAACGCGTGGCCACGGCGTACCACGAGGCCGGCCACGCGGTCTTGCAGGAATCGCTCGAAGACGCCGACCCCCTGCACAAGGTGACCATCATCCCGCGCGGGGAGACCGGCGGCGCCAGCATGTCGCTGCCCACCAAGGACCGGTTCACCTACGGCGCCCGGTGGCTCAAGGCCATGCTCCGCGTGGCGTGCGGCGGACGGATCGCCGAGCAGCGCAAGACCGGGGACGTCTCCAGCGGCGCCAGCATGGACATCGCTCAGGTCACCAAGATCGCCCGCGCCATGGTCCTCGAGTGGGGCATGAGCGAGCGGCTGGGCTTCGTCCGCTACAGCGACGCCGACGGGCAGGAGCGGTTCGTCGCCGAGCGCGAGTATTCGGAGGAGACCGCGCGGGTCGTCGACGAGGAAGTCCGCCGGATCGCGGACGAGGCCTACGCCGACGCCGAGCGCCTCCTGAACGAGCGCTGGGACCAGGTCGAGCGCGTGGCCCAGGCCCTGCTCAAGCACGAGACCCTCACCGCCGACGAGGTGCGCGCCCTGATGCGCGGCGAGACGCTTGCCAAACCCAGCGTCAGCGACCTTCTCGCGGGCGAGGCCAAGAAGCGCGCCCCCGAGCCGCCGGGCCAGGCACGCCCCCGGCCCGAGGACGACGCCCCGCCCGCGGGCCTGGCGCCCGCCCCGGCCTGACGCCCCCCCGGGCGCCGTCTACACTGCCCGCATGCCCTCGGCTCGCCAACCCGCGAAGTCGCTCGAGATCGTCGAGCCCATCGGGGCGCGCGTCCTGATCCGTAAGGATGAGGACAAGAAGCAGACCAAGGCGGGCATCCACCTGCCCGACAAGATCGAGATCCCCACCCTCACGGGTCGGGTGGTCTCCATCTCGGCGCAGGTCGAACGCGATGAGGACTACCCCATCCGCCGCTACGACCGCGTGCTGTTCAATCCCAAGCACGGGGTGCCCGTGGATTTCGAGGGCGACAACCGCCTGTACGTGATCCCGGTCGAGGACGTGGTCGCGGTCTTCCGCCGCGAGGCAAGTGATGACGGGGACGCCTGATCCCGCGGGCCCGGCGGCGATGATCGAGACCCTCCGCCGGCCGCTCGGCGCGATGCCGGACCCTCTGCCGCTGGCGCCGATCCCGGGACCGTTCGAGGCCGTTGTCCGCCCGCCGGGCTCGAAGAGCCTGACCAACCGGGCCCTGGCGCTCGCGTCGCTCGCCGGGGGCGTGAGCATGCTCTACCGCCCGCTGCTTGACGCCGACGATGTGCGGGTGATGACGGCGGGGCTGGCCCGGTTCGGCGCCGTCGTGCGCGAGGACGCCGACGACCCGGACCTGCCCGCGTTCAGAGTGGAAGGCGTCGCGGGCCACCCGCGCGGCGCCGGGGAGCTCAACCTGGAGAACGCGGGCACCGCCGTCCGGTTCCTGTCCGCCGTGGCGGGGCTGGCCGATGGCGCGACCACCATCGACGGATCCCCGCGCATGCGCCAGCGGCCCATCGACGGGCTCGTCGCGGCGTTGCGGGCCATGAAGGTGCGCGTCGAGTACCTCGGCGAATACGGCCATCCGCCCGTGCGGATCGAGCCCCCGGCCGACGGCGGGCCGCTCGTCGGCGGGAACCTGCACCTACCGACGCAGGCGTCGAGCCAGTTCATCTCGGCGCTGTTGATGATCGGGCCGTGGACCTCCGAGGGCGTGTCGATCGAGCTGCCCGCGACGCCGCCGAGCGCGTCGTACGTCCGCATGACCGTCGAGCTCCTGCGCCGGCTCGGCGCCAGGCACGCCTCGGCGTCGGAGGACGCCCGCTCGCTTGTTGTCGCGCCGGGGCCGCTGCGCGGGTTCGACATCGAGATCGAGCCCGACGCCAGCGGCGCGACCTACCTGTTGGCCGCGGCGGCGCTGACGCCCGGCGCGCGGGTCACGATCCCCGACCTGCACAGCGGGAGCCTCCAGGGCGACACCATGTTCGTCCGGACGCTGGCGCGCATGGGCGCCGAGGCCGAGGTCGGGTCCCAGTCCGTCTCGGTGCGGGGGCCCGCGGGGCTGGCCGGCGTCGAGGCCGACTTCTCCGACATGCCCGACGCGGCGATGACGCTGGCGGCCCTGGCCGTCTTCGCCGACGGGCCGACGACGATCACCGGCCTGGGCTCGCTGCCGGTGAAGGAGTGCGACCGACTGGCCGCGACCGTCTCCGAGCTCACGAAGGTCGGCGCCGGCGTGCGGGCCACGGGCGAGTCGCTCACCGTCGAGCCGATCCCCCCCTCGGCGCGGGACGAGCCGGTCGTATTCGACACCTACCACGACCACCGCATGGCCATGGCCCTGTCGCTGGTGGGCCTGCGCCGGCCGAACGTGGCCGTCCGCGACCCGGCGTGCGTCGCCAAGACCTATCCCGGGTACTGGCGCGATCTGGCCCGGCTGTATGCGCTGGCGCACGGGCTCGCTTGTCCCGCGGCCGGGGGCGGCTGATACTCCACCCGATGCAGGCGTTCTGGACACTCGCCCGGCGGCTCCTGGATCGGCCCGGCCGGCTGGCGGCGGCGGTGGCGCTGGCGTTCCTCGCCGCCGGCGGCATGGGCGCGGGGATCACCGCCGTCATCCCGCTCCTGGAGCTCATCCTGGGCGACGGCGGCGGCTCGCTGCAGGGGATCGCGCGGGAACGGGCGCCCTGGCTAGGCGACGGCCTGATCGCGATCCTGCCCGCGGCGCCGATGGCCTCGGTCGCGTGGCTCACCGCTGGGCTCGCCGCGCTGACGGCGCTGGGCGCGGCGGCCACGTTCGGGCAGATGGCGATCTCCACCGAGCACGCCGTCGAGACCGTCGGGCGGATCCGCCGCCGGGCCTACCGCCACGCGCTGCGCCTGCCGCTGGAACGACTGACCGGGCGCACGGGCGACACCCTGTCGCGGATCGTCAACGACACGGAACTGCTGCTGACCGGCTTCCTGGCCCTGATCGGCAAGTCCATCGTGCAGGTCATGCGGGCGGCTGTCGGCGTGGCCGTTGCGCTCGCGATCGACTGGCGGCTGACGCTCGCGGCGCTGGTCGTCACGCCCGTCCTCTACACCGTGACGCGCAAGCTCGGCAAGCGCATCCGCCGGGCGTCGCGCGGCGCCCTGCGGGCCAAGGCGGACCTGCTCAGCGCCGCGACCGAGTCGCTCCAGGGGGCGCGGGCGGTGAAGGTCTTCGGCGCCGAACGCAGCGCCCTGGCCCGCTTCGATCGGCACAACGACGAGGCCGTCCGGCAGACCGTGCGGCAGCAGCGGATCCGCGCCCTGGGCTCGCCGCTGAACCAGGCCATCACGCTGATCACGCTCGAGGGGCTGGCGCTGGCCGCCGCCGCCTTGATCCTCTCGGGCCGGCTCGACCTTCCTGAGTTCGTCGCGACGCTCTTTGCGCTCGGCGCCGCCGGCTCGACGGTCCGCCCACTGAGCCGGGCGGTGCAGGAGGTGCAGATGTCCTCGGCCGCCGCCGTGCGGCTGGTGGAGCTCATGAGTGAACCGGCCGAACCGACCGGGCCGGCGCGGGACCGTCCGCGCCGCTTGCCGCGGCTGCCCCGGCACGCCGAGTCGATCGGGTTCGAGCGTGTTTCGTTCCGCTACCCCGGCGCCGAGGATGACGCGCTGCGCGGCGTGTCGCTCGCGATCCCGCACGGGTCGACGGTCGCGTTCGTCGGGCCCAACGGGTCGGGTAAGACGACGCTCCTGTCCCTCGTGCCGCGGCTCTTTGATCCGACCGCCGGGCGCGTGCTGATCGACGGTCGTGACATCGCTGGGGTGGACCTGCGGTCGCTGCGCCGGCAGATCGGCGTGGTGACGCAGGAGACGTTCCTGTTCCGCGGGTCGGTGCGCGAGAACATCGCGATGGGCCGGCCGTCGGCGGGCCGCCCGGCGACGGACGAGCAGATCCGCGACGCCGCCCGGCGGGCCCGGGCCCACGAATTCATCGAGCGCCTGCCCGGCGGGTACGGCGCGGTCATCGGCGAGCAGGGCGCGACCCTCTCGGGCGGACAGCGGCAGCGGCTGGCGATCGCGCGGGCCGTGCTGCGCGACCCGGCGATCCTGATCCTCGACGAGGCGACCAGCATGATCGACGCGGACTCGGAGGCGAAGATCGCCGAGGCGCTGGCGGACTTCGGCGTCGACCGGACCGTCCTGATCGTCGCCCATCGCCTGAGCACCGTGGTCAACGCGGACCAGATCGTGGTGATGGACGGCGGGCGGATAGCCGCCACCGGGACACACGCGGAGTTGCTCGAATCCTCCCCGCTGTACGCCTCGCTCGCCCGGACCCAGCTGGTCCCGGCGCCGGCGTGATTCAGCCTGTCCGCCGCCGATCGCGGTCGCGTTGTGCTCGGATCAGATCGAGGACACCGAGACGGATCAGATCCGCCACGCTGGAGAGCCCCATCCGCTTCGCCGCCGCTTCGAACTCCGCCCGCTCTTGTGCGGTCAAACGGACGTTGACCTGCTCGGATCGAGGCGCCGACGCTGGCTCGGGCCAAGGCTCGCCTTGCTCCTCGAGATAGGCGAACCAGACGGTGAGATTCTCCGTCAGCGCTTTCTCGGCTTCCCGGGCGGTGGCGCCGGCGCCGATCGCGTCCGGGAGCTCGACACATCGGCACACCCATTCTTCAGAAATGGAATCGAACAACGTGAGTCGGCCGAACCGCCCGGCGTGTCGCTTGGCGCGACGCAACACGGCAGGATCGAACGGGCCTTCAATCGGCTCCTTCCCGTTCCGCTTGGATGATCCGGACGACTTCGCGGACATAGGACGCTCGAACCTCCCGGCCGTTGACGATAGGGATCGACTTCATCGCCCGGCCGGCTTGATCGCGGAAAATCGCGTGAGAGCCCTGGACCCGCGCCAATCGGCGGCCGTGTATCTCAAGATAGCGTCGGAGGTCCGGGAACGGGAACGGGCCCTTCCGGTGGGCCTCGACTCGAATAATAAGTTTATCATATCTTGACATGATATAATCCTGTCTTTTTGGGCCGTACGCCGCCCAGCCATCAAGATCTAGCGTTCCGCATCAGTGTCTCCACCACATAGGAGATATGCCGCCGCCGAACCATCTTCCACATCCACATCGGAGACGCCCGCAGCCGCATTGTTTTCCACATCAACGCCGCCCCGTGGAGAATCTGTCTCTCGAAGCATGTCCATCCCACGAGCGGACGTGGCTTGGTTCGACTGTCTCGCGTGCGCCCGGCCTAGGATGGCGGCTCATGCCCCTGCCGCGGATCGCCATCGTGGGCCGGCCGAACGTCGGCAAGTCGTCGCTCCTGAACATGATCGCCCGGGAGCGGGTGTCGATCGTGGACCCCACGCCCGGCGTGACGCGCGACCGGGTCTCGGCGGTTGTTGAACTCCATGGTCCCTTGCGGACCGAGCCGGCGCGCCTGGTCGAGGTCGTCGACACGGGCGGGTTCGGCGTCTACACCGCCCAGGGCGCCCGGTTCAACGAGATCGGCGAGGACCTGTCGCGCCTCAGCGGGCCCATCGAGGCCCAGATCGAGCACGCGGTGCGGACCAGCGACCTGATCCTCTTTGTCACCGACGCCCAGGCCGGCGTGACCGCTCTGGACGAGGCCTTCGCCCAGGCGCTGCGCGAGCGGGTCAGCGGCGCCGCGGCGAAGGTCGTCCCGGTGGCCAACAAGGTCGACGCCGACCGCTGGGAGGCGCACGCCCTGGAGGCCTCGGCCCTGGGCTTCGGCGAGCCGCTGATGGTCTCGGCCCAGACCAAAAACCTCCGGCGGGCGTTCCTCGATCGCCTGTACGGGCTCGTGCCCGAGTCCGCCGAGGGACGCGACGCGGACCCGGCGATGCGCCTGGCGATCGTCGGCAAGCGCAACGCCGGCAAGAGCACCCTGGTCAACACCCTGGCCCGCGAGGAGCGGGTGATCGTGTCGGAGATCGCGGGGACCACGCGCGACGCGGTGGACGTGCGGTTCGAGATGGACGGCCGCACGCTGGTGGCGATCGACACCGCGGGGCTCCGCAAGCGGGCCAGGCTGCCCAACCGCGTCGAGTGGTTCGCCCAGCAGCGGGCGGTCCAGTCGATCGATCGGGCGGACGTGGCGCTGCTGATGCTCGACGCGACGCAGCGCGTTTCGAAGGTCGAGAAGACGCTCTCGAGTCAGATCGCCGAACGCTACAAGCCCTGTGTCATCGTGGTGAATAAGTGGGACCTCGCCGAGGGCCGGCCCGGGCGCACCGGCCGGGCGGTGACGGCCGAGCACTACCGCGGGTACCTCGCGGAGGCGCTGCCCGGCGTCGCGCGGGCGCCGATCGCGTTCGTCTCGGCGCTTCAGGGCACGGGCGTGCGCGAGGCGGTCGCCGTCGCGTTCGATCTCTTCGAGCAGGGCCGACAGCGCGTGCCCACGAGCCGGCTCAACGACGTCTTCGAGGCGATCCTGGCCCAGCGCGGGCCGACCTCCCGCCTGGGCCGGCAGGCCAAGATCCTGTACGTGGCGCAGGTGGCGACCTCGCCGCCGACGATCGTGCTGAAGGTCAACGACGAGCGGCTCTTTACGCCGCAGTACGAGCGGTACCTGCTCAACCGGCTGGCGGAGATGACGCCGTTCGAGGAGGTTCCCGTTCGGCTGCTGATCCGGGGGCGCGAGCGTGAACGCCCCGGCGCCAAGGCGGGCGCCCGCCGGCGCTGAGCGTCAGGCCGCCAGACCGAAGTCGTCCGATTCGTCGGCTTCGAGCCAGTCGGGCCCGTGGTCGACACGGTGGTGCACGCGGGCGACCCGCGCCAGCTGCGCCGCGAAGACGCCGCGGATCGCGTCGAGCTCCTCGATCAGCCCGTCGGGGAAGGGCGACCCGCGGTCGCGGAAGAACGTCACAACGGCCAGGCACTCGTCGCCCTCGCGGCAGGCGAAGGCGATCACCCGCGCGTCGTCGAGCCAGTCGGCGTGCTCGCCGAGCCGGCCCGCGAGGTCGTCGGGATCGTCGACCACCTCGACGCCCTCGGCCTCGGCGAACGCCGGCGCCAGGGTGTCGGCGAGGTGGTCGAGCAGGACGTCCGCCGTCTCCTTCGGGCTGTCGTAGTTGACGTACGCGCCGAGGCTGAAGTCGGCGTGGTTGCTCGGCAGGTAGACGGCGGCGTTGGTGGGCCCCGTCCGGCGGAGCATGAACTCCAGCGTGGCGCGGAGCAGACGCTCGATGTCCAGCTCCTCCTCGACGACGGCGCGGTACTCGGACGAGACGCGCAAGGCGCCCGCGTGCTCGTCGAGCGCCCGCGAGGCGTCCTCAAGCTCGCGGCACAGGGCCTCGACCCGGTCGGCCTCATCGCGGCGCGTGCCGCTGAGCACGTTGCAGAGGCGCTCGAGTTTGCGCAGCCGGGCGTCGCGCCCGGCGTCTCGGGCGGCGAGGTCCGCCGCGTGCCGGACGCTGGCCAGCGCTTCGGCGGGGTCGATGGGCCGGGTGATGAGGTCGACCGCCCCGGCGCGGAGGGCCTCGAGGGCGTTGTCGCGCATGGGCTCGGCGCCGATCATCACCGCCTTGAGCGACGGGGCGCGGACGAGCAGCCGGCGCACGAGGTCCGCGCCGTCGGCGTCCGGCAACTCCAGCGCGATGACGGCGACGTCGTAGACCGCCCCGCTGACGGCGCCGAGGGCCTCGGCGCGCCCCGGGGCGGGGTCGCACTCGTACCCTTCGGCGCGGAGGAGGTCGGCCAGTTCAGCGCGGGCGCCGGCCTCCGGCTCGACGATCAGCACGCGCGCCGGCCGGCCGTCGCGGTTCGCGTCGAGGTCGTGGCTCTTGCGGGGCGTGGTCATGGCCGGCGGTCCTCTCTCGGTCGGGGTCAGGCGGCGATCGGCGGCGAGTGCTCGTCCATGTGCTCCGGGCGCCAGGCCGTCAGGGTGATGCGAGCCTCCGTGCCTCGGTCCGGCCTGGGCCTGACCGTGAGTGTTCCGCCGTGCGCTTCGACGACGCGGCGGGCCTTGGCCAGCCCGAGCCCGATCCCCCGGCCGGCGTCACGCCGCGAGAAGAACGGGTCCGTCGCGTGGGCGAGGGCCTCGGGGCTGATCCCCGCGCCGTCGTCGAGCACGGTGATCATCAGTCGGTCGAAATCGTCGTCGGTTTGAATGCGAACCTCGACACGCTCGGAATCCGGCGCCTCAAGCGCGTTGCGGATCAGTTCTTCCAGCGCGACCGAGAACAGCCCGCCGTCGATATGGACCGGCGGCAGCGCGCCGGCGAGCGTGACCTTCATGGGCGCCGGCGTCGAACCGGCCTCGGTCAGTTGCTCGCGCAGGGCGCGGATCGTGCGCGAGACGACCTCCGTCAGATCGGTCGGGGCGCGGCGCACCGGCGGGGGCGTCGCCACGAAGTGCAGCCCCGCGATCAGGGCCGACAGACGGTCGCACGCCCGCACGATGGACCCGACGGCGGTGAGGTGCTCCTCGTCCCGGAGTGACTGGCGCAGATGCTGCGCCCGGCCGCTGATGACGGCGAGCGGGTTGTTCATCTCGTGGGCCGCGCCGGCCGTGAGCTCCCCCAGCCGGGCGTAGGACTCGGCGTCGGCGGCGCGTTCCCGGGCCTCGGCGAGGTCGGCGTTGAGGATGGAGAGAGCCTCGTTGAGGCGATCCGTGCGGCTGCGTTCGATCGCCGCCGACGCCGCCATCCGCCACGCCGACAGCGCCACGCCCCGCTCGCGATCGAACCGCCAGGGATGGACGAGTGTCGCGGCGCCGGCCTCGGCGTCGACGAGCGTCGTCGCGGTGAGCGAAGCGATCTCGTCGGCGTCGAGGCCGGCCTCGGCCGCGAGCGCCGCGCCGACCTCGGCCGGGTCGGCGGCGCCCGCGACGCGCTTGGTGACCGTCCGCCGGCGGCGTCCGGTGTCGTCGATGGCCAGCGCCGTCCACGCCGGGTCGCCCTCCACGCGCGCCGCGACCACCACCCGCGCCGGCCCGAACACCGCCCGGCCGCAGGCGGCGATCGCGCACAGGGCATCGAGAGGATCGGCGGTGGGCTTGACGGCCGCGAAAAACTCCCTCAGGGCGTCGTGTGTCGCATTGAGCTGCGCGTGCCGGGACGTCCGGCGCCGCTGCGATTCGTTGAGCGTCACCAGCGTGCGGTTCGCCGCCGCCAGAGACTGCACCAGCAGTTCGGTCGCGGGCGCTTCCTCCATGCCCAGGCGTTCGGCGCGATCGGCGACGGCCTGATGAAGCGACGCCGCGACCTGCTCGAGCCGGTCCGCCGGCAGCCCCCACCCCTCGGCCAGCCGGCCGATGGGCGGCGCGGGCTCCGCGTTGCCCGACGCGCCCACGTGCATCAGCCGGGCCAGCCCATCGGCGGCCGTGACCACGCCGACCATGCGCTTGTGCGGCAGGTCGGGGATCGACCGCGCCGGCCGGCCGTGCAGCCAGACCACGTCGCGGATGACCTCGGGCAGGCCCCAGCGCTCGGCGAGCCTCTTGCCCGCGGTGGCGTGGTCCACGCCGATCAGCCGCCGCTCGATCGCCGCCAGGGGCTCGCACGTCCGCTCGGCCAGCTGCACCGCGCGGGCGTAAGCCCTGGGCAGCAGCAGGTCCAAGGCGATCTTCCCGATGTCGTGCAGCAGGCCGCACACGAACGCCTCGTCCGGGTTGAGGTCCGGGCCGTCGCTGCGGTTGATGGACGCCAGACGCTCCGCGGCGACGGCCACGGCCAGCGAGTGTCGCCAGAGCCCGGCCCGGTTGATCCCCGAGGGCGCGTCCTCGCCCGGGGCGGGCTCGGCCTCGGCGGCGCCGCCCGTCATGAACTCGCGGATGTCGACGCTCAGGAGCATCGCCCGCACCGCGTCCAAGCCCAGCATCACCACCGCCCGATCGACGGTGGTCACGGACTGGCCCAGCCCGGTCGCCGCTCGCCGGCACATGCCCAGGAGCCGGGCCGTCATCCCCGGGTCGGTCTGGATCAGGGAAACGATCTCGGCGACCTCGGCCTGGTCGTCCGACGCCGCGCTCAACAGGCGCAGGGCGATCGGCGAGGGCGTCGGCAGCGTGCCGAGCTCTCGGAGGATCAGTTCGACGCGGCGGGCGCGGTCGGCGGTGTCGCCGGTGGGCATCGAGGGCTCCCCCACGGTCGTGGTCAGCGTCCGGCCAGGGCCGAGACACGCTCCAGGAGCTCACGCAGATCGAACGGCTTGCGGACAAAGGCGTCCGCGCCGGCCCGGAGCAGGTCGTCGACCTCTTCCTGCCGAACGACGCCGGAGACGATCACGATCCTCGTGCCGCTGAACGCGTCGTTCTCGCGGATCCTCCGGCACACGAGGTTGCCGTTGACGTCGGGGAGCATGTAGTCCAGCAGGATGACGTGCGGGCGGAAGGCTTCGGTGAGCATCCCGGCGTCGTACCCGGTGCGCGCCGAGCGGACGTCGAAGCCGCCCTCGCGGGCCAGCGCGTCTTCGATCACGGAGATGATCTCGGGGTCGTCGTCGACGACGAGGACGCGGGTGGCGCCGCCTTCGAGGGCGTCCGTGGGGATGCCGTTCTTCTGCATGAACCGGATGAGCTCGGCGCGGGGGATGCGCCGGAACCGCGAGCCCGGCACCCGGAACCCCTCCAGGCGCCCCGAGTCGAAGCAGCGGATGATCGTCTGCTGGCTGACGTTGCAGAGCTTGGCGGCTTCGCCCGTGGTGAAGACGGACTTGGACGCGAGGTCCTCGCGCCCGTTCTGATTCGCGGCCATGGCGGTCTCTCCTCCACCGCGGCCCGGCCCGGCCGGGCGCAAACTTCCCAGCCGCGAATCGGCGCACACTCCCCCTCTCTTGACGCGCCGCCGCCCACCGGGCGCCGCCCCCATCGGAACAGACCCACCCTGCCGATAAGACCGGCGGACGCTACCGGCCCGGGCGCAGCCCCGAGGCCTCCTCCCGCGCCACGCGCACCAGCGACGGCAGGAGATAGTTCCGGCCCTGGTATTGGAACACCCGCCCGCTCAGCAGGAACCGCGCCGGGGCGCCCGTCTCGCCGAGCATTGACTCGATCAGCTCCAGAGCCCGGCTGGGCAAGAGCCGCAGCGCCGTGGGCCCGGCGGGGTCGGCGTCCGGATCGTTATCGATGGTGAACGTGAGGGCGCCCTCCAGGCTCCTTCCCACCAGCCCGGTCCGCGGGCGGAGATACGAGCCGTCGGGGAGCAGGTCGCCCGTCGGGGCGGCGACAGGAGCGTCGGCGCCCGTGTTCTCGGGCGTCAGGGTCTCGATCGCCCCGACGAGCGCCTCAACCGACGGGTCCGCGTCGGCCTCGCGACCGGGCGGGTGATCGTCGGGTGGGGCTTGATCGGCTTGGTCCGATCCCCCGCCGACGACCTGGTACGCGGTGGGCATCAGATAGTTGCGCCCCTTATAGAGGAAGACCTGGCCCGAGACGCGGAAGCGGGGCTCGGTCTGACGGGCATGGCGGACCTGCTCCATCCGCTGGAGGGTGGTGCAGGGGAGGAGGGCCATCGGCGGGACGGCCCGGCCGTCGGGCCCCGGCTCGAACCGGACCGCCGTCACGCCCCCATCCAGCGACGCGAGTCGGCCGATCTGGTCCGCCAGGAAGGCGCCCTCGTAGAGCCTGCCACCCGCCAGTCGCGGGGCGACGCGATCGGCCGGGCTCGGCTGCTGCCCCATCGCGTGAGAGCCGGCCCAGAGCACGGCGGTCAGAACGAATCGCCATCGGATTGCGTGCATGGTCGGGGCCTCCCGTGCTGCGGTCATCTCGGCGACGACGCCGGGAGCATCGGCGTCTGGGCCCCGCCCGGTCCAGCGTCGGGCCGGTCGGCTTGACCCCCCGCGGGCGTGGCCGTAGCGTCGCCCGACATCCCGGCCGCGTACCCAAGTGGACTAAGGGAACGGATTGCAAATCCGTCATTCGTGGGTTCGAATCCCACCGCGGCCTGTCCGGGCGGCTGTCGCGGCGCCGACGGCGGCCCGAGATAAAAGTACGGCCCCAGCCCGACGGTGAAGATGAAGCAGCCGTAGAGGGCGTGCTCGGCGGCGACCGTCAGCAAGGACCGCGTCCTGAAATAGGTCAGCCCGAAGAGCACCCCGCCCAGCGCCGACAGCACGATCGCCAGCCCGTTGCCCATCACGATGTGCACCCAGCCGAAGACCAGGGCGCTGACGCCGATCAGGGCCCAGGGCCTCGGGAACAGCGGCCGGTAGCGGTGGAAAAAGAGGCCCCGGAACACGATCTCCTGAGGGTACACCGAGAAGATCGGGTACAGCGCCATGACCATGAGCCACAGGCCCGGGCGCTCGCGCACGAACGACAACAGGCGATCGGGCGTGATCAGCGCCACGGCGATCGCGCCCAGCCCCGCTGAGATCAGAAAGAACACGACGATCCGCGGCCATTCTCGCCCCGCACGCGGGCGGAGCCCGAGCCGGCGCCGATCGAACCGGGGGTCGGTCAGCAGGAGCGCCGCGGCCACGGCCGCCAGAGCCAGGATCGCGGGGATCAGCGGCAAGGGGATCCAGCCCAGCCGGTAGAGCCCCGGCAGAGCGATAAACACCACGACGATCTCCAACGCCAAGAGCGCCCGCCGGGCGCTCCCCGCTCGGCGTCGGCTCGGCACGACATGCTCATCGTCGAACGGTCCGGCCATCGGCGCACAGCGTAGGCCGGCGCGCGGCGGGCGGGGGGCCGGTAGACTCTCGGGCGATGGCCAGACGCTCGGACCACGGACGGCCCGACGACCCCCCCGCGCCCGGCGGTGCGCCCGTCACCCTGGCCTTCATGAATCAAAAAGGCGGCGTGGGCAAGACGACCACCGTGGTCAACCTCGCCGCGGCGATGGCGTCGGCCGGTCGGCGGGTCCTCGTGGTGGACCTCGACCCTCAGGCCCACGCCACGCTCCACCTGGGGCACGACCCGGCGGACCTGGGCGCCTCGGTGTACGACGCTCTCCTGGAGCCCGACCGGGCGCCGGACGCCGTGGTCGAGTCTCGACACCGGCTCTGGCTCATGCCGGCGGAGGTGGACCTCGCCGCCGCCGAGGCCGAGCTCGCCGCCGAGCCCGCGCGGACGGCCCGGCTGGGGGCGGCCCTGGACACCCTGCGCGGCCGGTTCGACGTGGCCCTCCTGGATTGCCCGCCGTCGCTGGGGCTCTTGACCCTCAACGCCCTGGCCGCGGCCTCCGCCGTAGTGGTCCCGATGCAGGCGCAGTTCCTGGCGCTGCAGGGCCTGAGCAAGCTGCTCGAGACCGTCCGCCGGATGAGCCACGGCGTGAACCCGTCGCTGCGCGTCGCCGGCGTGGTCCTGTGCATGCACGAGGAGCAGACCACCCACGGGCGGGAGGTCGTGGCGGACTTGGAAGCGTTCTTCGAGTCGGCGCGCGGGACCGACGCGCCTTGGGCCGACGGGGTGGTCTTCCGCCCGGGCGTGCGGCGGAACATCAAACTTGCCGAGGCGCCGAGCTTCGGACAGACCATCTTCGAGTACGCCGAGGGCGCCCCCGGGGCGCGCGATTATCAGGCCCTCGCCGACGCCGTGCTCGCGCATCTTGAAATGCTCAAGCAGGGCGAGCCCGCCCCACCGCCGGCCGTTGTGGTGCGCGCCACGGCCGAGCCCGCGCGCCCGGCGCCGTGATCGGACGTAGGACCGTAGCGCGGCTCGCGTTCGTCGGGTTCGCGATCGCTTGGGCCGTCGCGGCGCACTGGCCGAGGATCGAGATCCGAGGGCCGGCGATCCCACACCTGGACAAGGCCGTGCACGCCGGCGCCTTCGCCTGCTGGACGGTGCTCCTGAGCCTGACCGGCTGGTGCGGCGACGGTCCGGGCGCCCGGCGGCGGCTGGCGCTCGCGGCCGTGCTGTACGCGGCGGTCGACGAACTGACCCAGGCCCTGCCCGGGATCGGCCGCGACGCCGATCTGGCCGACTTCTTCGCGGACCTTGCCGGGATCGCGGTCGGCCTGGTCTGTGCGGCCCTTCTCGGACGCGCCGGGACACGTCGGGGGCCCTGAGAAACTTTTCGGTTTTTCTCTAAGTCCAGTCTTGACCGGGCTTAGCCGTCGTGGTAGATGTAGTGCCAGCACAGGAGTATCGCGACCGGCCGCACACCGGCGCGATCGAGAAAAGAGAGTCAGCCACGCAAATCGGCGTGCGGAGCGGAACGCGGAGGCGATCCCGCTGTCTGCACCGCCGGGCACAGGGAGAGTGTCAGAGATGAGCACGCGCACCATTGTTGTTCCCGCTGCGGCGATCGGGCTCGCGGCCCTCGCCTCGTCGGGCGCCCAGGCGGGGATGTTCTTCGCCGGTGTCAATAACCAGGGAGACGTCCCGCTGGTCGGTTCGTCCGTCACCTCGCTGGAGATCCCACAAGGCCCGGTCCTCCGCGCCCAGGGGTTCACCGTTGACGGGCCCATGACCCTCGAGGCGATCGAGATCCTCGGCAACAGCATGAGCGGCGACATCACGATTCACATCACCGATGGGCTCCCGCTGGCCGAGGGCGTGTTCAACGTGTTGCTCTCCGAAACATTCAGCATCGGCACGACCGGGACCACGATGTGGCACTCGTTCGACCTGACGGACACGCTCCTGGGCGCGCCCGGCGAGTACTTCGTCGCGATCGAGTCCAGCGGCTCGGGGTTCACCACCCGCCGGGCCGACACCAGCGTGACGACGAATCTCACCCAGCGCGCGGGGGTGCTGGCGCCGGGCGGGAACTTCCTGTCCGTGGCCTGGACGCCGGAGTCCACCGATCAGCTCGCGGTCCGGCTCTTCGGGACCGGCGGCGGCGGCCCCCCGATCCCCAGCCCGGGCTCGCTGGCGCTCCTGGGCGTCAGCGCCGCGTTCGCCGGCGCCCGCCGGCGTCGCCGCTGACCATCGCCGATCTGGGTTTCGGCCCACATCCGATCTGATCCCATCATCTTCTTGTCCCACGGTGCGCAATAAGCCGCCCCCGCCCCTGACGGAGTCTCGGGCGGGGCGCGTCGTTTTGCCGACAATGCCCGACGCCGATGCCCGCGCCGGGTCGCCCCAATGAGACCGACAACGCCGCCCCGCACGCGGGGATCGCGTCCGCTCTGCGCGTGGTCGCGTCGCTGACGCTCGTCAGCCGGGTGACGGGCCTGGCCAGGGACGCGGTGTGCTCGCGGTTGTTCGGCGCCGGGCCGGTGTGGTCGGCGTTCGCGTTCGCGTTCCTGCTGCCGAACCTCTTCCGCCGGCTCTTCGGTGAGGGGGCGCTGGCGGCGGCGTTCCTGCCCGAGTACAGCCGGGTCGAGCACGACGCGGAGTCGGCGCGGGCGTTCGCCGGCGCCGTCCTGCGCGCCGTCGTGATGATCCTGCTCGCGGTGACCCTCCTGGGCGAACTCGTCCTGCTGGGCCTGCTGATGAGCCCGCTGGCCGAGGCGGGCGGGCTCGCGTACCGGTTGGCGCTGCTCACGCTCCCGTTTGCGCCGTTGGTGTGCGGGACCGCGGTCATGGGCGCGATGCTCCAGGTGCGCGGCCGGTTCGCCGTCCCGGCGGCGACGCCGATCCTGGTGAACCTCGCGATCATCGCCGCCGCCTCGACCTCGGGCTGGATCGCGGGGGCCGAGCCCGAGCGAGCGATCCTCTTCGTGGCGGCGGCCGTGCCCCTGGCGGGTGTGCTGCAGTTCGGCCTGGCGTGGTGGCGCCTCGGCGAGCACCGGCCCAGGCTCACGGCGACCGCGGGCGGCGCGCGCGACCGGGTCCGCCGCACGATCCGCCGGATGGCGCCCGTCGCCGTCGGGATGAGCGCGTTGCAGATCAACGCGCTCATCGACGGGCTGATCGCCAGTTGGCCCGTGCTCGTGGGCCGCGGGCTCCCCAACTGGCTCGGTGTCGAGTACCCGCTGGACCAGGCCGCCAACGCCACGCTCTTCTTCGCCCAGCGGGTGTACCAGTTCCCCCTGGGCGTGTTCGGGATCGCGCTGGCGACGGCCGCGTTCCCCGCGCTGGCGCGGACGGCGCGCCAGCCCCGCGCCTACGCGCTGGCTCTGGGCCGCAGCGCCCGGATGAGCCTCCTCATCGGCGTCCCGGCGTCGCTCGGGCTGGCGCTGGTGTCCGCGCCGCTCGTCCGGACGCTGTACATGGGCGGAGCGTTCTCGGCGCAGGACGCCGCCCGTGTCACCCGCGTGCTGATCGGGTACGCCCCGGCCGTGTGGGCGTTCGGGCTCACGCACGTCCTGACCCGGGCGTTCTACGCCCGCGGCGACACCGCGACGCCCATGCGCGTCGCGCTGGTGTCGATCGTGTGCAACACGGCGCTGAGCCTGACGCTGATCTGGTGGATCCAAGAAGCGGCCCTGGCGTGGTCAACGTCGGTCTGCGCGATCGGGCAAGCGCTGTGGCTGGTGCGGGCCGAGTCGGCCGCGAGCGGGCGGGCGTGGTCGGCCGGCCTGGCCGGCGCGGCGGCGCGGATCCTTGTGGTCACGCTGGCGATGGTCGGCGCCGTGCTGCTCGCCGACGCCGTGATCACGGGCGCGTCGAGCGCGACGGGCTGGGGGCGCGACGCCGCCCGCCTGACGGCGATGGTCGCGGCGGGCGCTGTGGCGTACCTCGTCGGCGCCCGGGCGATGCTGCCCGCCGAGACGCGCGCGCTCTTCGCCCGTTCACGAGAGGGCCACGACTGAGCGTCCCCGTCGGCGCGAACGGGCTCAGCCGCCGCAGGGAAGACCCCAGAGATTGAGGACAATGGAGATATCAGGGCCGTTGACGAACCCGTCCTGGTTCAGGTCAGCCGCGCCGCCCTCCGAACCGAACAAATTGAGGATGACGGAGATGTCCGCGCCGTCGACGAACCCGTCTCCGTTGAGGTCCGCCGGCGTCGTGATCGCTTCGCAGGTGTCGGGCACGCCGTTGTTGTTGCAGTCCGCCGCGCCCTGGGCGATGTCGATCGAATCCGGGACGCCGTTGTTGTTGCAGTCGGCCGCGGCGGCGATCCCCTTGGGGTTGCTGATGGCGTTGCGCAGGTTCGTCTGCTTGATGTTGGTGCCCTGGTTGGAGCCCGTGCCGAACGCGTTGCACCCGGCGTTGGTGTGGATGCCGATGCACAGGCCGGTGTTCAGGTCGATGACCGCGGAGCCGGAGTTCCCCCCCGTGGTGTCCACCTGGTAGCGGATGACATCGCCGCTGAGGCTGGTGTACGGGCCGGTGTCGGTCTGAAGCGTCTGGTTCGCGGTGTTCGGCGTGGTGTCCGTGCCGTAGCCCGTGATGCGGATGGTCTGGTTCAGAACGGGCGGTGCGGTGTTCCCGAGCACGTAGAACGAGCCCTGCGCCTGGAACGGCGTCAGCCCGGTGTTCGAGTTCTCGAAGCATCCGAAATACGCCCAGTCAATCCCGAGGCCCTCGAACTGGAACTGGACCGACGCCTGGTCGACGGGGTACTGGTCCTCCGGAGGCGGGTTGACGATCACGCCCGTCGGCGTCGAGGGCGGGACGTTGAACTGCACGACGCTCAGCCCGAACGCGCAGTGCCCGGCCGTGAGGAAGTTGTGGGTCTGGTCGTTGATCATGAACGCGGTGCACTGCGCGGGCAGGACCCGGCCGGAGCGCGGGTCCGTCGACGCCACTCGGTTGTCCGTCCCGCACAGCGACTCGGGGGTGGCGTCGGCGGCGACGCCGATCAGGGCCGTGCTCATCGACAGCGAGACCGGGCCCGTGTTCGGATAGGCGTACACCTCGACCGTCACGCGGTCGCCGTTGAAGTACGCCGAGGTGTGTCCCCACTTCTCAAGATCATCCTGAGTCATGACCTGGACGGCGCCGTCGGCGGCGGACGTGATCCACAAGAAGGCGTCGTTGCCCAGCCCCGGGTCGCCGGAGAGCACCACCTCATCGAAGAGCAGCCGCAGCCACGGCGCCCCGGCGGCGGCCACCTCGGTCTCAAAGACCTTCACCGGGCGGTCCGATGCGGGGGCGGGCGCCCCCGGGACCAGCCGGGCGCTGAGGATCTCGTCCGCCGACCGCGGCCCCGAATCCACCCGGATCGCGATCGGGATCTGCTCGAGCGGGTCCTGAATCACGCCGGCGCCGGTCATCCCGTCGGGCTGGGCCGCCACGGTGGATGCCCCGATAAGAAGGACGCCCATGGCGGCGGCGTGACGCCACACTCGACCGACCGGCGCACAGCCCCGGCGTGCGACGACGGCACACCCCGACCTGACGACTCGCATGCTGATCTCCCTTCCGCGGCCGCGCTCCCGCTCATGCGGGCTGTCCTCCCCGGCCAGCGCGGACCGTGAGCCATTGTGCGTCCTCCAGCGGGGCCAGTCAACGATCATTCGGTGAATCCGCCGATCTCCTGCACTGAGCGTCACCCGGCGTCAGCCGGGACGCGGATAAACTCCGCTCGCCGCCCGTCCGATAGGCACGAGGCCATGACCCCATCGCCATCAGGGGTGTTCGCCCCACAAAGGTCCATTCCTCCTATGTTCGAATCACTCGACGCCAAGATCCAGACATTTCGGGTGATCCCGTCGCTTCCCGAGGCCCTGTCGCCGCTGCTGGAGCTGGCCCACAACCTCTGGTGGACGTGGCAGCCGGATGTGGCGGCCCTGTTCGAGCGGCTCGACCCGCCGCTCTGGGAGCAGACCGGCCGCAACCCGGTCAGGCTCCTCGGACTGCTCCCGCAGCCCACGCTCGATCAGGCCGCCAACGATCCGGCCTTTGTCCACGCCGTCCGGACCGCGGTCGAGCGGCTGCGGGCGGACCTGGCCAAGCCGAGTTGGTTCGACAGCGAGTTCCGCGACCTCCCCGCGCCCGCCGGCGCCGAGCCGGTCATCGCGTACTTCTCGGCGGAGTTCGGCCTGACCGAGTCGTTCCAGATCTACTCCGGCGGGCTGGGGTGCCTGGCCGGCGACCACCTCAAGTCCGCCAGCGAGTTGGGCGTCCCGCTGATCGGTGTCGGGCTGCTGTACCGGCAGGGGTACTTCCACCAGTACCTCAACGCCGACGGCTGGCAGCAGGAGCGGTTCCCCGATCTGGACTTCGCGACCCAGCCGATCCAGCGGGAGATCGATCCAGACACAGGCCGGCAGCGCGTGGTCTGGCTCGATCTGCCCGGCCGGCGCGTCGCGGTCGGCGCGTGGCGCTGCCAGGTCGGGCGCATCACTCTGTGCCTCCTGGACACCAACCTGGAGGAGAACGACCCGCGCGACCGCGACATCACACGCCGGCTCTACGGCGGGGACGTCGAACGGCGGATCGAGCAGGAGCTCGTCCTTGGGATCGGCGGCGTGCGGATGCTCACGGCCCTGGGGCGCGCCCCGGCCGTCTTTCACATGAACGAGGGACACTCGGCGTTCCTGGCGCTGGAGCACATCCGCCAGCTGCGCGCCGCAACGGACCTGTCGTTCGATGAGGCGCTGCGCGCCACCGCCGCGTCCCACGTCTTCACTACGCACACGCCCGTGCCCGCCGGGATCGACCGCTTCGCGCCGGACCTGGTGGAGCGGCACCTGTCGCCGATGCTCCCCGAGCTGGGTCTGTCCATGGACGGCCTGCTGGCCCTGGGCCGGGAGAACCCGGCCGACGAACACGAGTTCTTCTCCATGGCCGTCCTGGCCCTGAAAACCTCGGACCGGTGCAACGGTGTCAGCCGGCTGCACGGCCGGGTCAGTCGGTCGATGTGGAGCCGGCTCTGGCCGGGCCTGCCCGTGGACGAGACGCCCATCGGGCACGTCACCAACGGCGTGCACATCCGCTCGTGGGTCGCCCCGAGAATGATGGAGCTCTTCGACCGTCACCTCGGCTGGGCCTGGCAGCGCGACCCCGCGGACCACACCGTCTGGGACGACGCCGGCGCCATCCCGGACGAGGAGCTGTGGCGCGCCCACCAGGCCGAACGCGCCTCGCTCATCACCTGGGTCCAGCGACGGCTCCGCGGGCAGCTCGAGCGTCGCGGCCTGGCTCGTGCGGACATCGAATCCCGCGTCGGCGCCCTTGACCCTGACGTCTTCACCATCGGCTTCGCCAGGCGGTTCGCCACCTACAAGCGGGCCACGCTGCTGCTCTCACAGCCCGAGCGCCTGCTGGCGCTCCTGGGCGACGCCGAGCGCCCCGTGCAGATCCTCATCGCGGGCAAGGCCCACCCCGCCGACGGCCCCGGCAAGGAGATGATCCGCGAGCTCGTCAAGTTCGCCGAGTCCTCACCCGCCGCGGCCCGGGTCGTGTTCATCGAGGACTACGACATCGGCGTAGCCCGCAGGATGGTCGCCGGTTGCGACGTGTGGCTCAATACGCCCCGGCGCGGGCTCGAGGCCTCGGGCACCAGCGGGATGAAGGCCGCCATCAACGGCGTGATCAACGTCTCGATTCTCGACGGCTGGTGGGACGAGGCCTTCGGGCGCGAGATGGGCTTCGCCGTCGGCTCGGGGGAGACCTATGAGGACCCGGCCGAGCAGGACGCGGTCGAGGGCCGGGCCGTTTTCGATCTCCTCGAGCGGCAGATCCTCCCTGAGTTCCATGACCGGTACGAGAGCAGCGTCCCCCGGGCGTGGGTCCAGCGGATGAAACACTCCATCATGGCCGTGGCGCCGTTCTTCAACACCAACCGGATGGTGTCGGAGTACACCCGCTCGCTGTACGTCCCCGCGGCGGGGTCCACGTCCGCCCTGGCCTGCGACGGCTACGCGGGCGCTCGCGATCTGTCGGCGCGGTTGGCCCGGCTGCGCCAGCGCTGGCCGGGGGTCCGCGTCGAAGACGCCCGGGCCCAGACCGGCCGGTCGCTCCCGATCAATGCATCGGCGCCGGTCGAGGTGGTCGTCCGGCTCGGCGATCTCGACCCCGCCGAGGTCCGCGTGCAGCTGTACGTCGGCGTCGTGACCGGCCCCGGGGCGATGGCCGACCCGGCCGTGATCGACTTGAACCACGCCGAGAGCCTCGGCGACGGCCGCCACCGGTTCACGGGTGAGATCCACGCCGACCGGTCCGGCCGGTTGGGCTACACCGCACGCGTCGTGCCGCGGCTCGACGCCCTGTCGCACACCCATCCGCCGGGGTTGATCTCGTGGTTCGGTGGGGACGACGCGGCTCATCGGCCCGCCGAGTCCCTCGCCGCCGGTCACGCCTAAGCCTAAGCCGCGAACCGAGGCCTTACACCACCGCGGCGACGGTGAGCAGGACGGCCACCGCGACAGCAAAACCCGCCTTGATCAGCGTCGCCAGCAGCCGGCCCGTCGCGGCGCCGCGGCCCACCCGACCCAGGTCCGCCCACGATCGGCCCGGCTTGGTCCCCTCCAGCAGGACGGCGCCGACGCCCGCGCCCACCGCCCCGCCCAGGATCGTTCCCACGATCGGGAGGATCGGTGTGCCCAGGATCGCGCCGACGATCGCGCCCGCGATCGCCCCGACCGCGGCGCGTTTCCCCCCACCGGCCTGCTTCGCCCCGGCGCCGGCGGCGACGAGCTCCAGGACCTCCGCCAGCACGGCGAGGCCCGCGGCGATCAGCAGCGTGCTCAGCGCGTAGGTGTCGGGCCTCCACAGGTCCACCGCCGCCCCGGCGGCCACGATCAGCCACAGCCCGGGCAGCGCGAAGAGCGTCGCCAGGACGCCCGCCACCCCGACCAGCGCCATGATGCCTGCGGCTAGCGCGGTCATCGTCTTCGGGATTGTTGGGGTCCGAGCCCGGCGCCTGTCACCGAGGCGCCACGCCGGGTTCGGGCCGGTCCTCGATTGGCTCGGCGGGCGCAGCCTCTGACTCTGACTCTGACCCTGACTCGGGCTCGGGCTCGGGCGCCAGGCCCGCGGCCCGTTCCATCTCGAGGATCCAATCCTCCAGCGGCGTATGCCTCAGCAGGTCCAGCCGAACCGGGGCGCCCTCCTTCACGAGCACCTTCACAAGGAACTTGTCCCACTTGCGTTTGTCCAGCTCGGCCAGGTCCCCGGGCGCGATCGTGCGCCCGCCCGGAAGCGTCAGCGTCCGTGTCTCGGGGTCGAACCCGTAGCGGGCGGCCCGGACCCGCAGGATCAGCACGACCAGCCACAGCGCCCCGCCGAACCCGACCACCACGAACACCCACTGCAGCGGGATGTCCCACGCGGCCAGCGGCTTGGGCGGGACCTGGCCGGCCAGCGCCGAATCCAGCTCGTTCAGCTCCGCCGTCGGCTGCGCGATGCGCGTCCGGTCCGGGTCCAGGGCGCCGATCGCGCGGAGCGCTTCGAGCCACTGAAGACGCTTGAGCTGCGTCTGCGCCCGGCGAGCGGCCGGCGTATCGCCCTCGGCCTGCTGGGACAGCTCGACCCGGATCCCCTCGAGGCGCTCCAACTCCGCCCGCGGGTCGTCGACTGACGCCCGGGACAACTCGTTCGAATCACGGGCGGCCCGGAGGTATTCGTACTTCGAAAAGAGCGCGGACGCCTCGCCGCGTTTCGGGTACGCGTAGAGCGCGTCGTACAGCCCCCACGCGCCGAGCCCGGCGAGCAGCACGGTGAACACGACGATCTTGACCAGCCACTTCGGGTTGACACGTGTGTGCTGCATGACGCCCCCGCCTGATGTGTCCCGCTCTCGTGCCTACGCCCGGTCGGCTTCGGCGAACGCCCGGTCCCACCAACGCTCGGCCCACGCCCGGCCGGCCCGGGTGCGCATCAGCCGGCCGAACCCCCCCTCGTCGACCCGGCGCCTCGGGATGCGCAGCTTCGCCAGCGCCGGCGACGCCAGAGCGCGGCTGAGCCAGCGCTCGTGCTGGCGGCGCATGGCCTCGCCGGGGTCGGCGCGCCAAGAATCGTCGGTCGGGCCCGGTTGCAACCGCATGTCGGGCGGCCAGTATAGGCCCGCGCAAGGAGCACACCGATGAACCAACTCAGCGGTTGCGCAAGACACGCGAAACGATCTCTGGCCGCCGCGGCGGGGCTGACGCTGCTGGCGGTGACGACCGGCGGGTGCGCCAACGGTCCGGAGGGCGCGTTCTCCGGCGCGGCGCTCGGCGCCGCCGGCGGGGCGATCATCGGCTCGGTCTTCGGCGCGCCCGGCGCCGGGGCGGCGATCGGGGCGTCCTCGGGGGCCCTCGCCGGCGGGGTCATCGGCGATCAGAACGCACGCCGAGACCGTCGCGCCTACGTGCGTCCTACCCCGCCACGCGTCATCGAACGGCACTATTACTACGACGCCCCGCCCCCGGACCCCTACCACGCACGCGACCGGTACCGCCGGCGCCACGGCGGGGGCTGAGCCGCCGCTCACTCCTTCCCGCCCCAGATCCCTCGACCCGCCCGGCGGGCGGCAAGCTCGGCGGCCCGGTAGTGGTCCATCCAGCGGTGCGGCCAACGGTCATCGGCCCGGCCCAAACCCGCGCGCAGCACCGCCGTGCCCAGCAGCTGGCCCGACTCGAGCCGCACGTGCGCCAGCACCCGGCCGTATCGGCCGCGTGGGCGGTGGGGCTCGATCTCAAGCGTCACCGCCCGGCCCTCGGCGAGGCCCTCGACGAACCGTGCCGCCTCGAGCGCATAGGGCTCCGGCCCGCCGCCCGCCCCGCTCAATTCCGGCGTGTCGATCCCCCACACCCGGATGCGCGTCGCGGGCGCCCCGGCTCTGACATCCGGGACGTCCACGATCAGCGTGTCGCCGTCGACGACGCGGAGCACATGCGCCGTGACCCCGTCGTAGCGGCGGACATCGTTGGCCGGCGCCGCGAGGAGGCCCGCCCGGTCCAGCGCCACCAGAACCGCGAGCAGCCCGAAGCCCACGACCGCCCCCAGCGCGCGCGCCCGGCGACGGCGGCGATCCGGCCGGGGACGCCGGGGCGCTGCGGGCATCGGCGTCAGCCGGCGCGTCGGCCGGGTTCGGCCGGCTCGCGCATGGCCTCTCGGCATGTCTGGGCGAGCGCCTGGTGCAGCCGGTCGTGATCGCGCAGCGTCTGCACCAGCGCGATGAGGTCCTCGACACGCGCCCGGGCGGACCTGGCGGGATCGACCGTGTCGATCGCCGCCTCACCCAGCGCCTCGGCGGCGTCGAGGAACCACGGCGTGTCCGGCGCGCCGCCCTCGGGCGGATCGACGTAGGCCCGGACCGTCTTGAGCCCGATCACCACGACGGGCCACAGCCCGGCGTCGGTCGCGGGCTCGCGGCAGATCACGATCGTCGGGACGCGGCGCTCATCGGCCTGACGGCGCAGCTCGCGGGCGTCGGCGCCGACCAGCGGAGGCTCGACGAGCCAGCAGCCGGGGCGGTCGGGCCAGTCGGGACCGGGCAGTTCGCACAGCCGGCCGGCGACCCCCGCGTCGGCCGCGAGCAGGCGCTTCTGCCGGCGCGCTTCTTCCAGGGGCATGAGGATCCGCGCCATGCGGTCGTCGTCGCCCGCGCGGTGGGCGGCTTCGAGGGCGGCGGCGGCCTCGGCCTCGGCGGTGAAGTAGTCCGTCGCCTCCAACGCCGCGCTGGCGCGTTCCATCATCGCGTCGATGCGGTCGGCCGCCTTTGTCTTCGCCACGGGCGCTCCCTCCGGGCCGGATTACGGCGCCGGCTGCACGGCGTCGGCGAGGCGCGCCAACTCGCGGCGCCACGCCTCGGCCTGCTCCTTGAGATCGTACGCCAGCAGGTCCGCCAGCAGGGCCCAGTCCTCCCGCGCCAGCGCCTCTTTCACCGACGCCAGCGCCGCTCCGAGGCTCTCGACCAGAGCCGGGTCGACCGCCGGCGCCGGGTCGGGCCCGCCCCGTGACCGGATCAGCGCGCACCCCTCGTCGACCGCGCGGCGGGCCGCGTCCCACGCCCGCAGGGCCTCACCGAGCCCTTGTAATCCTTCCGCGGTGCGCCCGATCTGGATCGCGTCGGCCGCACGCGCTTGGGTCTCGATGGTGTCGCCGAGCGTCTCGGCGACGTCGAGCATCACCGTGCGCACCAGCGCGCACGGCTCGGCCGTCACCAGCCGCACCTCGTCGGCATAGGGCGACCGCCCCGGCGGATGCTCGAGATCGGCCTCCGGCGCCGGCGCCCCGTCCACCCACACCTCGACGACGACCCGTCCGGCTCGCTCGCCGGCCTCGGCGCCCGCGGCCAGGCACGCCGCCAGGGTGGGCTCCGGCGGGGTGATCTCTGTGTCGTCCAAGAAGACGCGCATGCTCCGAGTATCGGTCCTTCCGCCGGCCTTCGCCTGCCGATTCCGCCGCCTAGTCCTCGATCCGTCGCACGGCGCGTTCAGACCGGACCGAGAGCCTCGCTTGAATGTCGCCGACCGACCACCGACCCCCGATGACAAGCGTCTCGGACCACGCCTGGAGGCCCGCCTGGGCCGACCACACGAGCGCCCCCTCGCCCTCGGCCCGGGTCAGCTCGAACACGGGCTGCCCGTCCGACGCCGGGTCGCGCGGGGCCACGGTGATCGTCGCCGACGCCTCGGCCTCCACTCGGCCCTCTTCGCCCTCGACCGGTCGCCACGCCGTCACGATGGTGACCGCGCCGGCGGCGCCCATCGGCTCCACCCGCGTCCGGGTCCATGGCGCCAGCCGGCCCATCGGGAGGCCCCCGGCGTCGAAGATCGGCTGCACTATCGCCGCGAACCGCGCCGGGCGGAGCATCCCCACCGCCGCCGGGTCCACCATGCCCGACGCCTGGGCCCGAGCCTCGGCGGTCAGCCCGCGAACCGACACGACTTGCCCGTCCGCAGACACGATCAACTCGAAGGGCTGGGCGGCCGTGGCCTCGAACACCGCCGCGAACGCCTCGGACGGGCTGAGCGCCTCATCGACGATCGGCGCCTCGGGGGCCGCGCCGAGGGCGGGCGCGTCGTCGCGCGGCCAGATGAACTCCAGTTGCTCATCACCCCGGCGCCAGACCGCGGTCAGGCGATCGAATCGGCCGCGCACAATCAGGCCGCCGTCGTCCTCCTGAGCGATGGGCTCGAGCGTGACGTGCGCCGTCTGGATCAGCGCCGCGGTCTCGGTGGCGTCGGCGCTGTCCTCCCGGACGATGACGCGCACCGACAGGCTGTATCGCGCCGTCTGGCCCACGCCCGGCCCGGTCGGCGCGGCGTGCGCTCGTGGCGCCCGGGCGGCGCCGAGCGCCAACACGACACAGCCCGCGATGATCGGTCCCCGAGCCCCTCGCATGCCGGGTCTCCTGGTCGGCGACGCCCCGCCGCGACGAGTCTACCGGCTGCGCGACGGGGGCCGCCCGTATCATCGATCCCATGCGGCTGACGCTGGCGCCGATCAACCCGACCGTGGGCGACCTGGCGGGCAACGCAGAGCTGTGCCGATCGGCGATCGAGGGGGCGCGCCGCGCCGGCGCCGACCTCGCCGTCCTCCCGGAACTGGCCGTCACGGGCTACCCGCCCCGCGATCTCTTGTGGCAGGAGGGGTTCGTCGAGGCCGCGATGGAGGTCGCCGAGGCCCTCGCCCCCGCGGCCCGTGGGATCACGGCCATCGTCGGCGCCCCGTGGCGCACCGAGGACGGGATCCGCAACAGCCTCCTCGCGCTGCGCGACGGCGCCGTGATCGAGCGCTACGACAAACGGCTCCTGCCGACCTACGACGTGTTCGACGAGGACCGCTACTTCACACCGGGCGACCGGCCCGCGGTGGTCGAGGTCGCGGGCGTCCCCGTCGGGCTGGCGGTGTGCGAGGACCTGTGGCGCGGCGACGACGCCGGCTTCGCCCGCCGGTACCGAGGCCGGCCCGACCCGATGACCGAGCTGGCCCGCGCCGGCGCGCGGGTGGTGGCCGTCCCCTCCGCGACGCCGTTCGTTCTCGGCAAGAGCCACACGCAGCGCGACATCCTCCGCCGACACGCCGACCGGCACGGCGTCACCGTCGCGTCAATCAACCAGTTCGGCGCCAACGACGAGCTGATCTTCGACGGCCTCGCCGCGGTCTACGCCCCCGCGGACGGCGGCGCGCGGCTCCTGGCCGACACCGAGCCCTTCGGTGGCGAGAGCCTCACTGTCGACCTCGGAAACCCCGGCGTCGCCGAGTCCCGGCCGACGCCCGACGAGGCCCTCTTGTGGCGGGCGCTGGTCCTGGGCGTGCGCGACTACGCCCGCAAGACGGGGTTCGACCGCGCCGTGGTGGGCCTCTCCGGCGGGATCGACTCGGCGCTGACGGCGACGATCGCCGCCGCCGCCCTGGGCCCCGAGCGCGTCTTGACGGTGGGGATGCCGAGCCGGTTCTCCTCGGCGGGCTCGGTGGAGGACGCGCGGGCGCTGGCCGTCGCGCTGGGCGCGCGGTTCGAGGTCGTGCCGATCGAGCCCCTGCACGCCGCCGCCGAGTCCGCCCTGGCGCCGGTGTTCGCGTCGATGGGCGCCGACCGCGAGCCCGGCGTCGCCGAGGAGAACGTCCAGTCGCGCCTGCGCGGGCTGATTGTGATGGCCCTGTCGAACAAGCTGGGCCTCTTGCCGCTCTCGACCGGCAACAAGAGTGAGCTGGCCGTCGGTTATTGCACGCTCTACGGCGACATGAACGGCGGGCTGGCCGTCCTCTCCGACGTCGCCAAGACGCAGGTCTACCGGCTGGCGCGTTGGATCAACGCCAACCCAGGCGCCGGGGGCTTCGGCCGACCTCCCATCCCGCACCGCACCATCGAGAAACCGCCCAGCGCCGAGCTGAGGCCCGACCAGACCGACCAGGACTCCCTCCCCCCGTACGACCAGCTAGACGCGATCATCGCGCGGTACGTCGAGGACCGGGCCGCGCCATCGACGATCACCCGCCAGACCGGGATCGACGCGGCGACGGTCGCGCGCGTGGTGCGGATGATCGACCGCGCCGAGTACAAACGCCGGCAGGCGGCGGTCGGATTGAAGGTCACGAGCGTGGCGTTCGGTACGGGCCGGCGGTTCCCGATCGCCCAGCGCTGGATCGAGCCGATCGGTCGAGGATGATCGTCACCGGGCCGTCGTTGACCAGCTCGACGCGCATGGCCGCCCCGAACACGCCCGTCCATACCGGCACGCCGTGCTCGTGCGCCAGGCGATCGGCTACGCGCTGGACGAGCGGGCGGGCCACCGCCGGCGCCGCCGCCCGTGTGAAGCTCGGCCGGGTCCCCTTGCGCAGCTCCCCCGCGAGCGTGAACTGGCTGACGACCAGCACGGCCCCGCCGACGTCCAGCACCGACCGGTTCATCTTGCCGTCTCCGTCCTGAAAGACGCGCAGGGCCGCGATCTTGTCCGCGATCCAGTCGGCCTCGGACGGCCCGTCCCCCTGGACCGCGCACACCAGCGCGACCAGCCCCAGCCCGATCGACGCGAGGTGCGGCGCCCCCGTGTCGCCCTCGGCCGTGACCCGCGCCGACGCGACGCGCTGGACCACCGCGATCACGGCTCGGCGCCCCCGTCCTCGTGCCGGCGATCCACGCGGTCCAGCCACACCGACCCGATCGAGGACGCCACGCCCAGGGCCAACAGCGCCCCCATCGGGCCCTTCAGCCCCCACCACCCGAACACCGGCGCCGCCAGCTGGTGGGCGACCAGCGCCAGCGTGACGCCGATGACCGCCGCGGTCGGCGCGCTCAGGCCCGCCGCCCCGGGCATCGGCAGGATCCGCGCCCGGCCCGTCCGCGCCAGCGCCAGGGCGCCGATCCCGCCCAGCGCCGTCACCCCCGCGCCGAACAGCAGCGCCGCGTCCAGCCCCGAGAGCGTCACACCCGAGCGCTCACGCCATGGCCATCGCGCACGCGGAGACCATCCCCGCGCCATGGGCGTCCACCGCGGCGGCGTAGTTCAACAGCCGCACCGACTCCGGCTCGACCGTCTTGAGGGTCGCCACCAGCGCCCCGACGCTGCACCACCGCGTCGGGTTTTGCATCCAAGCCATCGACGCGACCAGTTCCTCCGGCTTGCGGTCCAGCACCAGCTGGAGCATCTCTCGGTCGTGCTGGATGGTCTTCTCCCGGAACGCGGTGGCCTCCTCGTCTTCTAGATCGGCGATCTTCACCTGATCCCCGAACTGCGGGCCGACGTGGCTCAGATCCACGCTCGCCACGATCAGCGTCCGCCCCGGCGACTCCACGATCGCCTGCTTGAGCCCCTCGACGAACGGCAGGAGCCCGAGTCCCTCGCCGTCGTAGGACTCCCCGGCGTTGCGCGCGGGGTCGTGGACGAGGGCGGCGAACACCGGCATCGGCGCCGGGTCGCCCCCCTCCCCGAAGACATGCTGGAGCCAGGGGATCTGAAGCTCGATCGAGTGCTCGCGCTCGTGGTCGTAGCGGTGCTCGAAGAGCCGGCGGGCGTCCTCCTCACCCAGCGCCCGGCAGAGCCGGTCTTTGAACTCGGCGTCCATCGGCATCACGCCCAGCGGCGACTCGTACCCCTTGTCGCACCCCACGACGCCCGTGCCGAACCCGAAGTGATTCGTGCCCAGGACGATCACCCGGTCGGGCGTGTCCACCACGCGCAGCCGGCCGTAGGTATGGGCGAAGTTCAGCCACCCACGCCCGTAGTCCAGGTGCGGGGCCACGACCGCGCGCGGCAGGTCGTCCAGGCTCGGGTCGTCCGCGTCTTTGAGCGCCTGGTCGATCCAGTGGTCGAACTGCGTCCGCAGCGCCGCCGGCGCCCGCGCGGTCTTCTCTTCCTCGCTGAGCGTTTGCTCCCCGGCGTGCTCCTGGGCGATCGCCTCGGCGAACGCGATCGACGAGCCCGGCGGCAGGACGTCCCGGGAATCAAAGTCCCGCTTCAACTTCTCAAGCATGCCCGTGAAGGTTTTGCCTTCGATCAGCCCGGCGCCCTCGAGCTGGGCGACGAACGCCTCCAGCCACGGCCGGGTCAAGCCCTGCCCGACCTCGCGGACGATCGAGTCGAGGTCCTTCTCCCCGGTGAAATGGGGCAGCACGACCTGCGCCGCCGGCGTCGTGAACACCACGCGGTCGGAGATCTGCTGGGCGTCGGCCAGGGCCAGCATCTGCTGATCCTGATGCTGGGCGGGGAAGCCACGGACCGGCCGCAACTTCGGTTTCTGCTGCCGGGGGTCGCTCGGGTCAAAGACGGGCGTCGGGCCGGGCGCGGGGGTCGGTTCCTGGGTCATACGGGCAGTCTATCGCCAGGCCCGGCGGGTGGACGGCGCCCCGCCGGCGCCGCTATCCTGCTCAGCTCGGCCCGATTCCCAGGTAGCCGGCTCCGGAGGCGCCCCCGTGCTCGATTCGCTCACCCCGGCCCAGACCATCACCGTCACTGTCTCGGCTCCGCCGCGCCGCGAGGACCAGCGGCAGACGATCGAACGCCTGATGCGCCAGGACCCGGAGATCAAGGCCGCCCTCCGCCGCACGCAGCGCCACCGGGCCAAGACAAATGTCACGCGCTCCCGCGGCAAGCGGCCCTGGACCAACCGCCGCACGCGCACCCAGGTGGCGCGGGCCGAGCCCGGCGCCGCTTGGACCATGGCGTACCTGCCCAGCCTCCGGCGGGATCTCGAGAGCGTCTCGGACTTTATTCAGATCACGCCCAAGTGACCGGGCCCGCTCGGCTGGCGTCCGCTTTGATGGCCGCCGTGGTCGGGCTGGTCGCCGGCTGCGGCGGACCGCCCGCTCCGACCGCGCCCGAGGCGCCCGTCGCGTCCTACACCGTTCGCGGCCGGATCGTCAGCCTGCCGGACCCGGCGCGCCCCGCCGCGGAGTTGATCGTCCACCACGAGCCCATCCCCTCCTTCATGAGCGGCGGGGAGGTCATTGGCATGGACGCCATGGCCATGCCCTTCCCGATCGTGAACGACAGTGTTTCGCTGGCTGGTCTGGCCGTCGGCGACGCGGTCACTCTCACATTCGACGTGACCTACGACGCGACGACGCTGACCCCCGCCGAAGTCGTCGTGACCGGTGTTTCCCCGCTGCCGGCCGGCGTCCGGCTCTCGATCGACCCTCCCGGCGAGGGCGGGTGACCAGCCGCCCGACACACGAAAAAGAGCCCGACCAGGCGAGGGAGGGTCGCCGGCCGGGCCCTAAGGGGCTCGAAGATGACCGGAGAGAGCGGGGAGACGGGCTCTCTCCGGCGTTCGGAAGAACCGCGCCGCAGGCCGCCCTATTCCCGGTCGAACGCGCGCAGAAAAAAAATACGGAAAACGCCCCGATCCCGGGCGCCCCTGAATATCCAGGCGCGGCCGGCCGCCTTGACCACGCGATGGGCCCGGCTATCCTCGCCTTCCCGCCCGCGCCCGGTTCTCGGGCGGCGACAACCTGGGGCCGTAGCTCAGTTGGGAGAGCGCTTGCATGGCATGCAAGAGGTCGTCGGTTCGAGCCCGATCGGCTCCACTTCCCCGCCCGCGGGCCTTTGGCGTGCGCGGTCGGCGGGCGGTTGCCGGAGTGGTCAAACGGGGCGGGCTGTAAACCCGCTGGCTTACGCCTTCGGGGGTTCGAATCCCTCACCGCCCATTCGCATGTGACCTGAGGTGTTCTCCCTCGCGCGATAAGGCTTGCTCCTCCCCAAAAAGGGTCATTCGTCCTGTTTCAGTCAGGATTGGTGCGGTTTTCATGTATTCTGGCCAGAGGCGGGGTGAACACCGCCTTCTGAGGGAGGAACACACCATGCGATTGTCATCTGTCTCTGTCTGTGCGATCGGCTGCGCGGCCGCCTGTCTTGCGGCGCCCGCCGCCGCTCAGATCAAGAACGTGAAGGTCAGCCACAAGCTCGCCGACGGGACGTTCTTTCGCGTTGTCGATTCCGATAACGACACCACCGACGACTCGTTCTCCATCGAGGGCATGCGCTTCTGGGGCTCCGGTGGCGAGTATGAGGGGGCGCCCATCGACCCGACCAAGCCGATCGTCGTCACTTCGTTTGTCAACGGCAAGCTCCAGATCGATCTGACGAACATCGAGATCACCCTGAACAGGACGCCCGGCACGACCGTCTCCGGCGGGCTGCTCGTCGAGGCCGACTGGATGCACGGCGCGATCCCCAAGGCCACGCTCAAGGCCAGCGCCGACGGCGCCGTCACCACGCCCTTGGCCAACGACGTCTTCGCGATCGACTACAGCGCCGAGGTGGACCTCGCCAACCTCGGCTCGTTCGGCTCGTTCACCCTGCAAGGGTCACAGCCCTTCAGCGGGATGGGCCTCAACTCCAGCGATTCACTCGCCGCCGGGACGCACCACATCGTGTCGCGCTTCGATTTCACCGGGCCGGCCGGGGGCAAGATCATCCTGCCCAACAGCCTGACGATCTCGTTCGGTGCGATCCCGTCGCCGGGCGCGGCGTGCGTGCTGCTCGGCTGCGTTGCTGGGTGGAGCCGCCGACGGCGCTGAGTGCCCGCGCTGCGCCCGCACGCTCACGGCGGGGAGATCAGCGTCACCTCGCCCGTGGCGGGGTCGTACGTCAGCGAGTACCCGGCCGGCATCACCGGCAGGTCGTCGTGCATGAACAGGCTCGGGTCCAGGGACGGCGGGTACACGCCGTTCTCCGTGAAATAGACCTGGACGGCTTTGACGGCCGCGTTGTAGTTCGACTCCGCCGCCGCCTGCTGCGCGTTGTCCATGTGCTGCGCGACCAGCGGCGTCGCCACCGCCGCCAGGATCGCGATGATCGTGATCACCAGCAGGAGCTCCACCAGCGTGAAGCCCCGTCGGGCCCGTCGCGCTCCATGCCCCATGGTCGGCGTCCTCCGTGGTCGTGAGTTCGACGGACGCCCTATCGGCGGCCCCCTGCCGGCGCACGCCGCCGGCCCGGGCCGGCGCGAGCGCCGGCGTTCGGCCTGCGCGGCCTCGGCAAACTGTGCCCGGTTCCCGGACCCGGGCCGCCTACGACCGCTTGATGTTCTCGCGCCCGATCATCAGCTTGAGGGTCTGCGATACCAGGTCGATCTCCCGGCGACTGATCCTCGTAAAAAACGGCAGGGCGATCGTCCGCAACGCCGTCCGCTCCGCGATGGGGAACGACCCCGGCTCGAACCCGAACCGCGCCCGGTAGAACGGCTGCAGATGGATGCACGGGAAGTACGCCGCCGCCCCGATGTCGTGCCGGCGCAGGCCCTCGATGATCCGGTCGCGTTCCTCCTCGGTGTACTCGTCGGCCAACCGCACCACGAACACGAACCACGACATCCGCGTGTCGCCGTCGACCGTCGGCAGGATGATGTCCGACGTGTCCATCAACAGGCGCATGTACTCGCGCGCCGCCAGGTCGCGCGCCTCAAGGATCCCGTCGAGCCGGCGCATCTGCCCGACCCCGAGCGCCGCGTTGACGTCCGACATGCGGTAGTTGAACCCCAGCCGGTCGTGCCGGAACGACATCCCCAGCCGCGCCGCGCCCGGAGCGGCGGCCGGCTCCAGCGCCCGCCCCTGGTTGCGCATCGACCGACAGGCGTCGGCGATCGCGTCGTCGTCGGTCACGATCATCCCACCCTCGCCGGTGGTGATCTGCTTGTTGGGATAAAAACCGAACACCGCCACGCGCCCGAACGACCCGATCGCCCGCCCGCGCCACGCCCCGCCCAGGCCCTCGCAGGCGTCCTCGATCAACGGGATTTCGTGCTTGGCGGCCAGCGCCCGGCACGCGTCCAGGTGCGCCGGGTTCCCGAACACTTCGACCGCCAGGATCGCGCGCGTCCGGGGCGTGATCGCCGACTCGACCCGCGCCGGGTCCATGTTCAGCGACACCGGGTCGATGTCCACGAACACCGGCGTCGCCCCGGTGTAGAGGATGCAGTTCGACGACGCGATGAAGCTGAACGGCGTCGTCACCACCTCGTCGCCCGGCCCGATCCCGCACGCCAGCAGCGCCAGATGCAGCCCCGCCGTCCCCGACGAGACCGCCACCGCATGGCGCCGACCCGTCCGCCGGGCGATCAACGCCTCGAACTCCTCGACCATTGGCCCGGCGGCGAGCCGGTCCGATCGCAGCACCAGGTCGACCAGGGCGAGCTCGTCCTGCGTGATCTCCGGGCGAGAGAGCGGGATGTCGTCGATCATGGGCGTCCTCAGCCGGCCTGGCAGTCTCGGCGCCCGTCCGTCGGGCCCGATCGGGGCCAGTCTAGATGACCTCCGCCGCCGACGCCCGCGTCTTCATCAAAGCCAACGTGGTCCAGACTCCCCCATCACCCGCTGCCCCTGCGCTCAGACCGCGAACGCCGATGCCGCCAGCAACCACGACCGCGGGGCGATCAACCGCGCCCACGCCGGTGGCGACACCGGCAGGTCGAGCGAACGCATCAACACGGATCAGCCCGCGCAATGGAGCGGACCGGGATCGAACCGGCAACCTCCGGCTTGCAAAGCCGGCGCTCTCCCACTTGAGCTACCGCCCCAACGCTCAGATCATACAACCCGTGTCCAAGTCTCACGCCCGCGCATGCCCGG